>CALXZK010000006.1 GCA_944393225.1 uncultured Alphaproteobacteria bacterium
GTTTTACCGTGGTCAACGTGGCCAATGGTACCAATGTTGCAGTGAGGCTTTGTGCGCTCAAATTTCTCTTTTGCCATATTAAAGATCCTAATTGTTTATGTTGTTAGTACGATTCGGTAAGAAGGGGAGAAATTGGAGCGGGTGAGGGGAATCGAACCCCCGTCATAAGCTTGGAAGGCTTCTGCTCTACCATTGAGCTACACCCGCTTTATCCGCCTCTTATCGAGAGTTAACCTTAAATGGTGGAGGGGGATGGATTCGAACCATCGTAGACGAAAGTCGACGGATTTACAGTCCGTTGCATTTGACCGCTCTGCCACCCCTCCATCGGATTTTTAAACCTTGAGGTTTGGGAGGAAACATCCTCCGCGATAATCACTGATACGCAACTAACCTTATTTTGCGCCGTTTGTCAACACATTTTTTTACAAAACCGATAAAATAATTTTAATCTGTGAATAAAATTTGTTACCATCCGTTAACTTCTTACCGTTAATATACCCTCAAAACAAACAGATGGAAAAAATCAAACATGAAAAAAACACCTTTAACGGAAAAAAGTAATCCTGCGACAAAAAACATTGACTTAATGAGCGGCTACGAAATTGCCCAAGCCATAAACAACGAAGATAAAAAAGTAGCTTTAGCCGTAAAAAAAGTGTTACCGCAAGTAGGAGAAGCAATTGAGCTGATTGCCAACTCTTTTCGCAACGGCGGAAGATTGGCATACTTTGGCTCCGGCACCAGCGGACGTCTCGGTGTGCTTGACGCCTCAGAGTGCTATCCGACATTTGGCGTTGAAGAAGATATGGTTCAAGGTTTTATCGCCGGAGGGAAAAAAGCTCTTTCTCATTCAATTGAAAATGCCGAAGATAAAGAAGAACTCGCTCTGACTGATTTGAAAACTTTTGCGCCCTCATCTAAAGATATTATTGTCGGCATATCGGCTAACGGTAATGCCGCTTACGTTAAAGCCGCTTTAGAAAAAGCTCAAAAACTGGGCTGCAAAACCATTGGCATATCATCCAACAGCGACGCCAAAATCAAAGAAGTTTCCGATATTTTTATCAACCCCATTGTTGGTCAAGAAGCCATCACCGGCTCTTCACGCATGAAATCGGGCACGGCTCAAAAAATGATTTTAAACATGCTCACGACCGGCGCCATGATTCGCATTGGCAAAACCTATCAAAACTATATGATAGACATGCGCCTTTTAAACGAAAAATTATACAATCGCGGCTGCCGTTTTGTTTCAGAAATTGCACACATATCTCAAGCAGAAGCACAAAAATATATTGAAGAAAGCAAACACGAAGTTAAAACTGCATGTATTATGGCGGCAAAAAAAGTTTCTTATGAAGAAGCACACCGACTTTTAGATCAGAACGAAGGTATTTTACGCAAGATTCTCTAATAAGCATAACACAATTAAAATGGTTGCTTTTTTCCCTCAATCCGAGTAGTCTGTGACTTAAGAAAAATTTAGTTGTAAAGAAACCAAAATGAGTAAAAAAAATATCACTGAAAATAAAAATTTCGGCGGACAAGTTTTGCTTTACGGCAGACATCCGGTTATGGCCGCCATCAATAATTCCGACCGCAAAATTAACAAAATCTTTTGTACAAAAGAAAACGCCGAAGAAATCAAAAAAGCTTTAGCTTCTGCTAAGCGCAACATTTCAGTCAGTATTGTTGACCGCAAAGACTTAGATAAAATGCTCCCTCGTGACGCCGTTCACCAAGGCTTTGCTTTGCAATCTCAAGAATTGGAAGATTACACCCTAGATGAAATTTGCCGTCTGGCTGAAGAAAAGCAAAATTGCCACATTTTAATCTTAGACCAAGTAACCGACCCGCAAAATATCGGCGCCATCATTCGCTCTTGCGTTGCTTTTGATACCTTGGCGCTTATTCTGCAAGATAAAAATTCGCCGACCGAAACCGGAACCATGGCCAAAGCATCTGCCGGCATGATAGAACAGTTACCCATTTGCCATGTCACCAATCTATCTCGCGCCATCAGCCAATTAAAAGATGCTGGCTTTTGGGTTATCGGTATGGACGGCTATGCCACAACTTATATTGCAGACATAAACAAGACCGGAAAAATTGCCGTTGTTATGGGCTCAGAAGGCAAAGGTATGCGTCGTTTGGTTGAAGAAAACTGCGATGCAACCGTTAAGCTGCCGATTTCACCGACCGTAGAAAGCCTGAATGTTTCTACCGCCGCAGCCATAACCTTATATGAAATCAATAAGAAATAGGATACATTTGACATGTCAATCATGACAACCAGAACCAAAATCATTCTTTTAATTATTGCCGTCATCACGGCAATTACCACTGTTTTTGCGGCAATGTATAAACCCAAAAGAAGCAATACCATTGTCCGTCCGGTCATAAAAATTGCAGCCGAATTACCTTTATCCGGTCCTGAAAATCATTTAGGTTTGGCTGCTCAACAAGCCATTCAAAATTCACTACGCCAAGCCGACACCAGCGCCGGCTATAAATACGAGGTCAACTATATTGATAAATCTAACCTCACAACTTTGCCGCCGGAAACTAAAGCCGTTCTGAGTCTTAACATAGCTCCCGAACCTCAAGTTTTGCTGACATTAAATGATGATGTCAAAACAACCTTTATCGTTCACACGCCTTATGAAGAGGCTGCTGCTTTATTAAAAGAATCTTTAAACGGAAAAAACATTAAAAATCTGGGATTATTAATTCTTGCCGAAGGAGATTATCATCAATTAGCCCAAATACTCAATCAACAACTGTCAGAGCAATACATTGTTCGCGGAGCTGTTTTTCAAAAAGAGCAAACTGATTTCAACAGCATTTTAAATATGCTCATTAATAACGATACCGAATATTATGTTGTTATCGGCTCTCCGCAAGAAAGTGATAAGCTTTTACAATCCATGCACGACAAAGGTATAAGCAATTATCGTATTACGGCTTTATACACACCGGATTTAACGGCTCAACCCGAACTCTACAATGACATGACCTATGTCGGTTCAGAAGCCGGAACCTATGACGGCGGATTATCAGCCGCTGCTATTTTAGCTTTGATTGACAGCTATGAAAAAAACTTCAAAAAAGACTTATTGCCGAGCACCAACCTCGTTGCCCAAACGTTGCAACAAAACAAAGCCCCCAATAACATCATCAGCATCAAAGCCAATTTGAAAAAGATTACCGAAGGAAAAGTTACCAAACTGAAGGAGTAAAAAATGACCTTCACGCTCAAGATTGAAAACGTAAATAAAACTTTTGGAGAAATTGAAGCAGTAAAAAACATCAGCTTCAAAGCTCAGGTAGGAGAAGTTATTGCGCTTCTCGGTCCGAACGGCGCCGGGAAATCGACCTTAATGAACATGATTTCCGGTTTCATCGCGCCGACATCGGGAAAAATTTTTGTTTTGGAAAAAGATATATCAGCCGCTCCGATTGAAGCTAAAAGCCACATAGGTTTTTTACCTGAAGGTTCACCTTTGTATCCTGACTTAACCGTCAAAGAATTCTTAAACTACATGGCAGAACTAAGAGGTTTTGCCAAAGAAAAGAAGAAGCAACACCTAGAAGAAATAATTAAAACTGCAAAAATTGAAGAAATTATTTCTCAAAAAATTGAAACCTTATCCAAAGGCTATTTAAGACGTGTGGGCTTTGCTCAAAGCATTATTTCCGATCCCGAAATTCTGCTTCTTGATGAACCGACCGACGGTCTGGACCCCAACCAAAAAGAACACATGCGTAGTCTAATCAAAGCTTTGGGACAAAACAAAACCATTCTGATTTCCACCCATTTGTTGGAAGAAGCCGAAAGCATAGCCACCCGCATTATATTGATAAACAAAGGTCAAATTATTGCCGACGGCGCCTTAAAAGACATTTTGTTCAAAGCCGATTGTAGCAACTTAGACGCTGCTTTCAAAAAACTGACTCAAGGAGTATGCGAATGAAAAATACATTGATAGTTTGCAAAAATGAATTAATACGCTACTTCACCTCTCCCCTTGCTTATGTCTATCTCATATCTTTTCTAATATTAAATAGTTCTTTTGCTCTCTATTTCGGACATTTTTTTGACCGCGGACAAGCCAGTTTGGTATCCATGTTTTCATACCAACCATGGTTATACTTGCTCTTTATCCCTGGAATTTCCATGCGGCTTTGGGCTGAAGAATTTCGCACCAAAACCATTGTCCAAATCATGACCATGCCGGTTTCAACAACCTCATTGGTGTTAGGCAAGTTCTTAGCTTCATGGATATTTTGTTCTGTTGCCTTAATCCTTACTTTTCCTTTTTGGATTACCGTAAATATTTTAGGCAATCCGGACAATACCGTCATTTTCATCAGCTATATCGGTAGTTTTCTTATTGCCGGCTGTATGTTATCCATTTCACAAACCATGTCTGCCTTAACCAAAAACCAAGTAACAGCTTTAGTATTAGCGGTTATTGCCAACTTAGCTTTCTTGCTTTGCGGACTAGAATATATTTTATCATTTTTCCGACTGTTTGCACCGGTTTCAATTATAGATATGATAGCATCTTTTAGCTTTGAAACCCACTTTTTCAGCATTACGCAAGGCTTGTTTGAACTCAGAGATATTATCTTCTTTTTCTCAATCATGTTCTTGTTCAACCTGACAACGGTCATCATCATCAACTTCCGCACCTCGGGTTCTGCCGGCATTTTTGCATCAACCAGCCGTGGCTACTATATTTTAAGTTTTATCATCATGTTATTGGGCTTTGTCGGTATCAATTTATTGGCAAACAACTACACCAGAACATGGCAATATGACTTTACGCAAGAAAAAATCTTTGCCTTGACCGATACGACCAAACAAATTTTGCAAAATTTACCGGAACCGATTACTGCCAAACTTTATTACAGTCCCGAACTCGGTCGCCGCAACCCCGAATATCGTTTGATGTTTGATAAAGTGCGCATGCTTTTAAAACAATATGCTCAAATATCTAATGGCAAATTTAACTACCGCATTTACAATCCTGCTCCCTTCAGTAACGCTGAAGATTATGCCATTACCCGCGGATTAAAAGCGATTCCGTTGATAGATGCCAATGAGGCTGCATATTTTGGCTTAACCTTAAGCAACAGCATTGATGAAAGTGCCGATATTCCGTTTTTTGCCATTGAGCGCCAAAACTTCTTAGAACAAGATTTAACCGAAGCCATTTATCGTTTATATGTTCAAAAGAAGACCGTCGGCATTTTGAGCACCCTCCCCGTTTTTGAAACGGTTATTGCCAACGTTGCCTCACAAAGATGGGAAATCATCAATCAGATTGAAAAGTTTTATAATATAAAATCCATATCCAAGCCGGAAGACATCAATGCCGATTTATCTGCCTTGATAATCATTCACCCGCGTGACTTTACGCCCGAAATGATTGCCTCTATCCGCAAATATACCGACAACGGCGGCAAGGTTTTGGCATTTTTAGACGTTGCTACCGATTCGGAACGTATTTTTGCACCCGTCACCGAAAAATTCACCTCTTCCGATTTAGGCGGATTAGATATCAGTTGGGGTTTTAAATTCAATGGCGATATGGCTGTTGCCGACTTAGATAACTCTCTTACCGTTCAGGTGAACGCTGACAGTAACACCCCAAGCTATACCCAAGATATTTTACAATTTTACATTCCTGAAGAAGGCATCAATCATGAAATTCCCGAAACATATAATTTGAAAAAATTATTAGTAAGTTCGGTTGCGACCATCAGTCCTTTGCAAAACGAAAATCTGATTTTCTTACCCTTACTCAAATCGGGAGAAAACTCCGCTGCCGTAGCTGCCGATTGGGCACAAACCGCACATAACCCAAATGTTTTGCTACGCAACTTCAAAAAAGACGATTACGTAAAAATTATTGCGGCACACATCATTAGTAAAATACCTGAACATCCGTTCCAAGTAATTGTCGTAGCCGATACCGATTTCTTGTATGATACATTCTGGTCCACAACCATCAACACAAATGATGGCAACATTATTGTTCCGATATTTGATAATGTAAATTTTGTTTTGAATGCCTTAGAGGTTCTAATCGGAGAAAATAATCTGATTGAATTGAGAGGAAAATCAGCCCAAACCAGAAAGTTTTCGGCAATTGAAAAAATTCGCCGACAAGCACGCCAAGATTTTACGCTTAAAGAGCAAGAAATCTTAAATAAAATGGATAAAACAAAAGCCGGTTTAAGCGAAATTTGGAACAAAAAAGAGTTTGAAGGCAGAGAAACCTTCACACCGGATGAGCTCTCCATCATTGCCAATATTCGCCAAGAACTAGACTCTTTGCGCCTTGATTTGCGCAATATCCGTCTTAACCTCAATGCCAAAGTTGACACCGTTGACAGCTACGTCAAATTTGCCAACATCTATGCTGTTCCGCTTGTCATTTTATTAGGCTGGATGTTCCTTATTTTCAGACAAAAGCGCCTCAACCGCTCACATCCGGCATCAACATTTAAGCTTAACAAACAAATGTTATGTTTAATCATCGTATCAGCTTTGCTCTTGAGCGGCGGAATTTATTCTGTTTACCAAACCGACCGCGGCGACATTGATACTTATGAAAACAAGCCTCTGTTTCCGGGGCTGGCGCAACAAATCAATAATGCGGAAACCGTAACTTTGCAGAGCTATGGCAAAAAGCTCACTTTCTACAAACAAAATAATGAATGGAAGCTTGAAGGTGAGCCACACTTAATGGTTATGCAAGACAGAATGCGTAGCTTTTTAAGCGCTTTAATTGAAGCCAGATACTATGAAAAGAAATCTGAACGCGCCGAAAATTTATCTCACTTTGGCTTACAACCGATAAGCGTTAAAGGTTCGCCTAATATTCGTGTTGAATTGAAAGATAATAAAAACCAAAACATTCTTTCATTTGAGGTGGGTAAATATGACATTGAAATCGGTAGAGGAACCCGCGCTGCCTACGTCAAATTTGATAACAAATTTCAAGTTTGGTTAGCCGCCATCGAGCTGATAGATTTGTCCACCAATGCGCAAGAATGGACCTTAAGCCGTTTATGGGATTTGCGCTTCGGACGTTTACTCAGTTGCAGTGGCAATACGGACATAGACACGCTGGCAAATTTAGCCAAATATTTACTCAATACACAAATTATAAACAGCACGGAAAATCTTGAAAATCCTGAGCTTCTGTTTACATTAAAATTGCAAGTTGAAGGCAATGAAAAAATTGATTTGTCTTTCTGGCAAAAAGAGAATAAATACTATGTTTCGTACAAGTTTATTACCTTTCCCAAGGAGACAAATTTGAATCTCTTTGCCTCTTATATGCTGGGTAATTATTACGAAATAAAACAAGAAAACATGGAAAAAATAAGATATGTCTATGAAGAAAAAATATCTGACAACGGAACAAATTAACCGTTTGAAAAAAACAGCCACGACGGCAAGCTTAACCTTAGCCATCAGTCTGTGTTTATTAAAAACATTCGGTGCCTTTTATACCGGTTCTTTGGCGGTTTTATCTTCAATGATAGATTCTCTGACCGATATTGGGGCATCATTAATCACCGTTATTGCCGTCCGTTTTTCTTCGCAAGAAGAAAGCTATTCTTTCCGCTACGGCTACGGCAAAGCAGAATCCATATCGGCACTTGTTCAAGCCGCATTCATCGCCGGTTCGGGTATTTTTGTCATGTATGACGGTGTCAACCGTTTAATCTATCCCCGCCCAATTGAACAAACCACCATCGGTATTTTGATTATGGTTATAGCATTGGTTTCTACCTTAGGCTTGATTGCTTTCCAGCGCTACGTTACCAAATTAACCGATTCCAAAGCCATAGAAGCAGATAGCGCACATTATATGGTTGACGTTATGACCAACCTTTCAATTATCCTTTCTTTGTGCATTGTTTCTTGGTTTGGCATCTCTTGGTTTGATAGTGTAACCGCCATCGGTATTTCGGCATATTTGCTCTACAATGCCTACAAGATTGCGGCTGAATCCGTCCGTACACTTATGGATGCCGAACTTTCTCCGGAAATCCGAAAAGAAATAAAGAAAATCGTCATGAGTTCACCTTTTGCCAAAGGTATTCACGATTTAAGAACACATGACTTGGGCGGCAAATACATGTTTGAGTTTCATTTGGAGTTAGATGGAGAATTACCGCTTTCTGCCGCGCATGATATGACCGAAATGGTAGAAGATAACATCTGGGAGGTTTACCCCAATGCCGTCATCATCATCCACCAAGATCCGGTCGGCATAGAAGAAGAAAGACTAGATTCCAAACTGAAAAAAATACATCAAAAAAAGAAAAAGTCTTAGGTTAAAACCTAAGACTTTTTCTTCAATAATCAAAAAATAAAATTACATTTTTCGGTTCCGATAATTTTAATATAATTGAGAACCAAATCTTTTCTTTGCTTCAAAAAGTCTTCCACCAAAGGGATATGTTTTTCCTCGAAAGAAAAACGGCAAAGCAATGCCATGACCAATTTGTTTAGTTCCGGTTCAGAACTTTTAAAAATTGCGGTCAACATTCGATTTTCCTGCTCTGTTACTGAAAGTTCGGGCATATCGCATTGGCATCTGAGCATGCGCACATATTCATGCACGGCATCAAAAATTTCTTTGCAGCCGATATCACTGTTCTCTCGTCTGAAATTAAGATATCTTAAGACATTATCCAAAATCTCAACATACGTTCCATGAATAATGGAATTAATATTCAATGACAGCAAGAGTTGATGATATTTTTTAGCCACATCAATGAGCCACTCACAATCATCGCTCTTTTCTTGAATATTCAAACCTTGAGAAATATCGATAAACATAACGACCAAAGCACCGAGTTCATCTTCCGAAAGCTTTTCTGTTAGAGTTGCCATTGTCTGAGAAGAGAAAACATCACCATGCAAAATACTAAACATTTGTAGTCTTAATTGATTACTTTTAACCATAGCTTTAATAATTTAATTAAACATCATAATTCTTAGTCGGACTCTAAAAAGCCATGAAATGCTTGTTTTGTCAAGCAAAAATAAAGGTCTTGGAGCTTGTATCCAAGACCTTTATTATGTTCAGACAATTGTACTATTAGTCTTTGGTAGATTCGATTCTCATACCATAGAAAGATTTCAAGACAAAAATCAATCCGATGATAAAGAAGACAATACCCAAGCCCAAAGAAACACAACGCGGAGCAGCTACGGCCATTTCAACCGCCAGCAAACCAAACAATGTTGTGAACTTAATAATCGGGTTCAAAGCAACAGAAGATGTGTCTTTGTAGGGGTCACCAACTGTATCACCGACGACGGTAGCTGCATGCAAATCAGTACCTTTTTCATGCAAGTCGACCTCAACCACCTTCTTAGCATTATCCCAAGCACCACCGGCATTAGCCATAAAGAGAGCTTGGAACAAACCAAAGATGGCAATAGAGATAAGGTAACTTGCAAAGAGGTTAGCATCAAAGCAAGCAAATGCAATTGTGAAAGAGAAAATCACGATAAAGATATTGAACATACCTTTTTGCGCATATTGTGTGCAGATTTTAACCACTTTCTTGGTATCTTCTTCAGAAGCAGCAGTTTTACCATCAAGCTTAATATGCTTTTTGATGAAGTTTACGGCACGATATGCACCGGTAGAAACGGCTTGCATGGAAGCGCCGGAGAACCAGTAAATAACCGCACCGCCCAAAATCATACCAAAGAGTACATTCGGGTCAAGAAGCATCAATTTGAGGTTCAACAATAAGATAATTGAGAAAATCATGGTTGTTGCACCGATAACAGCCGTACCAATAAGCACCGGTTTAGCTGTGGCTTTGAAGGTATTTCCGGCAGAGTCATTTTCTTCCAAGAGTTGTTTACCTTGTTCAAAGTCAGGAGTGAAACCATAATCTTTTTCAATTTCTTTTTTAATGCCTTTAATGTCTTCAATTTGCGAAAGTTCGAAAACTGATTGAGCATTATCTGTTACCGGACCATAGCTATCAACGGCAATGGTAACAGGACCCATACCAAGCATACCGAAAGCCACCAAACCAAAGGCAAATACGGTCGGATAAACCATGTATGCATCCAAACCTTCAATCGAGGTCATGTATGCAATTGCCATCAAGCCGACGATAACCAAACCGTTCCAGAAAGCGGAGAAGTTACCGGCAACAATACCGGAGATAATGTTCAAAGAAGCACCGGCTTCGCGGCTGGCATTAACAATCTCTTGAACATGTTTAGATTTTGAAGAAGTGAAAGCTTTGGTAAATTCCGGAATCAAAGCTGCAGCCAAAGTACCGCAAGAAATGATAACGGAAAGTTTCCACCACAAATCTTCACCCATGTTACCAATCATTACATAAGAAACACCGAAGGTAACCAAAATGGAAATAATGGAAGTAAACCAAACCAAAGAGGTTAACGGAGTTTCAAAGTTGAAAGATTTTTTGTTACCGAAAATGGCTTTGCTGACTTTAGAGTTCAACCAATAAGAAACCATAGAGGTCAAAATCATGAGTAAGCGCATAGCAAAAATCCAAACGATTAGGCGAGCTTGAATATCAATGCCGTTTTGCATCATGGCAAGTTCACCGTTCGGCATATACATCATGCCGGCACCAAGAACGATAAAGCTGATAAGAGCCACGCCGGTCACGCCGTAAGTTTCAAAACCATCGGCGGTAGGACCAACGGAGTCGCCGGCATTATCACCGGTACAGTCGGCAATCACACCGGGGTTACGCGCATCATCTTCGTCGATTTTGAAAATAATTTTCATCAAATCGGCACCGATATCGGCAATCTTGGTAAAGATACCGCCGCAAATACGCAAAGCGGAAGCACCTAAAGATTCACCAATGGCAAAACCGATAAAGCAAGCACCTGCGCTCTCGCGAGAAACAAAGAGCAAAATAGCAATCATCATTACGAGTTCAACGCAAATAAGCATCACACCGATAGACATACCGGAGCGAAGCGGCAAACTCATAACGGAATAAGCTTGACCTTTAAGGGAGTCAAATGCGGTACGAGAGTTTGCATAAGTATTGATTCGCATACCGAACCAAGCTACGCAGAAAGAACCCAAAATACCCAAGATTGACCAACCCAAAATGGTGAACACTTTAGAAAGCGGAGTCTCTTGCAAACCGTAGAAATAATAAAAGATACAAGCTGCAATAAAGATTTCCAAAACGACCAAGAGTTTGGCTTGTTGTTTCATATAGGTTTTGCAGGTAGAATAAATCAAATTAGAAACATCGAGCATAGATTTATGAGCCGGAAGTTTTTTAATTTTGATAAATTCATAAAGACCAAACAAAAAGCCCAATAAACAAATTCCCAAACCATAGAACAAGATTTGGGAACCAGTTATTGCATAGCCGAAAATTTGATAGTCAACGTCGAGCATCGGAATATTCAAGTCAATTTCCGAAGCCTGAGCTGAACCGGCAAAAGCTGTCAGCAGCAAAGCAGCATTAACAGCCAAAGCCCCGATTTTTTTCAAACTCAACATATAAAATTTCCTTATATAATTGAAACTATTTTCCATATAACGGAACATGGGTCAACACAAGACTCAGATTCGTTTTCGTTATGGTTAAGATGTTACGCTTGAGATTCTAAAGATTCAATTAATTATTCTGTTTAATAAAATTTTAAGCAGAAAAATATATCTGTTCAAATTAAGAAAAAAAGATTATAATGAAAGTTAGACTTTAGGAGAATAGATATGAAGAGATTATTACTTTTAGGCGCGATTGCCTTGATTTCCGCTTGCAGTAGCACACCGGAAACATACCCCTACGGAATGAGTGAAAAAGAATGGGAAGAGCTTTCCATCAAAGACAAAGCCGCCATCCGTCGCGATTTTTATTTTTATGAACGCGGCAACATGAACTTTGTTAACCCTCAGTTAGAAGTTGAAGGAAAAAAAGAAAGCAATAATGTTTTCATGAAAGATAAAACTTCTCGCAAAACACCCGAACCTTTAATCGGCGAATAATTTCAGTAAAATCCTTTGCTTAAAATGCAAAGGATTTTTTTTGTCCCTCTGTTTATAGATTAAAAATTTATATTGTCATCAAAGAGGCATCCTTGTTTAATTATAACATCTTAATAATTTAGAAAAGGATGAAAATTATGCAAAATCAAAATACCAACAAGATTGAAGTTTTGAAATCCCATTTCATGAAATATGGTGTCGATGTTGTAAAAAACCACTATGTGGATTTTAAAGGCAGAGCAACACGCCCTGATTTTTGGTATTTCCAACTTTATATGTTTATTGTTCTGTTTGTTATCGGTTTTGTTTTTAGTTTGCTCAGATTACCGATTATTTCATCATTAGCCGCATTGGCTTTGATGTTGCCGGCATTAGGCATTTCTGCTCGTCGTTTGCATGACTTAGGTAAAAGCGGTTACTGGTTGCTCATCAGCATCGTTCCTGGAATTTTGGTTGTTGCATTGATGGGTGTTTCCATGTCTGCCGCCATGGTTTTTAACTACATTCAATTGGCTGCCAACATTTATCTGTTGGTTTTGTTCTGCATGAAAGGTGAAGCTAAAGACAATGCTTGGGGCAAAGCTGCAAAATAAAGACATTTTAGCACAACCCAATAAAAGGCTTTGACTAAAATCAAAGCCTTTTTTATGATATATACAACGTTGTTATTCAGAGAGAAAAATCATGAAAAAATATATATTGGCACTTTTGTTGGTTATGGGTTTTATAAGCGGTTGCGACAATCAACCTCAAATCAGCAATGATAAAATTTACTTTTTCTTTTATGATGGTTGCCCTTATTGCCACTACGCCATGGAATATATCAACAAAAAATATCCCGATTTGGAAATGACCAAAGTTGATGTTTACCAAGCTGAAGGTTACAAACTTTTTGAAGCCTGCGGCGATAAGTTTAACTTGGAAAGTATCGGTACACCGCTATTTTGCATGGGAGATAAATATATCATGGGCTGGTCAAAAAACAATGAACGCAAATTTGACCGCTTTGTTAAGCCGTTTATAAAAGAATAATATCAAAAAAGAGGCCGATAAACAGCCTCTTTTATTTTATGGCGTACCCGGAGGGCTTGAGGAGGAAATAATCTCCGATGGAGATTATTTCAACGAAAGGCGCAGATTTGTTAGCTTTGAGACAAGTGATAACGCCACCGATAAAGCGTTACAAATCAAGTGACCGCAGCGCCGTTAGTGAGCTTGCGAACTTACAAGCAAGAACGAACCCGGGTTCGACCATCCGGAAAGCCATGACAAAAAAAGCCGTCTTCATCAGACGGCTTTTTTATGGCGTACCCGGAAAGATGGGCTCCTTCGTCGCCGCTTCGTCGTCGCTCGGGCTTTGCCCTCACCGGCATACTCCCGTCTGCCTCTCCTCCTAGTCGAACCACTTCCTCGTGGGTTCGAAACCCGCAGCTACTCAACATAACAGAAAAAAAGGGCTGATAAGCAGCCCTTTTTTTCTGTTATGGCGTACCCGGGGGGATTCGAACCCACGACCCTCGGCGTCGGAGGCCGATACTCTATCCAACTGAGCTACGGGTACATCAAACAAACACCATACTCTTACACCGCTTTAGCACACTTTTCCAGCAAAATTTTGCACTTTTTAGCACCTTTACCCCCCATTTTACAAAATTTCACTTGACTATTTGTCTAAATCTATGTATTAACAAGCAACAAGTTCTGTTCAAAAGATAAATTTTAAGGAAAAATAACAATGGCTAAAAAGTGTGATATTTCAGGCACCGGCGTTATGAGCGGCAACAATGTCAGCCACGCTAACAATAGAACCCGTCGTCGTTTCTTGCCTAACTTACAAGTTGTTTCACTCTTGAGTGAAAAACTTAACCGTATTTTCAAATTGAAAGTTTGCTCAAAAACTTTGCGTTCTATTGAACACAATGGCGGTTTGGATGCTTATTTGGAATCCACCTCTAACAGCAAATTGAGCGATGAAGCTATCAAAATCAAAAAAACTATTGCTAAAGCAAAATAATAATCAAGCTTCATAAAAAAGTTTCAAATACCTTCTCTTTCGAGAAGGTATTTTTTTATCCCCGATATCCACAAACCTCTATGTAGAATTTAGATTGTATTTAATGTTTTTTTTGTTTATAAAATCTGCATCAAATAACTTAATTGAAAGAAGACCATGGATACCTCTATTGACGTCAGCAAACTCCCGCAAAGCATTGAAGCCGAACAAGCCCTGTTAGGAGCTATTTTAGCCAACAATAAGGCTTATGAAAAAGTTTCGGAATTCTTAAAACCGCAACATTTTGCCGATTCGACTCATGCTAAAATTTTTGAGGTAATCTCCAAGCTCATCACCCGCGGTCACGTTGCCGATGTTATCACCCTCAAAAACTATTTTGAGCAGGAAGGCACGTTAAACGAAGTCGGCGGACACCAATATCTGGTCAAATTGGCAGATAGTGCCACACCTTTAACCAACGCCGAATACTATGCGCAATTTATTTATGACAAATATCTGCGCCGCGAGCTGATTGCCACCGGTTTTGATATTGTAAACGACGCCAGCAAAGAAGACATCGATTCGGATGCTATGGAACAAATCGAGTCGGCAGAAAAAAAATTATTTGAGCTAGCCAACCAAGGCGAGCACCAAGGCGGCTTTGTTGACTTTGGCGAGGCTTTGAATATTTCTTTAAGCAACATTGAAGAAGCTTACCAAAAAGAAGGAAAAATTTCCGGTTTGCCAACGGCTCTTGATGCTTTGGATAACAAAACCGGTGGTCTGAACAACTCCGACTTGATTATTATCGCTGCTCGTCCGGCGATGGGAAAAACGGCTTTGGCCACAAATATTGCTTATAATGTTGCCGACTATATGTATCACAACAAAAACTTAGACCCGAGCAAAAAAGGCGTTGCTTTCTTTTCTTTGGAAATGTCTGCTGACCAGTTGGCCAGCCGTATTCTTTCCACCGTTACCCAAACCAACGCGCACAAAATGCGTACTGGTGAGTTGGATAATGCCGAATTTACACGTATTGCCGCCGCCGTCCGCGAGTTGGAAAATATTCCGCTCTACATTGATGACACACCGGGTTTGAACATCAACTCCATTCGCACCCGCGCCCGCAGATTGAAAAGAAACAAGGGTTTGGGCTTAATCATCATTGACTATATTCAATTGATTATGGGTAGCGGCAGCAAAAAAACCGAAGGCAACCGTGTACAAGAATTGTCCGAAATCTCCCGTGGTTTAAAAATCTTGGCAAAAGAACTCAACTTACCCGTAATTGCCCTGTCCCAATTAAACCGTGGTGTAGAACAAAGAGATGATAAACGTCCGTTAATGTCAGACTTGCGTGAATCCGGTTCTATCGAGCAAGATGCGGATAGTGTTATGTTTATTTATCGTGAAAACTACTATCTGCAAAATGAAGAGCCGCAGCAAAAAGCCTCCGAAACACCGGAACACCTGCAAAAACGCCATGAAGAATGGGAAGCTCGTGTCAGAGCCACACAAAACATATCTGAAGTTATTATCGGTAAAAACCGTCACGGCTCAACCGGAACCATTCAACTCTTCTGGAATGGTGAATTTACCCAATTCGGCAACTTGGCAAAAGAAGAATATTTACCGGACCAAATCGGCGGAGAATAATTATTCTTTATTCTGTTTTTGCCCGTTGACAAATATATCATTATAATACAGGGCAGAACCCAAATATTTTCCGGTATATTCATGTTCGGGCGTATTGCAGTAAATGATGTTATCTTGAGGATGTTCTTCTGGTTCTTCGCTAAGTTGACCCCGCTCAATTTGCTGACGCATTTTCTCCAACCGTTCGCATTTTTGTGAGCAACAAGAACAAGTATTTTGTACCGGTGTATTGAGCAACAATTTTGCCAACCAAGCAAACATTTTAATTCTCCTTAAACTTTGTTTGCTGTATAGTAGCATAACAATTCTTAAAAAAGGAAAAAAGAGTGACAAAAGATTTTTGGCAACATAAAAAATTATCCGAGTTTTCAGAAGCCGAATGGGAAAGCATTTGCTGCCGTTGCGGTCGTTGCTGCCTGATAAAATTGCAAGATGAAGATAGTGATGAAGTTTATTACACTGACTTAGTCTGCCGCTATTTTAATCATGAAAACTGCACCTGCACGGAATATAAAAATCGCTGCAAATTGGTGCCGGAATGTTTGAAGCTTGATAAAGACAATGTTGATAAAATAAGCTGGATGCCGAAAAACTGTTCTTATCGTTGGTTGTCTGAAAAAGGTATCTTGCCGCCATGGCATCCGCTAATAACAGGCAAGCCCCTAGAAGAGCAACACAGCATCAAAAATCGCTGCATTTCCGAAACGCTTGTTCCCGAGGAAGAATGGGAAGATCATATTTTGGAGGACGACGAGCCATGAGTTCGGACAATAAAAATTTTGCCTCGGAAGAATATGATCCGCAAAGCCGTTTTGACCATCTTGACCGATTCGAACCAGAATTTTGGAAAAAGAAAAAGCTGGAAGAAATGAGCAAAGAAGAATGGGAATTGCTTTGTGACGGTTGCGGAAAATGTTGCCTAAACAAAATTGAAATTAAAGGCAAAATAAAATTCACCAACACGCGTTGCCGATTCTTAGATTGCAAAAGCTGCTTGTGCCGCATTTACGAGCATCGCTTTGAAAAAGTTTCCGATTGCCGCGACATTGACTTGGCAGCCATCAGAGAAAAACCGCGTTGGTTGCCGAAAACCTGTGCTTATTGGCTCTTAGACAACGGCTATGACTTGCCTTCTTGGCATCCGTTAATCACCGGAAAAGCCAAGAGCGTGCATGAGGCAAAAATGTCTTTACAGGAACGCGAAACCGTATCTGAAACGGGAATAGAAGACTATGAAAATTACGTTATTGACTGGCAAGACCTTTGATATTCAAGCCGCTTTGAATATGGATATCAAAATCATTAAATCGCCAAAGGCCAAACGCCTAACCTTGCGAATTGATACCAAAGAGCGTTTGCCGATTTTAACCATTCCCAGCCGTTGCAGTGCCAAAAGAGCCATTGAATTTGTAGAAATGCACCGTGCCTGGATGGAAGAAAATTTAGAAAAAATTCCCGTTGCCAAGCGTTTTGAAAATGGCGAGATTATTTCCATTATGGGCAAAGAATATACCATCAACCATTGTCCGCAAAAACGCTGCGGTGTTTTGATGGATGAAAACACTCTGATTGTATCGGGTTCAAAAGAATTTATGCATCGCCGCATTTGTGATTTCATTAAGAAAAATGCCAAAGATGAATTGTTCAAAAAATCTAAAATTTTGGCAGCCAAAATCGGTTGTCATGTTAACTCCGTCAGCATCAAAGACACCAAATCTCGCTGGGGAAGCTGCTCAAGTTTGGATAATATAAATTACAACTGGCGCATCAGCTTAGCGCCCAAATATGTAATAGATTATCTGGTTGCACATGAAGTTTCTCACCTTCTGCACCAAGATCATTCTAGAGAGTTTTGGCAATGTGTTAAAAAGCTCTGCCCCAATGCCGCCAAAGGCAGATTATGGCTCAAAAATCACGGCAAAGAATTATACCAGTACGAATAAGGGCGGTTGATTTTTGCAAAAACTTTCCCTATATTATTTTTTAGAACAATTAAACAGGAGAAAATATCTATGGAAACTAAAGTAAATGCACAAGCCAAAACTTATGTTGATGAAGGCTTGCGTCAATACATGCTCAAAATTTACAACTACATGACCGGTGGTCTTTGCTTGACTGCTTTGGCTGCTTATTTAGTTGCAAACACCTCCCTCATCCGCTTATTTTTTAACGTAACACCGCAAGGTGTCACCATGAGCGGCTTAGGCTGGCTATTCTTGTTTGCCCCCTTGCTTATGGTTTTTGCCTTTGGTTGGGTTTTACAACGCGGAACTTTGCAACAAGTTCAAGCCATGTTCTGGGGCTTTTCTGCCGTTATGGGTATTTCCTTAACCCCAGTTTTGATGGCTTACACCGGCGCCAGCGTCACCAGAGTTTTCTTGATTACTGCCGCTATGTTCGGTGGCATGAGCTTATATGGCTACACCACTAAAAAAGACTTGAGTGCCATGGGCTCATTCTTGATTATGGGTGTTTGGGGCTTGATTGTGGCTTCTATCATTAACCTCTTTTTCCAAAGCCCCGGTTTGAGCTATGCCGTATCTGTTATCGGTGTTTTAATCTTCACCGGTTTAACTGCTTATGACACCCAAGCCGTTCGTCAAATTTATTACAGCGCTGATAGTGAAGATACGATGTCTCGCAAAGCCATTGCCGGTGCTTTGAACCTGTACATGGACTTCATTAACATGTTCATCTATCTTTTGCGCTTGATGGGTGACCGCCGTTAATAAGAAACAAAAAACAAAAAAGAAGGGCTTAAATCAAAAATTTAAGTCCTTTTTTTATTGACTTTGATTGGATTTAAATTTATAAAACGAGTGTTCTGAATAATCAGAGCATTAATTCCGAGAGGTTCTGTAAGATAAGAAGGACCTTTAAATAATAAATAACAATCGGCGGAACAATCCGCCTCAACCGGAGAAAAAAAATGAAACGTACTTATCAACCGAGCAAATTGGTTAGAGCTCGCCGTCACGGCTTCCGTACTCGTATGGAAACCAAAGGTGGTCGCAAAGTCTTGGCAGCACGTCGTGCAAGAGGTCGTAAAAGACTTTCAGCCTAGTCTGGAACCATTATGGTAGAAGTTTTTATCTTAAAAAAGAGAAAAGATTTCGTTAGAGTCGCCTCTAAGGGATTAAAGGTTGTTACATCCGGCTTAATCCTGCAGGCGGCTCTCAGTTTATCTGAGCAAGAAAACATCTGCCACATTGGCTATACCGCCACAAAAAAATTAGGCAAAGCTCATATCCGAAATCGCACCAAAAGAAGATTACGCGCTGCTGTCCGCGAAGTTTTCCCGCAAACGGCTTTAAGTGGTGTAGATTATGTCTTAATCGGCAGATACAACACCGCCACTTGCGATTTTCAAAAACTCAAACAAAACATGCAAAATGCTCTTGAACAAATCAACGGTCAACTGCAAGCCAAGAAAGCCTCCAAATGACCAAAATCATCAAAAAAATATTGATTTTGCTGGTCAGATTTTATCAAAAATTTCTCTCTCCGCTATGCCCCGGAGTTTGCCGCTATCAACCGACATGTTCACAATATATGATTGAAGCCATTGAAAAGCATGGAATTTTTAAGGGCGTATGGCTTGGTTGCAAACGCTTATTGCGTTGCCATCCATGGGGAGGCAGCGGTTATGACCCTGTTCCACCGACAAATGCAAAGAAAAGCAAGCATAACCCAAGATAAACCCTTGCTTTACGCAAATAAATCCACTAGATTATGAGAAATTAGATAGGTGTATTTAGATACTGCGTCAGCAATTAAGGAGAAAATTTCCAAGCATGACGCATATTCGCCGCGCGTCGGTTAAATTTTCTTTAATTGACGTGCTGCACCGGAAGTTTTTGACGACGTGTACATTTTGAGGTATACGAGAAGAAAATTTCCAAGCATGACTCTTATTCGCCGCGCGTCGGTTAAACTTTCTTTAATTGACGTGCTGCGCTGAAAGTTTTTGACGACGTGTACATTTTGAGGTACACGAGGAAAAAATTTTCAAGCATGACGTTAATTAAAGGAAGTTTAAAAAAATGAAAGATGATGTAAAAGGCTTATACCTTGCTGTTATCGCGTCTATTATCGTGATTTTTGTAACCAATTTGTTGTTCCCTAAAGAGCAGGTACAACCAAACCAACCGGCTCCGCAAATTGAAGAAAGTGTTGAAAATGAAGAACCGATCAAAAATGACACCGTTGTTTTTGATGAAGCTCCTCTGGATAAAACAGCAGCCTTAAATCAAGACAAACGCATTCAAATTAAAACACCGGCTTTGCTCGGCAGCATTCGCGTTAAAGGTGGTCGTTTTGATGAACTTTACCTTGATAAATATAAACAAACCTTAGATGCCGACAGTGAAGATGTTGAGTTGTTTGCACCTGCCAAAACCGAAAATGCTTATTACGCCGATTTTGGTTGGATTTCTATGGATAAAAACATTCGTCTTCCGGGCAGCAACACCATCTGGAGTGTTAAAGGCAAAGAATTAACCCCTGAAACACCGATTGTTTTGGAATGGAACAACGGACAAGGTATTCGTTTCATTCGCAAAATTTCCGTTGATAAAGATTATATGTTCACATTGGAGCAAGCCGTTGAAAACAACTCCGGCAAACAAATCAGCTTATATCCTTTTGGTTTGATTAAACGCAGCTTTGACCCCAAAAATGCAAACCGCGCCATCATTCACGAAGGCATGACCGGCGTTGTCGATTCTTCCTTGGAAGAAATTAAATACAAAGACTTAGAAAGCGGTGAAAAAGAAGAATTCAAGACCAACGGCGGTTGGGCTGGTTTTTCTGACCACTATTGGTTCTCTGCTTTCATTCTGGATAAAAACAGCGAAAGCAAAGTCAAATTCAGCAACACCGGTAAAAACAGTTATCAAGTTGACTACGTTGGAACCGAACAAAAAATTGACAACGGTTCTGTTGGAATGGTTGACTTGAAAATGTTTGCCGGCGCCAAAGAAATCAAATTATTGGATAAATACACCAAACAATTTGATATTGAAAAATTTGATTTAGCCGTTGATTTTGGTTGGTACTATTTCTTGACCAAACCGTTCTTCTACATTTTAGACTTTTTCTATCACTTTATCGGTAATATGGGCTGGGCAATTTTGCTCTTTGCTGCCCTGCTCCGCTTGGTAATGTATCCAATAGCCAGCAAGTCTTTTGACAGCATGTCCAAGATGAAAAAGTTGCAACCAAAAATCAAAGAGTTGCAAGAACGCTATGGTGATGACAAAATGAAATTGCAACAAGAAACTATGTTGCTTTATCGCAAAGAAAAAATCAATCCGGCTGCAGGTTGCTTACCGATGCTCATCCAAATTCCGGTATTCTTCTCTTTGTACAAAGTTTTGAATATCTCCATTGAGATTCGTCATGCACCGTTCGTTGGTTGGATTAAAGACTTGTCTGCACCTGACCCGTTGACAATCTCCGAAATGCTTCATTTCCCCGTCCCCGGCTTTTTGGATATTGGTGTTTGGCCGATTATCATGGGAATCACCATGTACATTCAACAAAAGCTCAATCCGGCACCTACCAACAAAGATCAAGCCCGCATGTTTATGTTGTTGCCGCTCATCTTCACATTCATGCTCGGTCACTTTGCTGCCGGTTTGGTAATCTACTGGAGCTTTAGTAACCTCTTGTCCATCATTCAACAAAAAGCCATCATGCGCAAAAACGGAGTAGACTAATGGAATTCGCCACCCCAGAGTATAATCAAGAGTCCTTAAAAGAAGCCGAAGCTTTTTTCAAGCAACCCTGCACCTTTGTACTCGGGGTGGCTAAGTTAGAGCAACTTCCTTTAACCGAAATGCCCGAAGTGGCTTTTGCCGGACGTTCCAATGTCGGAAAGTCGAGCATCATCAATGCGCTGACCAGCCAAAAAAGTTTGGCTAAAACCTCTAATACCCCCGGACGCACTCAACAACTAAACTACTTTAACTTGGGCGACAAAATCCATATTGTTGACCTCCCCGGTTATGGCTTTGCCCAAGCACCGGAAAGCATGGTCAAGCAATGGCAAAATCTCATTTTTGCTTATCTGCAAGGTCGCGTAAACTTAAAAAGAGTTTTTGTTTTAATCGATTCGCGCCATGGCATTAAAAAGGTTGATTTAGAGATTATGGAAATGCTGGACAAAGCTGCCGTCACCTACCAAATTGTCTTGACCAAAACCGATAAAATCAGCGCCAAAGCCTTAGAAAAAGTTTTGCAAGAAACGCAAAAGACCATCAAAGAACACGCAGCTGCCTATGTTACCGTTTTAGCCACAAGCTCAGAAAAGAAAAGCGGCTTAAACGAATTGCGCTACGAAATTCAATCTTTAGCACTGTCATAAAAAGTACACAATAAAAAACTTGTCAGATAAAAATTTAAGGCATAATATTTTCTGTAGAAAAAATATTATTAACCCTTAAATATATGTCTTATGAAAACATTTTTAATTTACCTTGGCATGCTGCTTTGCGCCGGGGGTATGTTTTATGGTCTATACAATGAAACATCAAGACCATACGTTATTATGTTCATTTTATTTACTTGGGGAGTAATGCTCCAAGAAATGAAAAAAGCACCAACGATAGAAGACTAGAAAAAAACCGTACTGAAAAGATAACTAAAAACTTTTCCGTACGGTTTTTTATTGCATTTTTTTGAAAAAAAACATATTTATTTATGAGAATAGATATTAAAGAGATATTATTAACCCCAAAATTCAAACAATATGAAAAAAAAGAAAAAATTTTTAAATCGCACTATATGCGGATTGTTATCAATTTTCATTTGTGTAATTGGAGTCGCTTGCATGGCCGGTATTACCTATCTGATTTATCTGCCGCAAAGCAGAATCCCCATTATCACATTTATTGTGATTGCATGGATTTATGCCATTTGGGAGCTATGTCACACCCAAGCCACTCCGGAAAAAATTGAAAAAGAAGCCTCTTAAGGCTTCTTTTTTTTAAGCAAATTTCTTAAAAAAATCCTTCCGAGCTCGCCGTCCCATACTCCAAAGATTGCCGATTCCGTTAATTGGTTGAACCTTGTAAAGAGATTTGAAATCAAAATTACGAGAGAAGAAAACCGATGTGGTTTTTGTATAATTATTCATCGGGCAAAAGCCATAAAAATCCACCTGCAAAAGCCCTGCCTGTTTCAAAATTTCCACGGCATGCACATATTCCAAACTGGTATTGATTCTGTCACTGTCATCTAAAATAATCATGCCCCCGTCAGCCAATTTTTGTACGGCAGCCTCGGCACATTTTTCACGACGTTTTCCATCGACCACAATCACATCATACTTTATATCATCTTCAAAAATGGCCTTTTCATAAATTTCGCCTTCATCGCGCCAACGAATATCCAAATTTTGCATTTGAAACTCATTTTTCCAACGCGTAAAATAATTTTGGTTATCTTCAATAGAAGTGACCGTTAAAGCTCTCTCTGCCCAAAATGCCGAGGAATAGCCACAACCATATTCAAATATTTTTTTGTCATGATAATCAAATTGCACCAAATATTCAATTGCCGGATACGTGTACCATGGCAACGGATTTCCATCTTTATCGGCACAAATTTTTTCATCTATGCTTTTTTTGAGAGCATATTCTTTTGCCCAAACATCAATCACTTTTTGAAATTTTTCACTATACATATTTTTGCCCCGTTGAAAATATCATATTCATACATATATCAAAGATGTTACAAACAACAAACCTTTTTTAATAAGGATAAACAACATGAAGATGATTAGAAAAATTGCTTATATTTTAACCTTAATCGGTGCTTTGAACTGGGGTTTGGTCGGTGTTGCTCAGTTTGACTTGGTTGCCGCCATTTTCGGCATCGGTTTAATTGCCAACATTATCTATTCCTTGGTTGGTATCTCAGCTCTATGGCTTATTTTTGCTCCTAAAGGCGAATAATTTTTGTGTAACACACTCTCCTAAAAAAATAAAAAGGGCTTTTGCCCTTTTTATTTTATGCAATTCTAGCCAATTTCGAGGCTGCCGAAGCAATTTGCATAATGGTATAAGAGGCAATTTCTTCCACCGGCATATTGGTTGTTTTGCAATCTTTTTCTGCCTTAAACAACAATTCCAAAACAGACAACACGCGTTCTCTCGGCCAGATGGAAACTTGTTTTTTAAAGCTTGACTCACGAAAAAAAATAATTTTCGGAACCAACTTAAAAACCGCCTTATCCAAAGTATCGCCTTTTTCCATATAGGCTTTCACGGTCAAAATTTTGTTAAAATGATACGAAAGAGAACGAATAATGGAAATCGGCTCATTCCCCTCATTAACCAGTTTTCTAAAAGCCTTTAGTGCTTTATCCGTTTGCCCGTTAGCGGCAAAATAACAAACATCATCTCCGCTCGCTGCCGATTGGTCACTGATGCAAATTTGAATATCATCAGTACTGACATTTTTCTTATCACCCATATAGGTAATAAGCTTTTCAATTTCACCCAAATTTGTTTTTCTATCATTTGAAAGGCGAGAACACAAAAGCTGCAAAGCCTCATTTGTAATCGTCAATCCGTTTTCAGTGAACATAGAGCGTGCCGTAGCAAAAATATCTTCATCTCTGTCTTCATAGCAAGCTATTAAGCCCATATCTTCACGTTCTTCAGTTAAAGTTACCAAAGAAGATTTTTTGTTCAATGATGTTGAAGATATAATTACCAAAGTATCGGAAGGCGTGCCGTCAAACATGGTTTTAAGATGTTTGGTCAAATTATTATCGGCATCCTTTACCACAATCACACGTCTACCACCCATTAAAGATTGGCTGGTATATTCTGCAAACAAACTTCCGATATCAGCCAAAACATCGGCACAATTAAAATAAACAACAGAGAATGGATCATACAAATCTTTGGAAACGGTTTGAATAAGCTTTTTGACATATTCATTAACCAAACCGTCATTAGAACCGTAAATAACAAAAGCTTTTACTGCCAAATCAGGCTTTTTCAAATATTTATCTATTTGTGCCTGCTTGTAAATCACAGCTGTTGTCCTTTCTTAAAGTGCGCATGAAAATATGCTCCGATACGCAACGTGATATCGTTAGCAATAATTTTTGCAGCATCGGTTTGTGTTTTTTTCTTGGCAAATGTTGTTGAATAAGGGTTTGCTAAAATATCATAGCTGACATAGGCAATACTATCGCCGCTTACCAAAACTTCATTACTTTCCGCACCCAGCAAACGATAATTAACTTTATAGCGAACTCTTTCACGTGTTGCGGTAATATCATCACGCATGGCTTGTTGCGTAATTTCAATTGGGGTTACATCGACAAACAGACGATAAGTTGGCTTTTTAGGAGCACCAAGAGGTGTCAGCATATCCAACAAATCATTTCTAAGTTCTTGTCCAAAGCGATCAGCAATTGTTTGGACTTTGATTTTAGCCATTTCTGCAGAAATTGAAGTATCAAATTCGCCACCGAAATACCATGAACTTTCTTGCTTTTTTTGCACGTATAAAGGTTCAAAACCACAAGCAGAAATAAAAAGTACCAAAAACAAAAGCCAACATTTTTTCATTATAAAAATCCTTATTATCAAACTTAAGCCAACTTTAGCATAAATACCGCGCAAGGCAACGATTTTTTATTGCCAAAACACATTTATCTGTTTATCTTGAAAACAGAAAATAATTATCATGAATATATTAACTCTAACAGTTATAATTATGAAAACAAAAGAAGAACTTCTGGCTATTTTACAAAAATTAGGTTTAAGTTTTTGTATCAGTAACTCAATCCACCCCGGAACCTGGGTTTTCAAAATTGAAAAGAACCTGAATTTTATGCAAAAAGACAGTATTAACACTGAAATTGAATACCACTTCGGTTACATGACCTCATGGCACAAAAATTGGCTCACGGTCTATCCTGAAATAAGCAGCCGTGTTTTAAACAATTTCAGAAATATCATTGATGATATTGGTAATGCTCATCAGTTTTATTTCAAACCGCCGTTCATCTTTCGCGAACAGGAAAATTTATCATCTCAACAATTCATTGTTAAGGTCAATTTTAATACTCCTGCCACAAAAAAAATCTTAAAAGAAATTTGCTGGAAATTTCAAGAAGAAACCAACATCTTTTGCAAAGTTTTATCAAACAACGAATTTCTGATTGATTGCGCAACACCGGTTGATGTTGATGCGTTGAAACGCGAACGACAAGAAGCCTTAAAGAAAAAACATTACGCAGATGAATGTGGAAAATTATCACGAAGATTGGACATTCCTTTTGTTAATGTTTTAGCTATGGGAACGGATGAAAAGCTTTTGGAAAGACACTTGGTATCAATGAACCGAGCCGCCGGCTTAATTGCAGCGCAAGACAAGAGCGAAAAGAAACTTCTTTTTTATCAGATTTTTAAAGGCAGCAAAGAAGTCAAAACCAAAGCCATTAAAAGTCTGGGAATTGAAATTGGTAACGCAGATGTCATGCGTATCGATTTTTCAAGCTTAAAAGATGCTTTTAAGTAACACCCAAAAAAAACACGCTGAACAAAAAATTCAGCGTGTTTTTTTTCATTTCAATTTACTTTAGGCAACGATATTGCAGATTTTGTTCGGAACAACAATAATCTTCTTAATTTCTTTACCTTCAAGCTGACGTTTCACATTTTCAACCGCCAAAGCTGCAGCCTCAACATCAGGGCGCGGAGCATCTTTCGGCATGGTGATAGTTCCGCGAACCTTACCGCAAATTTGTACGGCAATTGTCACTTCATTATCTTGTGCGAGTTTTGCATCGCCTTTCGGCCAAGCTTCGGTAATAACCAAAGTTGTCTTGCCCATACGAGCCCACATTTCTTCAGCCAAGTGCGGTGTGAACGGAGAAAGCAGTTTGAGCAAGTTCAAATACATTTCTTCAGGAATTTTCTCCATAGAACTCATATAGTTCACATATTCCATCAAAGAAGAAACGGCAGTATTGAACTTCATTTGGTCAATACGTTCGGTCACTTCCAAAATGCACTTGTGCATAGCACGCAAGTCTTTTTCAGAAGCTTTAACATCAGCAACCTTCTTGAACAAGCCGTAAACTTTGTTCACAAAGCGGTATACACCCATCAAGCTTTCTTCTGACCACATAGCCACCTGATCAAATGGTCCGATAAACATTTCATACAAACGAAATGTATCGGCACCATAAGCATCAACAATATCGTCAGGGTTGATAACATTGCCGCGAGATTTAGACATTTTCTCGCCGTTTTCAGCCAAAATCATACCATGAGACGTACGTTTGTTGTAAGGCTCACTGGTTGGAACCAAACCACAATCATGAAGGAATTTGTGCCAGAAACGAGAATAAAGCAAGTGCAAGGTGGTGTGTTCCATACCGCCGTTATACCAATCCACATTCATCCAATAGTCAAGAGCTTCTTTAGAAGCAAATTCTTTTGTATTGTGAGGATCGCAATAACGTAAGAAATACCAAGAAGAACCTGCCCAGTTCGGCATGGTATCGGTTTCTCTGCGAGCATGACCACCGCATTTCGGACATTTAGCATTGAGCCAATCTCCGGCTTTAGAAAGCGGAGATTCACCTTCATCATTGGGATGATAATCCGGAACTTCCGGCAAAGTTAACGGCAATTCAGATTCCGGAATGGGTTGCCAACCGCATTTTTCGCAATAAACCATCGGAATTGGCTCACCCCAATAGCGTTGACGAGAGAAGACCCAGTCACGCAGTTTGAAGTTTACTTTAGCTTGGCCGAAACCGTTCTTAACGGCATAGTCGGTAGCAGCCTTCATGGCATCGGTTTTGTTCATACCGTCTAAGAAACCGGAATTGATGTGCGGACCATCTTCTTCAAAAGCTTTTTCAGAAATATCACCGCCATCCAAAACTTGAATAATCGGCAAGTTGAAAGCTTTGGCAAAGTCATAGTCGCGTTGGTCATGTGCCGGAACTGCCATAATTGCGCCGGTACCATAACCGGTCAAAACATAGTCGGAAATAAAGACCGGAATCAAGTCACCGGTATAAGGATTTTTAGCCTTAATACCTTTGAGTTCAACACCGGTTTTACTATCTGTCATTGTACGTTGCAAATCAGACTTTTTCGCGGTTTCATCAACATAGGCTTGAACTTCGGCAGCATTTTCAAACTTGTCCATCAATTCGGCAACAAATTTGTGTTCCGGTGCCATAACCATGTAAGTTACACCAAAAGCAGTATCCGGACGAGTGGTAAATACGGTTAATTTTCGGTCCAAAGATTCGCCGTTGTTGTCAGTTAAACCAAAGTCGAGCTCTGCACCTTCGGAACGACCAATCCAGTTGATTTGTTGAGATTTAACGCGGTCAATAAAGTCCACATCTTTCAAGTCATTAATCAATCTGTCGGCATATTTGGTAATGGCAATCATCCATTGTTCTTTATTTTTACGAACGACTTGTGCGCCGCAACGTTCGCAACAACCGTTAACAACTTCTTCGTTTGCCAGACCAACCTTACAGCTCGGGCACCAGTTGATGGCGATTTTATCTTTGTATGCCAAACCTTTTTCAAAGAATTTGATGAACATCCATTGTGTCCATTTATAATATTCTGGATCACAAGTAGAAATGCATCTGTCCCAGTCAAAACTGAAACCCAAAGACTTTAATTGACGGGTAAAGTTTTCAATATTGGCTTTGGTAGAAACAGCAGGATGCACACCGGTTTTAATGGCATAGTTTTCAGCCGGCAAACCAAAAGCATCAAAACCCATTGGATACAAAACATTAAAGCCTTGCATGCGTTTTTTACGAGAAATAACGTCAAGTGCGGTATAAGAACGCGGGTGACCAACGTGCAAACCGGCACCTGATGGGTAAGGGAACTCTACCAACGCATAAAATTTTTCTTTATTTTTATCGATTTCTACTTTGTAGGCTTTTTCTTTTTCCCAAATGGACTGCCATTTTTTTTCAATAGCTTTGAAGTTGTAGCGGTCTTCCAGTTTCCATTCCTTAGACCATTCATCAAAGCTTTTACCGTTATATCTATCACAATTTTCACACATATTTACTTTACCTTGTATTTGTTTTTATTGAATAAAACTTTGTTGATATAAAATTCTTGCTCTTTTTAAGATAGAGAGTTCAATCACTTGTTCCATCTCCAAAGACATATTTTCGGTTTGCCATTCCCCGTTCACGAGTTTTCGGCTTTGTCCTTTGACCTTAACCCCATCGGAACGCAACTCTTTAGAAAGAATTTGAACCTCAAGTTTGAACTGCTCTTTAGCTTTTTGTGATTCGTTATACCAGCCGGTTACAATCACCCCTGTATCTTGATTTTTGCTTTGAATGGGCATAAAGCCCAATTTGTCAAGAGATGCTTGCCACAAGAACGGATTAACTTTCGATTCGCGAACTTCTTCTTGCGGTTTTTCTTCTGCCCACGGATTCCATTGTTGCATATAAGCACAACCGTTAAGCAGAAATGCACCGATTATCATCAGAGGGACAAACTTTTTCATCGTCATTTTCCTTCATTTTTTTCAAAATTAATTAAACCTATAATAATTTTGTTGAAAACACAATAGACTTAATGCAAAACTTCCACTAGAATGCATCAAAAGATTGAATAATTTTAATCAGGAAAAGAAAAAATGAACACCATTCGCCAAACGGCGGTAGAAATGCTAAAAAATGTGCTGGAAGACAAAAACTTTTTCAGCGAAGTAAAAACGGAACAAAGCCAATTGTCCGCACAAGATTCGGCTTTTGCCAACATGCTCATTTTAACCACCTTCAGACATCTGGTTTTCATCAAAAAAGTTTTGAAAAAATTTGTTAAGAAAAAACTTCCCGCTTCGGCAATCAACGGACAATATGCTCTATTTTTAGGCACATGCGAAATTTTATATCTTAACACACCGGACTATGCCGTTATCAACTCCTATGTTGAGGTCACGAAACACATGGCAGACAAATACGTTGCCGGTTTTGTTAATGCGGTTTTGCGCAATATTTGCAAGCAAAAAGAAGAACTCAAAAAAGAAGAAACGAATGAGTTCTTTCCACCTGAATTTTTCCATATTTTGAATCAAGATTACGGCAAAAAGACCATGCAAAAGATTCAAACCGCAGCCATGGTTGAACCCAAACTTGACATCACCGTCAAAAACAATGCCAAACATTGGGCAGAAACTTTGGGCGGACAACTTCTGCCGTCAGATACGATTCGTTTGGAAAATAACGGCAAAATAACAGCTTTGCAAGGCTATGCAAACGGCGATTGGTGGGTTCAAGATTTTGCCGCCGCTTTGGCCGTTAAAGCTTTATCCGACATCAAAGACAAAAAAGTTTTGGATATGTGCGCCGCCCCAGGAGGCAAAACCGCTCAACTGATTAATAAGGGCGCTAAAGTTACGGCTTTAGATATATCCGCCGCACGCTTAAAAAAATTGCAAGAAAATCTGCAAAGATTACACTTTAACGCTGAAGTTGTTTGTGCCGATGCTCTTGAATATATTAAGGAGTATAAAGAAGAAGGCTATGATGCCGTTTTGTTAGATGCCCCCTGCTCTGCCACCGGCACGATTCGTCGCCACCCCGAGTTGGTTCATATCAAACGCCTGAAAGATGTTGAAAAGCAAGCCGAACTGCAAAAAGAGATTTTAGCGCAAACTCCAAAAATCTTAAAAGAAGGCGGTATCTTACTTTACTGCACCTGCTCCATTTCCAAATTAGAGGGTGAAAAGCAAATTGCTGCCTTTTTAGAAGCCAACCCGACCTTCAAAATCGTTCCGATAACCTCACAAGAACTCTGCGGAACAGATGCTCTGAATGAAATCATCACTGATGAAGGTTTTATCCGCACTTTACCGCAACATTTAGCAAACTATGGCGGTACCGATTCGTTTTTTGTTGCCCGATTGAAAAAAGGAAGCCTGAATGTTCTTCAAAAAAAATCACGTTCAAACCGAAAATATCAACATCACTACCGATGAAAAACCGATCTATGTTCTCGGCGATGATGATTTAGCCCTATTCTTAACGGCCAAGCTCCAAGAAAACGGTCAAAAAAGCATTTTGCTGACAACATCGGCACCGGCTCTCAAATACAAAAATATCGACATCAACTTAAAAGAAGAATACAACCTGCAAAAAAACGATATTCAACTGACAACAACTTCATATGTCAGCCAAACGCCGACTGCCATTCTGATTGCCTGCAAAATAAACTCTTTCCGTGCACATTTAACACTTCTGCCCAAAATGCAAAATTTTGATGCGCCCGTGGTTTATTTCAACCCCATGTCAGATCTGACGGAAATACAACCTTTATTCGGCTATTCTTTTTACAAAGCCTATTTCAACGGCTACTTAAGCCTTAACGGCTCAAACTTAACGGCAAGTGGCTTAATGCCGGAAATCATCGTTTCGGCAAAAAAAGAAAATGATGAAAAACTTGTCGTTGAACAAATTTTGTCACTGACCGGTTTAAAAATATCCGTCCAAGAAAAAGATATTTGCAATTTTTGGAAAAACAATTCCGCCCGTCTTATCGGCTATTTGGCAACCATGCCCAAACAACATATTACCGACCTTTTAAACACCAATGACGGCAAAGAACATCTTATGGCAGCTGCTCGCGAAATCTGCTCTCTTGCCAAATTTGAAAAAGTCAAACTTTCCGGAGATGAAATCATTCGTGAATTGTTAGATACGCCACGCAATTTCTATTACAAAAAAAACAATTTTTCCAAAATTGAAAATGCCTCACAACTGGAAAAACTTTATAATATGTTAAGCGAAAAAGCTCGAACTTATAAATGTAAAATTCCCGAACTTAACCAAATGATAAAAGAAAATTACGAATATCTCTTAAAAAAATAGGCACGGCATAATTTATGATTGATGCTTGAAGAAAACACAAAAACAAGATATAACATGGTTAATATAAAATTATGGGGCTTTTACCATGACAAATGAGTTCATTTTAACTTTAATTACTTTGGTTGCAGGTCTTTCTTTCGGTTTTACCGGTTTTTATGTTTATGCGCAAAAAGCACAAACATTAACTTCCGCATTCTTGAAAAAAGAACTGGCTTTTGCCCCAATTTATATCAGCAGTGTCGCCCTCCTCACTCTTTTATACTTCATCACCCCGACGGAAGATGATTTCATTCATAACTTTTCTGCCTTAGAATTGTTTATTCCGCTTTTGCTTGCCGGCATCTGCTATTTTCTGACCTTATTTGCCAAAACCGCAAAATTTATTAATATTTTTTTGATTTTGGCAACGGCTGTTTCGGTTTATTTTCTGCCTACCGATTTTTTGATGTTCGAAGGCTACCTCCCATTATGGGCTGACCGCCTCGTCATCATCTTGTTATGGTCTGTTTTTTCTTGTTTTTACTATATTTTGAATGGTGTTGACGGCATTTTACCGATTTTCAATGCCTCTTATCTGATTTGTTTAATGGTTCTTGCCTTGTTTGATGCCGCTCCCGTGCTTTACGGTTTAATCGGCTTAGCCTTGTTATGTATCAATAGCTCATTTATGGTTTATAACTGGTTTCCCTCACGCATAAGCTTAAGCAACAATTCTTGCAAAATTTTTGGTTTTATGTTGGGCGGCATTATGACATTTGCCGGTTCAGAGAATTTGGCACCATGCTTTTCAGTTGTTTTAACTTTGTTTGCGATTGAACTTTTGCAAAGCATTTTCAAAAAACTTTCTTTGCGCGACCGCTATGCCGAATTAAACAACAACACTATTTGTTATCAGGCACACATCAGAGGTCTTACACCCGATCAAGTTTGCTTTGCCATTTTCAAAATTCAGATTTTATTTATAATTTTAGGCAGTTTTCAAGCCTATCTTCCCAACAACTATTCTTTACCGATTGCCTCTTTAATCTTAGCGACATGGTTCTTAAACAAGCTCAAAAATTGGGATGAACCGATACAAAGCCTAAAAGAAATCAATCAAGAATTTGTAAAAGACTTGCGCCAAAACATCAATGACATAAAAAACACCTTAAACAGAGATTAGCATGAACTTATTGAACAAAATAAAACAAATGTTTTTCTCATCCGGTTCCAAACAAGATGAACCGGAGTTTGTTTTTGACATCAATAATCTGATAAAATTCAAAGTTGTTGTCATTGAGTTTTCCGACAATGTAGAAAGCCGAAGCGGTGAAATCATCGCCAAAAAGCTCCAACAACAAGAAGGATTGGAAGTTTCTTACTTTGATGATCCTTTCCCCAAAAACTTTCTCAATTTAGATAATCGCACCCTGTTTGACCTAATTGACAGAGGTCTTAACATCATTGACCATACACATGCCGATGTTTTAATTTGGGGTTATCGCGAAGGTGATAAAATCCGCATCAATTTTCAAAATGCCAAACAATATGAAAAAGATGACAATGCGTTCATCTCTTTAATGGATAGTTTTTACATTCCGGCAGATTTGAGCAGTTCCGAGGTTGATTTCCCCACTGCTTTAAACAACCTGATTTACGGCGGTGTAATCAGTGCCATCAACCCGCACAATAAAGAAACACAAATTCAAAAGAAATTCCTTTTGAAAAAAATCATCAACAGTTTATCAAAAGACAATTCCGCAAAATCATTGTCCATTGAATATATGCCCTATATCATGAATTTGCTTGGCATCATTTATTTGAGTTATGCCTATGACCGAGGCGATGGTAAAGATTATAAAATTGTCAAAAACTTGTTTGATACGGCACTAAATCATCAAGATTTAATCAAAAACCCCATTCACCTTGGCTGCATCTACAACCACTTGGGACAACTTTATGATGCCTCAAGCGAATATTCCGCTAAACGTCCTATAAACCATCTGCGTAACGCCATCAGCTACTTCAGACAAGCACAAAAATATTTAACCAAGTACAATTATCCCTACGATTATGGTTATATATCTTATCGCCTATCGCAGTTATTCTACACTTACTGGCGACAGAAAGATGATATTCAGGCCCTGCGCGATGCTGCTTTCCAATTACGTGAAGCCGAAAAAATTTATACCTATGCTCTTTTCCCCGAATTTTGGGCAAATATCCAAGGCGAGCTGGCTCACATGTTGTCTTTACTCGGAAACTTCAGCAATAGTGAAGAGCTTTGCGAATTGGCTATTGCCGCTTATAAAAATCGTCAAAAAGTAATAACCGAAAAAAGAGACCCGCTGGAATGGGCTAATATTCAAACCCGCATCGGTGAAATTTACTATCGCTTAGGCAAAAACGGTGAAGACAAATCTTTGCTGGAAGAAGCTTTGGAATATTTTCACGATGCTTTATATGTATATGAAGATAAACAAATGGCTGAAGAAGCCAAAAAAGTTTCAACAGACATAGCCAAAGCCAGCCATAGCCTCAATTTTTTGTGAGGAGAAGATGATTTTTCGCTCAATCATGAACACCCCTTGCGGAAACATCTTGCTTGAAGCCGAAAACGACCAATTAATCGGTTGCCGATTTATTTTTGCTTCATCAACCACAAATACCAATCAAGAAACCCCATTCTTACAAAATGTAAAAAAACAATTGGAAGAATATTTTTCCGGCACAAGAAAATCTTTTGATATTAAATTAGCTCCCGCAGGAACCGCTTTTCAACAAAGCGTATGGCAAGCCTTGCAAAAAATCCCTTACGGACAAACAGCGAGTTATAAAGATATTGCTGAAAAAATTCATAATTCCAAAGCCTTCCGCGCCGTTGGTATGGCAAATAACAAAAACCCCATAGCCATAATCATTCCTTGTCACCGCGTTATTGGAAGCAACGGCAAGTTAGTGGGCTATGCCGGAGGCTTAGATTTGAAACAACAACTTTTAGAATTAGAACAAAATAACCTATAAGAGAAAAAATATGAGACAATTTTATCCGTTAATTCTTTTAACCATATCAAACGTATTCATGACTTTTGCCTGGTACGGACACCTCAAGTTCAAATCCACGGCATTATGGATTGTCATCTTAGCCAGCTGGGGCATTGCTTTTTTTGAATATATTTTTCAAGTTCCGGCAAACCGTATCGGACACGAGTTTTTTAGTGCCGCCCAATTAAAAATCATGCAAGAAGCCATCACCATCATTGTCTTTTGCATATTTTCAATTCTGTATCTAAAAGAAGACTTAAAATGGAACTATCTTGTCGGCTTTGCCTTGATTTTACTCGCCGTCTTTTTTGTATTCAAAAAGTGGAATTGAAATACCCAAGGGTCCTAGGCTCCAATTCCACTCTCCTCAACAAAAAAAGCCCGCTTTTGCAGGCTTTTTTATGGCGGAGTAGTAAATCTCAACGGTATTAAGCATACTAAATCAAAAACACTCCAATCCCAAATAACAGGGAATCTACAGGGAATTTCACTACGATTCTCTCCTCCATACCATCATGTTTACCTTGAATTACTTAGCTTACAAAAAAATCCCTCCCCAAATTATCAGGGAATTTAAAATTAAATACAGGGATAAGTATGTTTGTTTTTTTAATTCTTTTTTATATATTTCATAATATGACTATGTAAATAACTAACATTTTTTTATAAGCAAATGAATGAAAAACATCTTAAATGTGCATTAATTGATTATCTTATGGAAAATTATCCAACGGCTCTTTTAATTGGCGTTGAAATTCCTTTTATCTCAATGAGAAGACGAGTAGATGTTTTGATGATTACTGAAGAAAAACAATTAATTGCTTTTGAAATAAAGAGTGATCAAGACAATCTAACTCGTCTTAATGGGCAAATATCAGATTATAAAAAAACTTTTGATAAATTATATATTGTAACATCTAACAAATATAAAAATATTTGCAAAATGATACCTAATGGCATAGGTTGCCTTTATTGTAATGATCAAACTATAAAAATTCTTAGAGAATCCAAAACAATAAAACGCCTATCTAAAAAAAACTTATCATTTTTCATTCAGCAAAGTGATTTCCAGATGATGGGGTATAAAAATTTATCTATAATTGATGCAAGAAAAAAAATTATTAATTCCACTACTACTGATTTATTACGCAATTTTGCTATAAACAGTATTTTAAAAAGATATTCAAAAAGATTTACACTTTTTAAGAAATATAAAGAAACAAAAACGTCTATCTCTGATCTTGATTATCTAACAAAGTCATTTGAACTTCATCTTTAAATTCAACAACATTTCTGCTTATATACGAATTTACTCTACAAGATATCCAATGAGATGGATTACTACCATTGGGATTTCCTTTAGATGCTATATTTATTTCATCATCCGCCCAAACTTGAAATTCTTTAATTGGTATATAGTTTTTGTCTTGAATAGTCATTTGTGCAGCAACTACATACCCTCCATCTTCCCGACGAAAGCGGTAATAATAAGCAAAACGATCATCAAAAAAATCTATTCTTGGAATCCATTGGCCTCCCGCTGTATCATATCTGATAGGGTGGACTGATGCATAATCAGATGGATAAATATTTATAAATTGTCCATATCGTTGCTTCAGCGAAATAAAAGTACTTTTTTCTAGACGGAGAAAATGCCCATATTTATCATTTCCATATTTAGTTACAGAATCAGGAAAACAAGAAAAAGCACACAATACTCCTAAAAATTTTTTATAACCAAAAACGCTAATTAGGTTTTGAAGTGTAGAATCAAATACTTCTGAAGCATCTGAAGCAAATCTTCTACAATCAATAAATTTAGCATCGAGTATCAAGATTACATTAGAAAGAGAACAACTTTTTTGAATTTCTTGCAAATAACTTATGATATCTGGATCATCAATATCAACACGAAATGCTAAGTATTTAGAAATTTTTTGAAGTTCAGTGATTTCTGTTGCTACATCATCTAAAAAATACGGATTATAATGAATTACAGGAATGACTTTCAAATTTTTGTTCTTAAGCTCTGTTATTAAATTAATCCACTCTGGAAATCCACCTTTAGGAGAATTCAAAATATTTTTGATTTGATCATTTGTAAGCTGGGAATCTATAGAGAGATCCAAAATAAAAGGAGAATCTTTACACAATTCTTCTATTTTATCTAATCTCTTATATATAGAACGATCAACATTTTTTGAACTTTTCCTTGACCTGGTTAATTCAAAAATTGGCAATATTTTTTCTTTTACATAAATATCTAAATGTTCGTACGCTTTCAATTCTGCATCTGTAGTTTTCAAAATTGGAAAATAAACATATCCCATATTAATATCCTTTTAAATATCCTAGCTTATAAGCTCTATAACGTACTGCTGCAGGCGAGACATTAAAATAATGAGCGATTTCTTCAATTTGATTTATTCCCTTTTTTATTATGTCGTTAAACTCATCTGCAGGCATCAATAATTCTGCTGCAAATGTATTCGCCATTCGTTCAATTTTATCTGTAGAAGTATTCTCTCTAAAAAGAATAAAATCATTATGTTTCCCTCTTTCTTCTATTAATTCTCTATCAAACAAGAGATGGCCAAGTTCATGAGCTGCTGTAAAACGCTGTCTGGTTTCATTTTGATATTTATTTATACCTATTGTCCATTCATCTTTTAATTCAATATAACCGGAAATATCTTCCATATCTTCATATATAATGGAGATATTATGCATTTTTAAATATGTAATAATATCGAATGGTATTGTTTCAACACCCAAAGACTGAGCATATTTATAAATATCCTCAACATTTGTATATGAAAATATATCATTTTTGAAAAAATTACTTGTAGTTTTTTCTATCAATTTATATGGATTATTTCGCATCACAACCATTGTTATTCTTCCGGTATTGATATTACATCATCTTCATATGTTTTAGAGTTTTGTATACGCTCTAGTTGATTTTCTAATCTTTCAATTTTCCTATTTATATCTTCAACTTGCGTTCCCTCTAAAGCCTCATCGACTCTCGCTCCAACTTTATTAGAAAATTTTACAGACTGAGTGTAAATTTCAAAGTGATTATTAACTTCCTTTTCAATAAATTGTTTATTTTTTTCAAATTCTTCTTTTCCTAATGATCGAATATGGATATATCCTAATAAACCAGAAAGACCTATAAAAATACTTAAAATTGTAATAATTACAGTGTAAAAAGAACTTAACTCGGATATAATATCCGATAGAGGTACAATCTTATTTTTATTAACTAAATCTGCAATTACTTTTGTATCAGAAGGAATCTTTGTATTATTACAAACTATAATATGTTTATCATAAAAATCTAACAATGGTTCTTTAAATACAACAAAAAAAATAGATATAAAAAATATCACTACAACCAAAAAACCCAAAGCTCTTAACATCCCATCAATAAAGTAAGAGCATCTACATTTTCTATTATCTTTTTCCATAAAAAAACCTCTTGTTGTAATAAAATATTAATCTTAAAATCTCAAAATTCAATATAATTTTATACCTTATATACTCTCATCAAAAATCAATAAAACAGCCATCTCTTCATCACTCCCCGACGACTTTCATAAGATCTTCGTAGGTTTCGACGACTTCATACTTAACGCTATCGGAGCTAATTGCGGCAAAGTGTTTTCTGGCGCAGGCAATTTTAGATTTTTCAACCCCTCTTAATTCCAGCTCTAAGTTCTCCATATTTCCTTTAGTTTCTGCTACAAAGTAAATATGTTTGACACTTCCCTTATTGAAGGCAATAGCCCAATCGGGGTTATATTTTCCGACCGGAGTAGAAATATAAAATCCTCGAGGCAGCTTTGCATAAACAGCAACTTCTTCAGCATGCTCCAAAGAATTGGCCATATTTTTCTCTGTCTTAGCACTAGAATCCGCAATAACATGGCTATAAATATGTTTATTGGGTGTCGGGACGGTATTTTCCAAGCTGCCTTTGAGTTTGGGCTCGGTAAAGACATTCATATCATAAGTTTCCGTAATCCGATCATACTTAATCTCTTCTACAATCGCTGTAGCCTTTTGCTCATTGATGATATTGGCCGCTCGGGTGATAAATTCTTCCGGATTTGCCTCAAACAGCTTAAATCGGCTTTCTTTTATGCCTGACATTATCTGTGCCAGAGTTTTTCTGGTTAATCCGGTAAGTTGAACCAACTTATCTAACAAGTCATATTTTACGGAAGTATATTTTCCAACTTGAATTGCTTCTCTGCGTTCGGAGGTAAAGCCAAAGGCTTCTCCTTTTTCGGCTTGTTGTTTATCCAACTCATCCATTTGTCCGGTTCTAATAACAGCAACCGTTTTACTGACATAAAGTTTTTCATCTAAGGCATAAATTGCCTTTTTTATCAACTCATCACTGTCAAATACCACGCGATAGGTTGATTTAACATTGATTTTATTCCACAAATCTTGAAATTCTTGCTGATGAAGTTTTTTATCATTAAGCTTAACCTCAACCACCTGATTGCGTGCATTATCAATTTTGACCGGCTTATAAATTGTTTCAATAACCTTGATAATTTCGGCACTATCATATCCTTCAATCGGCTTAAATGTACCGGCCTCAACATCATTATGGTATTGTTCGGTTAATTTACCGCGTTTGACATAACCATTAGCAATCAAGCTCTCATAAATATCCTGAGATTTTTCTTTATCAACCAGTTGTCCATCAATAGTTCTATTTTCAAACAATTCGGCAGAAATGCTCCGCGGCCTATCATGCATTGCATCGGCAATATCGGTTTGCAGATTAGAAACAAAATCTTCATAAGATTCACTGGCAATAACCGTTAGTTGGTTAACTTCTTGAACATCATCACCCAAAACACTTTCATCCATACGCTCGCCGTTTTGATTGACCGACAAACGTAAACCGCGGCCAATTTCCTGACGACGAGAAGTATTGTTGTAACTTTGCTTTAACGGGCAAATCTGAAAAACGTTCGGATTATCCCATCCTTCACGCAAGGCTGAATGTGAAAACAGAAAACGCACCGGCTCGGATAAATTCAAAAGTTGCTCTTTGTTTTTCATAATCAAATCATAAGCATCAACATCATCTGAGCCGACAGCGTTTCTTTTTACTTCGGAATCCTTAAATTTTTTGCTTTTCTTATCTATTGAAAAATAACCCTTATGGCATTTTGTGGCATCGGTATTTTCAATAAATTTTCGATAATTCGGATTAAAATCAAGCTCTGCAAGATAGCTTTCTTTAATATTGTTATATTCTTCTTCAAAGATTTTGGCATAAATACCGTTAGCCTCTCCGGCATCATTAGAAAGCCTATAATTTGCCACTTCATCAATAAAGAACAAAGACAAGACTTTAATTCCGCTTTCCAGCAAAACTTGCTCACGTTCAAAATGGCTTTGGATAGTCTCTCTGATTTGAATGCGCCGCAACTGTTCTTCAGTTGTGCTGCCGACCACATCTCCGGCAAAAAGCTCGGTTCCATTTTGGAAAGTAACCGAGTTGGAGCGACCATCAATATGTGTAATCAACCAACCATGGCGATATTCATCCAACTGTCCGGATAAATCATAAAGATTATCCCCTTCATCACAATTCCTGATTTTTTTGACAATGCCGGATTTTCCCCGATAATCAAACTCCAAACGGGCCGTCGGATTTTTGTTTGCCGAAACATTTATTCCGGCCAAATAAGCATAGCCGCCGGTTGCGCTATCTCCGACCACGGAAATTCCCTTAACGGCAATCTTTTTGACCAATTTTTTATTATAGGCATCTTGGGCATCCAAGCGATAGATGATATTTTTGTTCAACTCTGGCGGCGTAGCCGAATAACTGATACGAAACAAAGGATTAAACCTTTTAATTGCTTTTTGAGTAACGGCATCGGCAGTTCTGCCCAAAGACTGAGGCTCATCCAAAATCAAAATCGGATTTGTTTTGGCAATCACATCAATAGGTTTGCGCCATTTGAAGCTTTCTTGAGGATTGAAAATTATTTTAGACTCTTTGCTTTTTCCATCTTCTTTGAGTGAGGCGGCAAAAGCCTGCGAATTGATAATCATCACCCTGATTTTGCTATCTGTGGCAAAGGTTTCAATCTCATTCAAGTTCTGAGAATTATATACAAACTCCATAATAGACTTATGATATTCTTGCTGAAAATGCTTGCGTGTATTTTCAAAAGACTTTTTTACCCCTTCCCGAATAGCCACACTCGGCACAACAATAATAAACTTCGTCCAACCATATAAATAGTTAAGCTCATAAATTGTTTTAATGTAAGTATAAGTCTTACCAGTTCCGGTTTCCATTTCTATAGTTAGGTTAATATCATCGCCAACTTTTCCGCTAGGCTTTAGCCCCAGCGCAATTTGCTTTTTGTGAATATTGTCCCAAACTTCTCTTTCAGGAATAAGCAACGGACTATTGGCAAAAGCATCTTGCTCAAAAGAGGTTTGCGTATTTTTAACATCTTTTCCGGGATCCAAGATATAACGTGTTGGTTTGGATTTTGGCTGTCCGGCAAAGATATCACAAACCGCGTTGCAGGCATCTATCTGAAATTGCTGATGCTTAAATTTGAGTTCTATTTTTGCCGACATTACACAAATTCCTCATATAAATCATTAAAATTAGGATTTTCTTTTATAATTAAATTAATTTTCCAATCTCTGTGCCAATTTTTTAATTGCTTTTCGCGAGCGATTGCATCAGTTAAAAGATCATATTGCTCTACATAAACCAGCTTATGTACACTATATTTTTTTGTAAAACCATCTATCAAATTATTTTTATGCTCAAACACACGTCGAATAATATCATTAGTTACACCTATATAGAATGTGGAATTAGTTTTATTTGTCATAATATAAACATATCCTTTTTTTCATTTAACCTTCCACAACTCAACATACAACAATATGCTTCAAAAAGCAGGATTCACCATATAAGACAGCGGTACAGCCATTATCTCGAACGGCATAACCGTCATCCCGAACTTGTTTCGGGATCTCTTTTCCACCGGATGCTGAAACAAGTTCAGCATGACGAAGCGACAACAACATTACATTACCCTTACATTATCTTTGGCTTGTTTATCATCCCAATGGCAGATGGTTTTGAAAATTTCAAACATATTGATTTTTTCATCATCTTTTTCAAAACAAGAATCTCTAAATACCACACGTGTTGGGTTGAGTTCTGCCATTTTGGTGATGGTTGCGGTGCTAACATTTCTATCAAAACAAGCAACCAAATCATTGTCACCGACAATATGAATGGTATTCTCGCCCACTTTAACCTCTTGCAGCGGCAAAGAGAGAGAAACACCCCATTCCACCATAACCCCAAACAACAAATCGAGCGGAGTGCGATCGGCTTTGATATTATCAATACTGCTTAACAAATCGGCTTGTTTGAGCTCGCTTGGTTTGTAATATACATCTTGCATATTAGAATCATCAACCTTCAAAACCCTAAAACCGATATCCAAATCTGTTTTTCCGGTTTCCTGCACGATTTTATCACCGGCACGGCGAATACGTTCTTTACCAATTTCACAAATATTTTTGTAACCAGCTTTATAGGCTTCTGATTTTTCATCAGTTTCTTCCGGTAGTTGCACCATAATAAACTTGCGATTACCACCATCTTCAGCATTCAGTTGCATAACAGCATGAGCAGTTGTTGCCGAGCCGGAGAAGAAATCAAGGATTATAGAATCTCTATTAAAATGCGTAGCAGAGTTTACTAATTCTTTAATATAATTTACAGGTTTAGAATAATTAAATAGATTCTTTATAGAGAAAAGTCTTTCAAGTTCTTCATATGCATCTTCATTAGTCCCTTTTATAGAAATTCCATTAATAAAGCTACTAAATCCTTTGAAATTATCTTCGTCGTATATACGAAAAACACGAATTTGAAAATTTAATGTGTTGATTATAAATTTTGCGCCTTGAGAAAGTTGTTCATTCAGCATTTGTTGAGACCATACAAATGGAGCTTTCATTTTTAATTCATCTACTATTTTTCCATCTTTGACTCTAATATCATTTAATAACTCCACTGGATTAATTTCATCACCATATACGCCAGCCTTATACATTCCATCACTTAATTTCGTATAAATTGTATTGCTTGGTATGCTCAATATTGATGATTTATTAGTTCTTTTAATTATAGGTTGTGATTCTGATGAATCTGCTGTTCCACCATATAATCCTACAGTTTTCCCTCTACACTTAGTATACACCAAAACATATTCCGTAAGACTTATAATTCCCTTGGAAAGAAAGCTACCTTTTCTTTTTTTGGTCCAAGTTATAATTCCATAACCATTATCTTCGCCAAAAACCTCATCACAAATCTTTTTGAGGTTGGCAACTTCGTTGTCATCAATAGAAATAAAAATCACGCCATCATCGGTTAACAAATCACGAGCCAGTTTCAAACGCGGATACATCATAGAACACCAGTCCGAATGGAAACGTCCGCTTGATTCCGTATTGCGGACAAAAGACTTGCTCAACAAGCGGTTGTCCTCTTCATCAAACAAATCTATCCCTTGGTTCATTTCTTCTTTAGACTGCACCCGATTATCATGATAAACAAAATCATTTCCGGTATTATACGGCGGATCAATATATATCATCTTGATTTTGCCCAAATAACCTTCTTCCAAAATTTTGAGCACTTCCAAGTTATCACCCTCAATATAAAGGTTTTCGGTTGCATCCCAATTTTTACTTTCCTCTTTGCAGGGGCGCAAAGTTTTGCGAATAGGCTTGTTAGCCTCCACCATAGCCGCATTTTTGCCTACCCACTTAAACTCATAGGTCTCGCGTGCATTTTCATCCACCACATCGGCTAGTTCGGCCTTTAAACGCTCAAAATCTACCTTGCCGTTTTGGACTGCCGCCGGACAAAGCTCTGCCACTTTGGCCAAAACCTTATCATAAGGCTTTGCCTCCATTCCAAGCTTTTCAATTTTTATGTCTGTTGTTTCCTTACTCATCGCGGCTCCTTTTAACGGTTTGATATTTTTGATTTGGGTGATTTGGTATATCAGGGTGAGTTTGTTCAAGAACACCTAGATTAATTAGCGGATATAAAATATTTTGCAAGAAATAAGACTTATTACTATATTTCATAATTGCCATTATTTCTGTTGTTTTTAAAGGTCTCTCGCAAAGTTCCAGCACCTTACGACCTTCATCGCCAATTAAGTCCAGTATCTTATCCATAGGCAACTGTTGAATACTGCTGGCAACTGTGTCCCTAACTGTATCAGTAGGTGTGTCACTAACTGTGTCACTAGCTGTATCACTTGTCGGGCTAACTGATTGATTTTGAGTCGCCGACTGAGCCATTCTATCTGACTCGGCTACTTGATCACTGGCGGTATTAAACAAGTTTATGGGCCAATCAAGTTTAAAGACCTCTCCATCAGTTAAAGTTGGAACATAGCCGGCATAAATCCTTGCATATTTTGCAATTTTACGAATTCCTGAACCTAACTCCTCAGCCAGTCCGATCTCTTTAAAAAACTTTGCAATATTAGGATTTTTAGTATATGGGGTACTTGTATCTGGGTTTATATTTCCGCAGATATAGGGTTTGTTGCCATTTTCAGTATATATTCTGTCATGCTCAATCACCAATTTTGCCGGATAATGGTTGGTAAACTCCCGGTGCATCAATAAATTTACACTAATTTCTCGAAACAGTATGTTTCTTAGATCTCTGCGAATTCCATCCGATGTATCCATATAAAATGGTGATGGCAAATGTTTATTTACAAAAGCCATTATCCGCTCATAGCTTTCTATCAAATTTGTTCGCACATCATCTCTATCATCATATCTTTCAGAATCTTTAACTCTTAATATGAGATCTGTCTTATAATGCGGCAAAATAGACTGAATTACCTCGTCTTTTCCCAAAATCAAAGCGCATGCCAGTGTATATCCTTCTTTCTGCGAATTAAAATCTTTCTTATGCAGACCGGCACTGCGTAATAATTGTTCGTTATTTAGGTCTTTCCAGGGGTGATCCGGTTGTCTATTAACAGCCATTGTCCGACAACGTTCTATTAAATCAACACGCAAATCATCCATTGTAATCCCAGGAAAAATTTCATTTTCAGAATAAGTTTTTTCCTTATTAACATATAATTGAGCTATCTGAGAATGATTATGCGTTATATCGCGGTCACCATCATCTGTGCGGATATAAACTTTACCTCCCGCATAATGGACTTCTGAACTAGCGGGAACCAAAATATACAAAATAACCTTATCATCAATTTCAACCTCTTTACACTCTAAATACAAAGGAGGATGAACCTTAGAAATATTACTGATTGTATTGGCAAAATCACGTTCTATTTGAGGCAATAAGTCACGGTTAATGCCTAAAATATTTCCATTATCAGCAACACCCAATAAAATTTCGCCGCCTTGCGTATTAGAAAAGGCACAAATTGTTTCATAAATATTTTTAGGCAAGCCGCCTTGAGCTTCCTTGAATTCAACTTTTAAACCCTCACCTTGGGCTATTAATGCTCTTATTTTTTCTATCATAACTCTTCCTTTAGGGACTTTATCATAGACTTAATTTCTAACTTTTTCTTTAACTGCGGCTCATTATTCATCTTATTTTCAAGTTGCTCTATCTTTTTTGCGATTTTTTCTTGCTCTATACTTCTTGAAACCTTTTCTTTGAGCCCCTTTTCTGCATTGTCTTCAATTTTGCCACCGCTTATTTGCTTAATCAGACTTTCATAGATGGCATCAATGCTTCCTCCTTCTATATCAAGAGAAATCTCTTTTTGCCAATTACTTGTCCATCTCTTAACAATGCTGATATTGTCTTTGTTTTTATCTTTATAAGCAATACTAAGGCAATATTTTCCATCAAATTCCAAAACAAACAAAACATATGCTGCGCGAATGCTTTTATCCATTAAATCTAAAAGTTGTGTATTGCATACTCGTCTTTTTAATACAACTCTTAAAACCATTATTTCTGGAAAGATACTTCCTTCCTTAACATTTAAGCTTCGTGCCGAGAACTGATTTGTAGCCATAATTTTGGCAACATCATTAGTCATTGCCGTTTTTAAAGAGGTCGAAAATTCGCCGTATTTATAAAATTTTTCTTTGGCAATAAATTTATTGGGAAGCTCCGTCGACTTTGGAAACATTTATTTTTTACTCCCATAAACTTCTTCGTCAGACTTCAGTACAACAAAACAAATCAACTCAAAATCATCCAAACCCTTGATTTCACCTTGTCCAAAAGTGCTACTGCCATCTGAAAATAAACTATCGACCTCGGATTCGTCTTTAACTTGAATAATTGATTGAATAGCTTTTCCCAACAAATCGGAATATTTGCTCATGTCCATTCCGTCTTTGGTTTGTTTATTAAACAAAGCACAACGACTTTTATCCGGCGTTGAAAAGCCCTTGCACACCAAGCGCATATAACTCAACAATTTGTGAGGCTCCAAATGATTATACTGCACAGTCCCGTCATCTTTCATATAAACCATGTAAAACGGGTGTAACCTGTTTGGATTATCAATATCTCTGACATTGTTAACATTTCTCAAGATATAAATAACCCCCGGAGGCAGACCATCTCCGGCAGCCATGGCAACGGCATGCATGCCCAGCGGAGCTTTTTCAACATCATCATGGTGTTTTTTATATTCAACCAAATCCAAACGAAATTCATTTAACCCCAAATCCATGATATTGACACCACCAGAAATATCTTCGGGATCAACAACCTCTTTTTGTAATTTTTCCAGCTGTTTTCTGCGGTACTCCAGATCTCCTTTTTCGGTTATATCAATCGGATTATCCTCACCAGTTGAGGTCATAACCGTAATTTTCATACGAGTTTCAACACGATTTTTAAGGTTAATATATTCGTCTAACTTAATGTTTGGCCAAAAGTTAACCAATTGAATTTTATCATTTTGACTGCCAATTCGATCGATTCGGCCAAATCTTTGAATAATTCTAACCGGATTCCAGTGAATATCAAAATTAATCAGATAATCGCAGTCTTGAAGGTTTTGTCCCTCTGAAATACAGTCTGTGCCAATTAGAATATCAATATCCCCATCGGGAATTTTATTTAACTTATTACGATCCTTTGAAATGGGTGAAAAACAGGCCAAAACAGTATTAAAATCAGCGGGCATCTTATCAATGGTTGTTTTTCCATCTGTTGAGCCGGTAACCATAGCCGTATTTAGCCCAAGTTCATTTTTAATAATCTTGCTAAGATTGTCGTACAAATATTCTGCCGTGTCTGCAAATGCTGTAAAAATCAAGACTTTTTTATTGCCATCATTTATCGGATGTTTAATTTTGTTGCGAACGACCTCCAATAATGTCTGGAGTTTTTTGTCTTTTTCCGGAGTTATGGTCGATACCTCTAATAACAAATGCTCCAAAATCTCCTTATCGGTATTTAAATCAACTCTCCATGCTCGATAATCCATATCCTTAAAATCAAGCTGATATTTACCACCTGCAGAAATCAAATCAGATAATTCACCATCAAAATCCAATTCTATTTCATCGGAATAGGTACTACATGTCTTGTTTTTTTCATAATTATCAATTGCCGAAATAGCTTTTTGAATTTGCTCAAGAATTTTTGAGGTTGTAATTCTAAAAGAATAAACCGAACTTTCTAAACGCTTAAGCAAATTAACAGCCATCAACTGTTTCAAACCAAATTCTCGTCCGGCCAAAGAAATACCCATTTTACCGCGTTTGCCATATTTGCTTTCATATTTAGCTAAACGACTGGGAAACAAATAAGATGATGGACTATAAACAGATAAGTTTAGGCTTTCCAAAGATTTAAAAATCTCTTCATAGCTTATATTTGTATTATCTGCCAATGATGGAGACTTGTTAATGGGCGGCAATCTGGTCGGAAACTTACCAATTTCGGTCATATCATAATATTTTTCGATATGTTTGCGGCTTCTGGCGATGGTTACGGAATCCAAAACTTCAAAAAAGTCAAAGTCAAGTTCGCTTAATAGCCGCTCAGTTGTTCGTTCTTCTGTGGGTAATTTGCTCCATAGATTAAAGGCTCTTTGCGCATTGTTAAAAATCGTTGATAGGGGTTTTTGAGTCTTCAATTTTTTATTTAATTCATCTTCAACACCTTCGTATGCCAGTTGCAACTGATTTTTTAGATCAACAAACCGATTATTGACCGGAGTAGCAGAAAGCATAAGAACTTTTGTTTTTACACCCGATTTAATAACATTTTTCATCAATGTTGCATAGCGGTTAAAATGCTCAAGCCCGTCTTCATCCGTTGTTACCAATGAGCCGTTGCGGAAATTATGGCTTTCATCAATAACTACGAGATCATAGTTACCCCAATTAATAAGAGATAAATTTACCCCATTTGTATAGCCACTTTCACGAGATAAATCCGTATGAAACAATACATCATAACGAAGTCTGTCATTAATAAGGGGATTATTCTGATAATTTCCCTTATAATTCATCCAGTTATCAGAAAGTTTTTTAGGACAAAGGACCAAAACATTTTTATTTCTATTTTCATAATATTTGATAACCGATAATGCCGTAAAAGTTTTACCCAAACCAACACTATCGGCCAAAATACAGCCATTAAACTTTTCTAGCTTATGAATAATTGCCAGTGCTGCATCTTTTTGAAAAGAATATAACATATTCCAAACTTGGCTATTTTTAAAACCTGTTGCTTCGTTAGGGATGTTATCCTCTATATCTTCCAAAAACTCGCTAAATATATGATATAGCGTTATCATATAAATAAATTCCGGAGAATTCTCTTCATAAACAAGCTCTATATGCTCCAAAACCTGCTCGGTTACATCTTTCATATGCTCTTTGTCATTCCAAACTTCCTCAAAACCTTTAATATATTGCTTGGTGTATGGAGCAGGTATTTTCATAGTCATTTTAAATATATCATTTCCACGTTCACTTCCTAAATCAACCGTAGTGAAACCATCAAGAGGCATATATGTATAATCTTCATTAATATTTAAAAAGCCGACAATTCCGCGCGTTGCTGATATATTTGATTTAAATTTAACTTTATTTCTTATCCATTCGGCACATTCTTTAGAAATTGCTTTTTGTGTCATCTGATTTCTCAGGCGAACCTCAAACTCAGTACCATATAAACTCTTCTCTCTGTTTAATCTTGGGATATAAAACTCTCGCTTTTCCTTTTCTATCTTATCACCTAAAAAAGCCGGACTGGTAAAAATAAAACGCAACTCATCAATTTTATTGAGCTGTTTCTTTAAGCTTTCATAAGCATAGATGGAAAAACAAGATGCCGCTATGGATAATTTACTTCCTGATTTGATTTCCTCTTTCAGATCATCAACTAATCTTGTTGTCCTATTATCAAACTGTTGCATGATAGTTTATTCCCGACAATTGTTAATCCATTGTTCAAGTTCTGATTTTTTAAAACGCCAGAACTTTCCTACTCTAAAAGCGGGAAGTTGTTTTTCTGCTACCAGTTTATAGACCGTTTTTTTAGCAAGCTTTAAATATGCTGCAACTTCATCAACCGTTAAAATTTCACTATCCATGGAGCGTTCCTTATAAAATATTAAAATCATGCTATAAAGATAAATCTAATTTTGCAAGAAAAAACTTCAAAAGGAATAAAACGGAGCCAAAAGACTTAAAATCTATGTTACATAGCTTTTAAATAGAGTACAACATTATACATAAATATATTTAAATAAAAGTATTGACATTTATAATATACTATGATATACATAAGCACATAAGAAGGTAAGGAGGGCTCTATGGCATTTGAAAAATTTATTATCCAAACCAAAAAAAACTTCCCAGCTGCGTCAATTTCAACGCTTGGAAGACTTAGCCTGAATGAGGCTGCAATCGCCGCTTTTGGTTTACAAACAAAAAACTTTGCAGAACTTTTTTACGATTCGGAAAAGGCACTTATTGGCATAAAATTTTTGAATGCAGCGACAGAAAACAGTCTAAAAGTCCAAAGACGCGACAACTCTGGTATGTTTTTATCGGTTAAAAGCTTCTTCAAAGCCTATCAGATTGACTACTCAACTACATATTTTTGTGAAGTATCACAAGATGAAAAGGATAAAGACTTTTTGATAATAAACTTAAACACCAAGACAGAAAGGAGATAAACCAATGAATCGCTGATAATAAAAAAAGAGGTTAAGAAACCGCTATTTCCCAACCTCAGAAGAAATGTTAAAAATTAACATCTCCAAGCAAGAGTTATCTTAACATTTCTCCGAATAGAATCAAGCTTTTTTTACTTATACCATTTGCGGTTTAGGTACAAATTCATTTTTTCAATAAGAAAGGAGAAAGTTAATGGACAATTCATTAATTATTGAAAATATAAACCTTACTTCGTTAAAAACATATCATAACAATGCCAAAGTACATAATGAAGAGCAGCTTCAAGCCTTAGCTTCGTCAATTAAACAATTTGGCTTTAATTCCCCCATTTTGATTGATGAGAAAAACGAAATCATTGCCGGGCATGGCCGATTAGAAGCTGCCAAAATTGTCGGATTGACAGAAGTTCCTGCCATCAGGCTAACTCATTTGTCTGAAGCTCAAAAACGCGCATACCGTCTTGCTGATAACAAAATTGCTGAAAAAGGCGGATGGAATGAAGACATTCTCAAACTTGAACTTTCTGAGTTAGAAAGCCTGTGTAATGATTTTGACATAACGATCACCGGTTTTAGTTCTGTCGAGTTAGATGTGTTGCTTGATGATACCGGCAATTCACATAAAATTGATAAGCAGCTTAACACTGATCCTTTTGTTCCTGAAAATGAAATAATTACGCAGCCAGGAGATATTTGGCACCTTGGCAATCATCGGATTATCTGCGGCAATTCTCAAGATGAAGAAACCTTCTCAAAATTGATGCAAACTCAAAAAGCAAAGATGGTTTTGCAAGATCCTCCTTTTAATGTTGCCATTAACGGACATGTTTGCGGAAGCGGCAAAACCAAGCATAAAGAATTTGCTTTTGCCTCTGGTGAAATGACTGATGATCAATTTATCAAATTTTTAGAAACAAACTTCAGACTTTGCGCCTCTTTTTCACAAGAAGGCTCTCTTCACTATAACTTTATGGACTGGCGACATATTCTTCATATATCGGTTGCAGGAAAAAATGTTTTTGACTCACTGATTAACCTTTGTGTGTGGAACAAAGGAACTGGCGGCATGGGCAGCTGCTACAGAAGCGCACATGAACTCTGCTTTATTTTCTAAAAGTCACACTAATAATGTTGAGCTTGGCAAAAATGGTCGCTACCGAACAAATGTTTGGAATTATCCCGGAGTAAATAGTTTTGGTCGTCATCGACAAGACTTAAAAATGCATCCTACAGTAAAACCAGTAGAAATGCTTTATGATGCTATTTTAGATGTAACCAAGCGTGGTGATTTAGTTTTAGATTCGTTTTTAGGTTCTGGCTCAAGTTTAATCGCTGCCGAGAAAGCACACAGGATCTGCTATGGCATTGAATGCGAGATGCTTTATATCGATACCACAATCAGACGTTTTCAAAATATCTTCAAGATTGATGCTGTCCGTGAAAAAGACGGTAAGACATACAATCAATTATTGGAAGAACTAAAATCAGGAGACACTCATGACTAATAAGACTTATGATGTTGGCTATTGCAATCCACCACAACATTCCCGCTTTCAGAAAGGGAAAAGCGGCAATCCTTCAGGGCGTCCTAAGCACAGCCGAAATACGTATAAGCTATTGGAAGATATTTTGGAGCAGAAGGTTTCAATCGTCCAAGATGGTAAGCAAATCAAAATTTCAAAAAAGGTAGCGATTCTTTTGCAGGCGGTCAATTCTGCGGTTAAAGGCGATACAAAAGCCATTCGCGATTTATTTCCTCATTTGTTGGCTGTCGATGCCAAACAAGAAGAGAAAGAACAAAAAAGAGCTTCACTTAAAGCTGATGATTTAAGCATAATTAATAATTTTTTGCAAAATAAGGAGACCGGAAATGGTTAAATTTAAAGTAGATAAATTACTCAATTTTTTAGAACAAATAAGTCACAATGCTTCCTCTCCAAAGCAACTACTGCAAAATCTTGCAAAAGATTTCCGGTCGTTAAGCTCAGAAGAACAAAAAGATTTTCAGCAATTATTGCTTGATATGCTTGATAAAACTTGCAGTTTTAAAAAGATAAAAATTGCTCAGGATGCCGAAAGTAAAGTAAAAAGACCTGAATTTCCTAAAGACATTTTTGAAAAATTGCTTTGGGAATTACAAGACAAACCATCTGAATATATTGAACCTCGGCTGGAGATGATGCGAGCTTGTCTTTCTTTTCCATCGGGCAAACAATCTAAAACAGCATCAAGCGCCATTCAAGAAATGAAGTTGAGCTTATCTCACAAAGGTTTTTCATTGGCTAAAAAACGCAACGTCTTCTTAAGATGTTTGTATGAAACATTTTTACTTCAGGAGCTGTACAATGATATCGATGAATAACCAAGACTTGCTTAAGGCCATTTTACGTTCAGATCTAAAATCATTTGTCACAAAAGTGTTTTTTGATGTATCACCCTCGGCTCAATATCTTGATAATTGGCATATTGATCTTATTTGCCAAGAATTAGCACAAATGATAAATGGTCAAGAAACGCGTTTAATAATTAACATTCCACCACGATATTTAAAATCCATAATCTGTTCGGTTGCACTTCCAGCTTTTATTTTGGGACATAATCCGCAAAGCTCTATTATCTGCGTAAGTTATTCGGATGATTTGGCGGCAAAACATGCTAATGATTGTCGCAGAATAATTACCTCACAATGGTATCAAGAGCTATTTCCCGAGACAGTGTTAAGCAGCAATAAAAAATCAACATCAGATTTTGAAACGACTAAAGGAGGAGGAAGATTTTCTACCTCCATAAACGGCACATTAACCGGACGAGGAGCAGATTGGATTATAATTGACGACCCCATAAAACCGACAGATGCAATGTCAGATAATATCAGAGATAAAGTTAACGACTGGTACCGATCAACACTGTACTCCCGTCTCAACAATAAAGTTGAAGGAAAAATCATTCTAATTATGCAGCGCTTACATGAAAATGATATGACCGGATTTTTGCTTGAAAGCGATAAAAAGTTTAAGCTCATCAAACTCCCAGTCATTGCGGAAGAAGACGAAACATGGATTTTAAAAAATCAATTTACACAAACAACGCGTACAATCGAGCGACATCCTGGAGATCTTTTGCATCCGCAGAGAGAAAACCTTGAAACGATTAAAGAATTGCAAGATTCTTTAGGCGAGTTTGCCTTTGCAGGGCAATACCAACAAAATCCCGTTCCCCAAAGTGGTGGAATGGTAAAAAAGGACTGGATGTACTTTTATAATGAGCTGCCAGCATTTAAGCAAATCATTTTGTCTTGGGATACGGCAAGTAAAGAGGGCTTTGACAATGCATATTCTGCATACGTCTTACTTGGTGTCGATTATAACCGCAAATATTATTTGATTGAGGCTAATCGTTACCGGCTCAATTTTCCAGAACTAGTAAAAACAGTAGATAGAATGAATGATCAATGTATTGATTTATTTAAGCAAAAGCCTGATATCCTTATTGAAGATGCATCATCCGGGACACAACTTATCCAAGTTTTAAGAGGAGAATATGGTCTATCTCCACATGCAATTAGAGCTGAGCAAGACAAAATTTCACGTATGCAAGCGGTATCTCTAGCAATAGAGCAACAAAGACTGTTATTTCCCAATCAAGCCGGAATATGGTATCAAACTTTTGAAAAAGAGCTTTTAACATTTCCAAAATCAAGATTTAAGGATCAATGTGATGCTTTGAGTCAAGCCGTGTGCTTTTTATCTTCTGAGATACAAAATCCGCAAATCAAACCGTATATAGCCACCGGCAATCATTTTTACACTAGTGGACATCGATCAACCTATAAAGTACATCCTATGCGAGATCCAAGGAAACTAAGACATTAATAAAACTTGACTTAAGACAATGAAAGAGCCTTCATGCAACAATATGGAGGCTCTTAATGTATAAAAAACCGCCTATAGCACACCAATTTCAAAAAGGAAAATCAGGAAATCCGAATGGTCGACCAAAAATCTCCGATTCGGCACTATTTGATTTGACTTCCTTGTTTTTGCAAGCGTTACTGTTAGCAAGGGACAAAGATAAAAGTTCCCGAGACAAATTAAGCAAAATAAGGGAGATATTGTATGAAAAGGAAAATTCATCTACCCAAAAACATCGAAGAGCTAAAAAAATTATCACAAAAAAAGCAGGCTGAGCTTTGGGAGCGTTATGTAAACAGCCCTTACAATCACCAGCTTCGAGCATTGTGGTATTATATTGCTTGCGAAAATGCCAATCTTAAGATTGAACGCAAACACCTAATTAAGTTAGAAAAATATGCTGAAAACCCGGATGAATGTATGATTAAGGTATACAAAACCAAATATAACCTTCATCCGGGGACAGAAATTACTAAAACCTTCCGCAACCATCAATACAAAGTTATTATAAATGAAGCAAATAATTTTATTTTTGAGGGCAAACATTATAAAACTCTATCGGCAGTTGCCAAAGAAATATGTGGAATAAAAGTATCAGGCTATGACTTCTTTGGCTTAAACAACAAACGAGCATTAAAGGAGGCAACACATGACTAGAATAAATTGTGCCGTCTATGTTCGTAAATCTACCGAAAAAGGATTGGAGCTTGAGTTTAATTCATTGCACAATCAAGAAGAAGCATGCCGAAGCTATATATTATCACAAGCCTTTAACAACTGGGAGTATTTCAAAACTTATATCGATGGCGGAATTTCCGGTGGCACCATGGAACGTCCGGCCTTAAAACAAATGCTTGAAGATATTCGGCATGGATTAATACAGACAGTGGTGGTTTATAAAGTCGACCGTTTGTCCCGCTCAATTATGGACTTCCATAATATGATGAAAGAATTCGATAAATATGGTTGCAGCTTTGTTTCAATTACTCAAGCCTTTGACACGTCGACTTCCATGGGCAAGCTAACGCTAAACATGCTGCTATCATTTGCTCAATTTGAGCGAGAGGTGTCTTCGGAACGTGTCCGTGATAAAATCCGTGCCAGTAAAGCCAAAGGCCTATGGACTGGAGGGATTCCTAAACTAGGTTATGATATTATAGATAAAAAACTGGTTATAAATTCAATAGAAGCTGAACAGGTAAAAGATATTTTTGAAAGCTATTTAAAATGTGAATCTTTGGTAGAACTTGAAACCTTTGTCCAAACCAAAGGAATTACTCATAAACATTGGATTACTAATAAAGGTGTTGAGAAAGGTGGAAAACCATTAAAAACATCGGCCTTACATAGGTTATTGCATGAAAAAATATATTTAGGTTTAATTGAAAACAAGAAAACAGGACAAACTTTCAAAGGACACCATCAAGCAATTATCTCCAAAGAATTATGGGAGCAGGTACAAAATAAGCTGAAAGAAAATGATAAATGCAAAAATCCCAATCATGTGCCAAATAATAATTTACTTACCGGAAAGCTGTTTAACACAGAAGGAACCGCCTTTGGCAACCAAGCAAACAGCAAAAAGAAAAGTACAAAACGCCATTATTACGCAATAAAAGGTTTATTCTTGCCAACAGAGCAAATTGATAAACTTACAAAAGAAGCAATAAGCGAAATTCTTAACAGTAACCTCAATGGACTAAACAAAGACAGTTCACTTGCTTTAAAGTTAATAAATTTTGCAGATATGGACTATCTGAAACAGCGTAACTTTATCCGTAACTTTGTTAACAAAATAATTTATCAAAAAGATCACTTAACATTCTTTTTTAACACCGATCCTTTAATTCTATCAGCTTATACAGGCAATGCGTTAAACGAAAATAACAATCCATTAGACTTTATAGCCGATAATACCAACAATCAAATCATCTATGAAAAACAAGTGATTATTAATCGCGGATTATCAAGTAATGTCTATAATGCAGGAAAAGTTGGACTGATGAGTATCAATGATAACAATCGCCTCATTGTCCGTGCCTTAGCTTATGCTTGGAAATTTAAGAAACTCTACGAAAAGGGACTAAGCACCGATGACATAGCAAAACAAGAAAAAATGTCGAAACGAACCATCTACAAATACTTAAATCTTGCCTACCTCTCACCAAGAATAATTAATCAACTTCTCGATGGAACCTTAACCATTAACCTTCAAACACTTTTTGAAATCGCCTCTAAAAACCTGAGTTTTGACGAGCAGGAAAAGATGTTAGTAAAATTTGCTTGATTTTTTTTAATATATTTATAACATAACACTATGCTAATGGCTAGCTAGCTCATCCGTGCAAAGATTTTATCAGCCACAGATAACATAAACCTTATGGGTTTATTATCTAACCAACAGATTACGGATGCAAAATTTATAGATAATAAGCTCAACCATTTAATAAGGAATATGTTATGAACAACATTGAATATTTCAAACTACAAGCAAAGAACTTATATAAAGATTGGAAAAATAGGGAGCAAAAACTCTGTGTTTTCAATATAAAGGATTTGTTTTATATATATAATGTCAAAATAGATGAAAAACCAACATTAATGAGAGCTCAACATTTACTTGCTTTAGCTCTAGGGCGCAATAAATGGGCTGACCTTATTAATGAAGCTGACGAGAAACTTAGCTATACTCGTGAGATTATGGAAGCTGAGAGGCTAGAATTTAAAGAAACAAAAATAGAAAATACAATAGAAAATACAGCAGAAAACATTAACGAGAATGGTTATACTGGAGAAGTTGAGTGCCTACATTGTGGACAACGCTTTCCAATAAACAAACCAAACCATTTACCTAGTTGTGATGGTGAAGAATGGGATTTAGTTCCAGTCGAGGAATTAGACTAAACAACATACATTGTTTTTAGTGGGCTACTATAAATCTTAGTAGCCCACTAATTTGACTCTGCAAAAAACGGCAATGTATGTAACTGCCGGAAATTTTGCGTTTTTTGATTTTAAATGAGCTTACCATAGTCAATTTAGCAAAGTCAACCGCCAGCAAAGCCCGCAATACCGCCAGATACAAAAAAAGACGCTATTTTCAAGCGTCCTTTCAACTAAACTGGCGGAGAGATAGGGATTCGAACCCTAGGTACCCGTTACCGAGCACAATTGATTTCGAGTCAACCGCATTCGACCACTCTGCCATCTCTCCATTTCTTTTGATACTAATAAATTTTATTCTCTCTTTTGGCAAGAATTATTTTCTTTCTTCCGCAACTAATCTGCCTACTCACGACCTTCATCTTCTATCCCGCATCTCCGCAGTCTTTCGATCTGAGCGGCTTTTTCTTTTTCATCTATTCCCTCTTCTGCACTATGAACAATTCTTTGACTAACCGGATGCCAATTTTTTTCTTCTTTCAGCATCTGTTTTACCTCAGAATAAGTTTGCTTAAAAGAACGTGTTTCTTCTTGTCTGGCATCACGACCTTCTTCAATATGCTCGTTTGCTTTATCTCGTTGCGTTTCAGAAACCTGCAACGGCATAATTAATATGCCGACAACATGATTAAATAACTGTTCTTCAAAGCTAAAACGACGATTCAAGCGAATTCTGACTTCTTCTTTATTATCATATCCAAAAACTTTAGATGGAAGCAAAGCCACCAAATCGTCACACCGTTCAAAAACCAACAAACCACGAACCAGACACAATACTTTTTCATCAGTGTCCTGACATACAAACTCAATAACATCATTCAGCTTGATTTTCTGATGATCTTCATCAAAAAGTTTGACTTCAACACGTTTTGTTCCATTAACAATTTTATCAAAAGAAAAACGCATAAGATACATTGTATGTTTCATTTTTTTGCTCCGGTTTGAATAAAAATAAAATAAACCAGAAAAAAGCAACTTTCAAATATTTAGTGGGTCGACAATTAAAAAATATAATGTTATATGTAAATTGAATCTAGAATAAGAGGAACATATGAAAAAGCTTTTAACAACATTTGCCTTGTTTTTTATGACAATCACTTCAACGCCGGCACAAGCAGACTTAGTGCTAGGGGCAGATGTTTACAGAACATTTATTGACACCAGCCAAGAGTTTGATAGCTATACAGAAAGCGATTATGACACAATTGCCGCTGTTTTGGGTTTTGATTTTAATGGTGTTGGCATTGAAGGCTTTTATCAGATGTCAGATGACGTTACCAACAGTCATAACTTCAATAGCAAAACAACAGCCTATGGTGCAGACTTTGTTTTAAGATTACCCACCTCCGAATATTTGGATTTTGTGACATCAATCGGATATATAAACTATAAGCTGGAAAACCAATTGCGCGATTTGGAAAGCGATGGCTTGCGCATTGGTGTTGGTTTCCAATTCAACTTCAATAAACATATGGCTATAAGAGCAATGTATCACTACTCTGCTCTAACGGAAGAAGTAGATAACCTCAAAAGCATCAATGAAATCAGCGCCGGTGTTCGTTTCAGATTCTAATCAAAAACGGCATAAATTTTTTCCCAGAAATGCTTTTTTTCTTGTTTGAATGCAAAATATTTAAACAGCAAAAAGTTTGCTAATGTTATCACAAACAAAATAAGCGCTTGAGAAAGGTATGGATTAAATCCGTTCTTCTCAACAAAAATCCATAAAAAGAAAGAATTGATAACATAGCCAATAGCCAAAATCATTGTTGATTTGAAATATTCTTTCAAATGATTTCCTTCGGTAGCAAATACCAAAATTTTATAACCGATAAAAGCCGTAAAAGAAGACAAGAGCCAAGACAAAAGCAAATTAAGCTGATAATTTTGACGATACATCAAAGTCAAAACAAAAAAGACCAGATATTTAAACACTACATTGGTCAAAGCAACCGTCAAATAGCGCCAACGCTCATCAATATCAAACCAATGATCAATATAAGACTTTTCTTGAACGAACCAAGTTTTTAAATTCTGCAACATATATTTTCTCCGTAAACATTCAGATAAAAATATAGTTAACTTGTTACAATTTACAAGACATCTTTCCTAAAACGAAACAAACTTATTTTAATGTTCTTAAAATTTACTTTGTATAAACAATATATTGCTTACCAAATAATTCTAAAACATATTTCTTTTGAAGAATACTTTTCATTTTATAAAACTTAATAATTCCACCTATCTTAAACTGCATTTTTAGCTGATAGATATTTTCATCAAAGACTCGTTTCCATTTTTCTTCCCCTTTTTGCTCAACTATTTTTTTCTCATACAAAATTGTTTTTTTTGTTACCGCTTTCATGTATTTTTTATTTTGCGCGGTATTCTGACTATGCCACCGATAAGAAAATAAAATCTCGTTAAGAAAACCATACCTTCCTAACTTGCTCATTTGTAAATGCATATACCAATCTTCAAGAGGAGCCTCAGAGGTAAATGGAGAAATACTTTTTAATGCCTTTGCCCTGCTTAAATAACCATTGGGAATATAATTACCTTTAAGTAAAGAGTGATAAGCCCCAAAATCTTCACAATATTTTTGCAAATGCAAAAACTGAGCAAAAGTTTTATATTGTCCTTGCTCTAAAGGTAATACATTTCGGTTTTTATCCCAGCTAACTCTACAGTTTTGATCATCTATAAATTCATTATCACCAACTACTAACACATAGTTAGGATGTTCTTCAAGAAAACGAACTTGTTTTTCAATTGCTTGAGGTTTGGATAAATCATCCGATGCTATCGAATAAATATATTTACCCTGAGCTTCTGCGATAATTTTATTTGATGTTATGGCACAACCAACATTTGGTTGTGTTTGGGCATAGGTTCGAACAAAACGTTTTTCACATTCTGGCAACAATTTCTGAATTTCATTCCATGTAGAATCTGGAGAACCATCATCAATTATAATTAATTCTATATTTTTATACGTTTGTGCCATAATTGAGCGAATTGTTTGTTCAACAAAACGCTCATGATTGTAGGCTGGGATTAAAACGGAAACTAAAGGATTATTTCCAGGCATTTATAACCTCAACAACTTTTTGAACTTCCGTATTTGTCATAACAGGAGACATTGGAAGAGAAATAACTGTCTTATGAATTTCTTCTGTAATTGGGAAAGACAAATTATTCCACTCTGCATAAGCTGGTTGTTTGTGCGGAGGTGTTGGATAATGTATTAAAGTTTGAATTTCATTATTTAATAAATATTGCTGAAACATATCTCTATTTTGTGTACGCACCGCAAAAATATGCCAAACAGCAGCTGCTTCATCATAAGTTTGAGGCAAAATAACTTTAGGATTTTTAATATTTTCTCGATAATATTTAGCAATTTCTCGACGACGATTATTGTCAGCATCTAAATGAGGAAGTTTAATATCTAAAACTGCTGCTTGAATTTCATCAAGACGAGAATTAAGTCCTTTATAAATATGGTGATATTTTCTATCTGAGCCATAATTTCCGAGAGCTTTTATTTTTAAATAAATTTCTTCACTATTTGTTGTAACGGCACCGCCATCACCCATACACCCCAAATTTTTTCCGGGATAAAAAGAAAATGCCGCCGCATCAGAAAGATTTCCGGTCCTTCTTCCTTGATACATAGCCCCGTGAGCTTGAGCTGCATCTTCAAAAACTTTTAGATTATATTTTTTAGCTAAATCCCAAATTTTTTGCATTTGGACAGCTTGTCCATATAAATGGACAACCATAATTGCTTTGGTTTTGGGCGTGATCTTTTCTTCAATTAAATCGGGATTGATATTGTATGTATTAATATCAGGTTCAACCAACACCGGAGTGCAACCATTATCCGTAATTGCAAGAATTGTAGCAATATAAGTATTGGCAGGAACAATGATTTCATCCCCATCACCAAAACCATGCGCTTTAATAATCAAGCGCAAAGCATCTAAGCCATTGGCTACGCCAACAGCATATTTCGTTCCGCAATAGGCAGCAAAATTTTTAGCAAAAGAATCATTTTCTTCTCCTTGCAAATACCAACCTTTATCTAAGATTTTTTTAATTTTAGAATCGATTTCGTTTCTAAAACGATTATTTACTTTTTCCAAATCTAAAAATTTAATCATTGTATCATGCCCTATATATAATTTATTTATGAAATTCTTTCAGATATTGCATACTTATTTTTGCACTCTTCTTTCACATGGTCATTCGTAGACTCATAAAAAGAATATCTACCCCACCAGTTTGTTTCAAATACTTTTATACCAAAAAAATAAAAAGAATTTTTAGGACCCTCTTTTTTTATTTTAAAAAACGGAATACCCAAAAAATAAAATTTTGTTTTTGTAAAGGTATAACAAAACTTCATAAAAGGAACACCCATAAGATAATATCTTACTTTTCCATTATGATGCTTAATCTTTAAAAAAGAAATTCCCAAAAATTTATATGTTTGTACCGCCAACCCACATTTATCATTATAGGGTAAAAATTTTAATACCTTTTTCAATTTTTCATAAGTAAGTGTTGTTTGACAAATTGCCTCTAAAAATTTACTTCCACAATATTCTATAGATCCATATGTTTGAGTATAAAACTTCTGCCCTTCTTCTCCAATAGCTTTACGTTTTTTGGAATCACATGCATCATCCAACATAGACTTAAATGTTTTTAATTTTTTATACATTCCATCAAACATCTTATTATCATCTAAAGGCGTACCGCAACAACCACCTTCCATATCGCTTAGCCAAAGGAATTTATCAATAGTAATTGGCGTTGCTGATTGCGGAGCCATAATAACCGGTATAGATAATGCTCCGATATTCAATGTTGACGTTCCCATTGCAACGCCAACATCCGCATTTTCTTGTAGATATTTAGTTAAATCATCTGCCGTCAATACTCCGGTAAAAATAAATTCAATATCTTGGCTATATTTGCTCGCATAATCTTTTATATCTTTTTCCAAAGGACCATTTCCTATTAAATGAAATCTTTTTTTCTTTGATGTTTTATATGCAGCAAAATTATCAATAATATTGTATATGGCATATTTTTTTGACCCGGCAAACCGCCCTAACCAAACCAAATTAAGTTCGCTATCCGGTGTAATCTTTGCATAATATTTTGCTTTCGGGGTATAATAAAATAAAGGCATATAAATCTGTTTGAACTCCTGTTTTAATTGCTGACAAGCTGCTATATAGCAACCGACATCAATAAAACTAGCGCCATTATTTTCCTTCAATAATTGTGCAACTGCTTTCTTTGTTTTCTTTTCAAACAAGATATCCCAACCAAAAACAGCCTCCCATACATCCACTTGGATTCGAATATTTTTTCCTTTAATGGATTTAACACAACCTAAATGATCTGCCCCTGCAAAAATAATAGAATCATCATCTAAAGTCCAAGAAGCTTGATCGTAGTCTATATAATGAATATCTTCATTTGAAAAAAATTTTTTACAAGTACGAGACAGCATTCCATCTGTAAAATCAATAATTCCTATTTTAATATCAGTATACGCCAATAAATATTCTATCATGCGACAAACATATGTTTCACCACCACCAACTAAATAAACTGGAAACATGAAGTAGATACGTTTAGGTTTGTTCGCATTTTCTATAAAATTTAAATTTGTTTTTTTCATTCAACTAATCCTTATAACTCTAGACATTTCTCTAATCAAATCATAACCATCCCAAATCAAAGAAAAATCCATAGATTTTCCCAAAGGAACAGCTCTATCAACCCCTTGAGGACGATAATTTTTCATAAAATGATTTATCTCTGCAGCAGAAATTCCATAATAAGTCATCGTCTGACATTTTACGGAACACAAAGGAAGAATATCTGCCAGTTCTTTTGCCTCATACTCAAAAAAGAAACCGCTATTATATTTATATTCCATCAAATCTTCATCGAGCGAAGATAAAGAAATTCGCATAATCAAATTATCTTGCTTAGGATACAAACAAACATCTTTTTCAGAAGCAACTTTATAAAATGCCGCTAACTTTCCAACAGCTTGCACTGCTGACAAATTATATTTTTCATCAGCCAACTGATGGACTGCCTCCCAAAAATATTCTTGCGCCTCTTTCACCTTTTTTCCGAGCCACACCAAAACTCGCGGAGACGTGCAAGCATTTTGATCAGAAAAGAACGTATCATTATAAAAATTTTGAGCTAGTTGCTTGATATTTTCTGTTTTTAAAACTGCATCAGCATCCAAAACGGCAAAAGAATATCTATCTGCAAAAGTAATTTCATTAGCTCTGGGAGGAAGAACGGACTCTCTGATATGGCTAATAGTTTCATCTCCACCCCAAATAACTCTTGTCATACAAATTGATGAAAAATAATCCGTAATTTCTTTGGTTGATTTGTACCGCACCATAACCACAAAAGGCTTCATTTCCGGCATTTTTTCTAAAGCAGCATTCACGGCGCGACAAATAATATCTACTTGCTCAAAATCTTTGGCTGGTAAACGAATAATATTTTTATTTCCGGCCAACAAGCCTGCCGCAAAACTAAATGCAAAATTAACCGGAACATTGGATGGCGTGCTGTGAAAAGCAATTCCTTTTCCTAAACGCAATTCATCATGAACATAATTTTCTTTTTCTTTAAGTAATGCGGCTTTTCGACACCAAAAAGCAAAAGTCACTACATCAGAAAAAGCTTTTCCTGTTTTCAACAATGTTGATGAAATCAAATTTAAAAACTCGATTGCCGATTCGGAAAATATAGGCAAGGAAGGTGCTTTTTGCATATCTTCCAAAGATTGATAATTACCGACGGCAAAAAACAAATCATTAAAACTTTGCGGCATAGGTATCACTACATCCTCTAATTTCTGCATTTTTCAATCTTCCTAATATTTTAAAATATTTACCTTTTCTTCCACAAGGGCAATCATCCTCACCTAAAACGACACCTTCATCTTCTGTTAAAAGAGAATGTCCAGGGTATGATTCGGGCAACAAAGAAACCACTTGTACAATTCCTTTTTCTCCAAACGAAGCCACCGAAAAATCTTTAGGATTTCTAATGATTATATCTGAGAAATTTGATGCGTGTAGATGCCCATGTTCACATTGCATATAAATACACCCCGTTTGCTCGACCATTCCATAATAATCATGAATATCGGACAAACCACAAACGTCAGTTAACCTTTTTTGAAATTCTGCCGGAGAAACTGCCTCAGAAATTAACTTTTTCCATCCACCGCCGTGAATGAGTATTCCTTGAGACAAATCTATTTTTCTATCTGATTTTAAAAGTTCTTTATAAAAATGTTGCCAAATCATAAAGGTAAAGCCGAACAAAAGAATCTTTTGCCCTTGATGACGAGCAAGAAACGCTTCTATGGCATCAAAATCAATTTCCATTTCATCATTCAAAGCATAGGTTCTGTCAGCACCAAAGATTGAAAAACCTAAAATTCCGGCACCTCTTGCTGAAAACATCAACCGATTTTTAACAACCGAAGGACTATCAATAATCAGCATCGGTAATCTTGATGCTCCGGTAAAAGCTGAAACAATTTTAACTAAAGTTTTTTGCTGTTTTGCTGCTGTTTCTTTATCAAGAAAAATTTTAGAAACAGCTTGTCCTGTTGTCCCTGAAGAGGTCATAGTCTTAAAAACTTCGGCATCGGAAATGCTTTTTAAGGTCAAACTTTTAAATAAGCTCACGGGTAAAAATGGCAAATCTTCATAGGAATACACATTTTCACGCTTATAATTGAGACCTTTCAACATATTGTCATAAGCTTGACAATGTTGTTGGTGAAACTCTGTTAAATTTTTTAGCTCCTCAGTCAGAAGCTTAGACTTCTGCGTTTTATCTAAACAATACGGATCAAGTTCTAACAGCTCAGCAAACTTTGTCATAAAACTTCTCCAATTCTTTATACATGGTTTTACCGACCTCATTTTTAGGAATTTGTTCTAAAAACTGCACATGAAATGCCACTGGATTAAGTTTGGTTTTCTCAACCAAATATTTCTTAATATCGGAGCACAAATCTGAATTATTTACAAAGACATAAAGAGCATCATCTTTTCCCGAGCAAGCACATTCTACATTGCTGTATTTAGATTTAATCAAACGCTCAGTTTCATCCAAACCAACACGATTACCAAAAATCTTCAAAAATCTTTTTTTGCGACCAACGACATAAAAATAGCCATCTTTATCAAATTTAGCCATATCTCCGGTATAAAGCACACCGTGGCGTTCATCTGGCTTTGCCAAATCTTCTCCGGACAAAGCATATCCTAGAGTAACATTATCACCATAATAGACAAGTTCTCCGACAGTTTCGGTATCGGTAATAACCTGATTATTTTCATCATGAAGCTCAAATTTCCCTCCCGGAATGGCAATTCCCATAGAGCCGCATTTTTTCAATGACATTTCAGGCGGTAAATAAGCCATGCGAGCTGTTGCTTCGGCCTGACCGTACATAACAACAAACTTTTTGCCCTCTTTCTCAGCATATTCCGCAAATTTTTGATGCAACTCCGGTAACAACTTTCCTCCGGCTTGAGTCATTGTTCTCAAATCTGGCAATCTGCGTCTGAAAAACATCAATCTATTTAGCATTTCATAGGTATACGGAACGCCGCCCAAAGATGTGGCATGTTGATCACTCATAAAATTCCAAAAATCTCTTTGCATCAACGTCTTATCTGTCAATAGAATGGTTGCCCCAACCATCAAATGCGAATTAATAATAGATAGACCATAAGTATAATTCATCGGCAATGTTGTAATTGGCCTTTCAGATGCATCCAAATGCAAATATTCTGCAATAGCTCTTGTATTTGCCTCCAAATTTTTATAACTTTGGCGCACAAATTTTGGAGAACCTGTTGAACCTGAAGTTGTGAGCAATAAGGCTAATTCGTCATACAAAGGATATTCATGATCATAAGATGTTTTTATCAAAGAATATTCACATTCACTAAAAACAATGCGTCCACCAAACTCTGAATTTTTATTATTTGGAACCCATAAATAATCTGGTTTATAAGTCAAAATAAAATGTGATAACAACTCCTTGTCAATATGATCATCCAACATCAGAGTTACATTTTTTCCCTGCACACAAGCCACATATCCAAGCAAAGCCCCTAGACAATTGGAACTCAAGTTAAACACAAGGCTGCGCGAAGGAATATGTTGCAAAAAATCATCGCAAAGCTTAGATAATTCCGCATATGTTACAGAATTGGAATTTTCTTCTACTATGGCAATATTGTTTTCAAAAGATTTAAAATTCCACATCACAAAGTACCCTTAAGAATTTTTCCCAATTTTTCTGATTTTCCATGACCAGGAAGAACCAATAAATCAGAACTCAAAGAGTCCAAAATCGGAAGGGAAATGTTTTTATAATCATGAACATTTCCTCCAGGAAAACGTGTAATTACAGGATAATCTGCAAGCAAACTATCTCCGGTAAAAAGAGCCTCATTATTCATCATGATACAACAACTTCCTTGAGAATGTCCTGGAGTATGATAAAAGATAAAATGTTCCCCTTGCCAATCATAGCTAAAATTTTTATCAAAAGAAATATCCGTCTGGCAAACATATTCTTTAAATGTCTTTAAATATTTTTGCTCTGTATGAGTACCATTCTTTTCATCTTGAATTGCTAAAATAAAAGCAATCATTATCGGGCGATTGTTCCTTTTTTCAGCAATAGCTTCTGCACATTTCTGCTGACAGATGAGCTTCAATTGATAGTTTTTTGCTAAAAAAGGCACACCACTTGTATGATCAGGATGCTCATGCGTTAAGAAAACGGTCACCTCTTTAACATGATTTTGCTCAAGTAGAGATTGCATTTCCAAATTTTCATGAGGATCTATCACCAAAGCTTGCTCCCCCTTAATCAAAACATACATATTTGAACTGATTTCTGGGGATACAAAACAGCTAAGGAATGGATTATTAGACAAAGGATACTTCATGACAATTCTTAAAACTCTATACCATATTTAGATAAAATTTCTTTTCCTTTCTCAAAAGAGCTCAAATCAATAATATCATCTGTTTCCATCATAATATCAAAGGCTTCTTCTAAAGCCGCAATCAACCCCATGTGCCCAACAGAATCCCATGCAGAAATATCCTGATATTTTAATCTTTTAGCTGTTTCTTCATCAACTTCAAAACATGTTACAAATGCATTTGTATATTTTTCTAAATTAGACATTTTTTTCTCCTCTATAAAACTTTTAATATTCTTTCAGCCACTTGCTCAGCAGAAAGACCAACTTGTTTAACTAAGTAATTGTATTCTCCTGGCTTCACATAATGATCTTCAACACCAATTATTAAATGGCGGCTTTTTTCTTTATATAAAGCAATCTCTTCAGCAACAGCGCTTCCCAATCCACCAATTACAGAATGTTCTTCAACTGTAACCAATAATTTAGATTTGCTACATTCTAAAACAGCTTGTTTATCAAGAGGTTTTATAGTATGCATATCAACCACTTTTACACTAACACCTTGTTCTTCAAGAATTTTTGCTGCTTTTAGAGAATTATATACCATTGTTCCGGTAGCAATAATAGCAACATCAGAACCTTCTTTTAAGGTAATAGCCTTACCTATTTCAAAATCATAATCCTCTTTATAAACAATTGGATTGTTCATCCATCCGGATAATCTGATATAGGTTGGTCTACTATCTTTAGCTGCTGCAAGCAAAGCTTTAGCTGTTTCAGTACAATCAGCCGGAGACAACACAACCATATTAGGAATTGCTCTTGTTAAAGCAATATCTTCCATACTCATATGCGTTGCACCATATTGACCAATCGCCAAACCAGCACTAAGTCCAACAATTTTTATACCAAAATTCATATATCCCATATTTATTTTGATTTGATCAAAACATCTTGTTGTCGAAAATGTTGCTTGCGCTGTGACAAAGGGTTTAAATCCTTCTTTTGCCAAACCAGCCGCTATACCGACCAAATTTTGTTCCGCAATTCCAACATTGTAATAATGATCTGGATATTGGTCTCTAAAATATTCCAATCCGGCTGGCGAACATTGATCAGCCGCTAAAATAACAATTTTATCATCAATTTTTGGAAACTCGAGGGCAATCTGTCCAAAAGTTCTATGAGAACCTAATAATGAATATGTTCTGATATTTTGTCTGTTTAATTCCATTATTACGCCTCCAATTCCTCAATTGCTTTTTTGTAAAGCTCATCATTTAATACACCAATATGCCAATTATATTTATTTTCTATAAAAGAAACACCCTTGCCTTTAATTGTATGTGCAAAAACAACAACAGGCTGTTTTTGATTTATTAATGCTTCCGAAAATGTTTTATAAATAGCGTCAACGTCATGACCATCTGTACCATATACTTTCCAGCCAAAACTACTCCATTTATCTTCCAGAGAATCTTGCTTCATAATTTCTTCAATAAATCCATCAAGTTGCAATCTGTTTTTGTCAATAATCAACACCAAATTATTTAAGCCAAAATTTGAAGCAGACATTGCAGCTTCCCAAATAGATCCTTCGTCACATTCCCCATCTCCCATCATAACGAAGACTTTGGATGTCACATTATTTTTTCTTTTTAAAGCAAGAGCTGAACCTACACCCAAGGATAATCCATGTCCTAAGCTTCCTGTAGAAAACTCTATTCCTTTTTTTACATTCATATAAGGATGCGTTGAAAATGAAGATCCATCTTTCTTAAAGGAAGCAATATCCTCATCAGACAATATTCCAACTCTATGCATAACAGCATATTGCGCCATAGCGCCATGACCTTTGCTCAAGATAAAACGATCTCGAGTATCATCGGTCATATCACTTTTATTTAATTTTAATATATCGTTATACAGTACCGACAAAACCTCAACAATTGAAAGGGAGCCTCCGATATGAGTACCATTTGTTCCGGCTTTATAAGTTAAATCAATTATATCACGTCTAACTTGTTTAGCCAATGTAAGTGTTTTCATCATATTGTACATTATTGTTCCTTTACTCATTAAAGATTTTCTTTGTAATAATTTATCCAATACTCTTTTTGTTGTTCGCGAGATAATATCGAATTTGCTTTTTTATAAAAACCTACACCGCCATTTTTCATATTTGATAAGTTAACAATACCAAAACTATATGACAAACCGATTCCAAAACTAGCTAACAAAACATCATTTACTTTTTTTCCAAGTAAAGAATCACAAGCATTCATTGCAACCGAAGCAACCCCTGCGTTTGCATATTTTGTAAATGTTTCTGAAGAATATTTCTCTTTTGGTAAATTTGCATGTCTGGCGATAGTTTCTACAATCTGTTTATTAGCTTGATGGATCGCAAAAAAATCTATATCGTTTTGCTCTTTTTTAGCAAAATCCATAATCTGTTTAATTCCCTGAGGTCCAATTACTGATGTATATTTAAAAACTTCAAAACCTTTTAAAATATCTTCCCAAAGATGCCAAACATTTCCTTGTGAATCTTTAACCTCTAAATCTGCTATATCCTTTCTAATGGGCAATTTAAATCCACCAAACGGGGCAACAATTTTATCCCAATCTTTTCCGTTAGTCCCTGTCAAAAAATAAGACGGATTGGGCTGCTCTGTCCGCTCCAAAACTGTTGCAACTGCACCATCTCCAAAAAGAATACAAACATTTCTATTTTGATTATTTGTATGTGTACTTCCAATATCTGCAGCAATGTATAAACACTTTCGAATTGCCCCGGCTTCAATCATCGAAGATAAAACCCACAAGTGATAAATATAACCTGAGCAAGCTAAACCCGAAAAATCAAAACATGAAACATTTTCAGGAAGATTCAATCTACCTTGCATAATACAAGAAGAAGCAGGATAGGGGTAATCATGGCCTGAAGAGGCATACACGAGCGCATCGATATCAGACAAATCTACACCGCACTTTTCAACAAGTCTATGCACGGCACATTCTGCCAAATCCAAACCACCGACACCTTCCTCAATAATATGACGATTTCCCAATCCTAAAATTTTTTTATTTCTCTCTAATTTTTTAGGATCATTGTCATAATAGCAAAGTTCATCATCAATATTAATATAATTTTCAGGAACGACAGCTGCCATTGCTGATATTTTAACATTGTTAAACCTAGAAAATGTCATTCAAATAACTCCTCCTGAATCAATGATATAATTTTGTCCTGAAATAAATTTTGATTTATCTGACAACAAAAAAACTATTAAGTTAGCAACATCTAGAGGCTCTCCCCACCCCCATGGATACTTATCTTTCTGAAGTTCCTCTGAAACATTGTATAACTTTGAATAGTCTTCTGTCATTTGAGTCTTAATCATTGATGGCAATACACTATTTAACCTTATACCAGCGCCACTAACTTCTTTTGATATAGCTTTAACAGATGCCGACAACGCAGCTTTTGTTCCAGAATAAACGCTTTGTCCTCTTGTACAAATTTGAGCATCTAAAGATGAAACAAACACCAAGGAAGTTCCATTTCCTTTATTATTTCTTCTATCTAAAAGAGCCTTGGTCATAAGCATCGGAACAAAATAATTGATATTAAAAGCATCTTGCATTACACCATAGTCAACCAACTGCAATGGTTTAACGCATGAAACACCCGCACAGTAAGCCATACCTGAAAATTTACCAAACTTTTTACATAACGATTTGATAAAAGATGAAATTTCGGTTATTTCGGATGTCAAATCCTTGACTTCTATATACATATTTTCCGGATACTTACACTTCTGTTTCAAATGTTCCAAACGAACCTTATTTCTAGCTATCGCAACTACCGATGCACCTAATTCATTAAGCAATAAAGCTGTCTGCTCTCCTATCCCAGAGCTAGCTCCTGTTACAATATAAAATTGATCTGAACTAAATAGCATCATATTACAAACCGGCCTTAGAAGCTATATCCCCAATTGTTTTCATTTCTCTAAAGTCTTTCATTGTTGTTTTAACATTGAAATTTTTTTCCAAAAAAGCCATGGTAGCCATTATGGATAAAGAATCCCATTCTGCTAAACTAGACAAAACCGTATCCATATTAAGATCTTCTTCTGTTTGCAAAACATCAACCATTTCATTCAAAAATTCATTTATAGTCATTTTTATCTCCTTAAAAATTATAAAGCATCCCAAAATAGTTGTTTATGCTGATTATATGCATCTCTTGTAATTTCAAAAAAATAATCTATATCATCTTCTGCCACTATCTTGGCACCTGTCATTTTATGAAATCTCACAACTTTTTTATTTTCTTTCCGAACATCAAAACAATCTTTCTCAAAGCCCAATTTTTCAAAAGCCATATGTCTGGCTAAAAGAGCTCCTTCCAACGTTTCTTCCGGCAAAGAACCTTCTTTCATCAACCAACTTCCTCCTGTATATTGCTTTCCTGAAACATTATAAATTCTGCTTGTTCCTAATGGTTGATGTTGTTTATCTTCAATTATAAAATACCATTCATTATCCAACGTTTTATAACGTTTTAAATACTCAATTTGTTTATCCAAATTATTTTCTGTTTTATGCAAAAAGCGACATTTTTTAGGATTAGTACGTAATTGCAAAATAAACGCAGCATCGCTGATTTCGACCTCGCGTAAATTAACATATTTTCCTTCTAAAGGCTTAAAATCATGAGTGTTTTTCATTATTATATCCTTTAAGCGACCAATTTTATAAAGTCATCATAATTTCTGATATAATCAGATTCATCATAGGGCTCAGAAGCTAAAACCATTACAACACAATCTTTACTAAAGTTAGTAAATTCGCGCCATATATTGTGTTTGATGTATAAACCCTGCGCCGGATTATCTAAATGTACAGTCTGTCTTTCATTACCATCATCTAAAATGAAATCACAACTGCCCGAAGTACAAATAATAACTTGCTCTAGCTTCTTATGTGCGTGTTTGCCTCGAACAACATCGGAATGGTTTCCCCAAATATAATACACACGCTTTGGTTCAAACGGAATACCGTTTCCCTTCTCTAAAGCGACCAAGTTGCCGTCGTGGTTTCCGTGAATTTTAAAATCTATCAACTCATACATCATTTCAAATACCACTCCACGGTTTTAACAATTCCGGTTTCAAAAGTTTCTTCAGCTTTCCAACCGAGTTCTGTTTCCAATTTTGTTGCATCTATGGCATAACGCTTGTCATGTCCGGCTCTATCTTTCACAAACGTAATCAAATCCGCATACTTACCTGATTTTCTTGGATGTTTTTCATCCAAAATTGCACAAATGGTATGCACGATTTCCAGATTATTTCTTTCATTTCTGCCGCCGACATTGTAAGTTTCACCGGCTTTACCTGTATGAAAAATCAAGTCAATTGCTTTACAGTGATCCAAAACATACAGCCAATCGCGTATATTCTTTCCATCTCCATAAATTGGAATAGATTTTTCAGCCAAACAGTTGCTAATAATCTTGGGAATAAGTTTTTCCGGATGTTGTTTAGGACCATAATTATTTGAGCAGTTAGAGGTTGTCACATTCATACCAAACGTATGGAAATATGCTCTAACCAAAAAGTCAGAACTTGCTTTGCTTGCAGAATATGGAGAATTTGGGGCATAGGCCGTTGTTTCTTCAAACAATCCGGTTTCACCCAAAGTACCATAAACTTCATCTGTAGAAATATGATGAAATCTGCAAGTTTCATATCCTTCTTTATATTGATTAGGAGCAAGCATCCAATGTTTGCGTGCCGTTTCCAAAAGATTAAACGTACCTAAGATATTGGTTTCAATAAACGGACGCGGACCAGTGATGGAATTATCGACATGGCTTTCAGCCGCAAAATGAATAACACCTCTGATATCATATTGTGCAAATAGTTTCTCGAGAAATGCAACATCACAAATATCACCTTGAACAAAAGTATAATTGTCCATCGAATTGCATTCTTTTAAATTTTCCAAATTTCCGGCATAAGTAAGCTTGTCCAAATTAATGATATGATAATCCGGATATTTTTCACAAAAATACGGTACAAAATTTGAACCTATAAAACCGGCACCTCCGGTTACCAAAATATTTTTTCTCATAGGTCATAATCCTCATAAACGCGTTGCAAATATTCTTTATAATTTCCGGATTTCAGTTCAGAAATCAGCTTTTGCATCTGAGCTTTATTTATAAAACCTCGGCGATAAGCAATTTCTTCGATACAAGAAATTTTTAAGCCTTGCCGTTTTTCAATCAATTGCACGTACAAACCTGCATCCATCAAACTATCGGGGGTTCCGGCATCGAGCCATGCTGCGCCACGTTTCAACTCACAAAACTTAACTCGCTTTTCTTGCAAATAAAGATTATTCAAATCTGTAATTTCCAACTCACCACGCGCAGAAGGCTTCAAACTGCGCGCTTTGGCAACCACATCATTTTGATAGAAATACAATCCGACGGCAGCATAATTTGACTTTGGATTTTTAGGCTTTTCTTCAATAGAAAGAACATTTCTGTCTTTATCAAACTCAACAATTCCAAAGCGCTCCGGATCTGGAACATGATAACCGAAAATAATAGCACCGGTGTTTTCTTTAACCTCTTCATTCAAACGGGCGAATTGGTCACCCATATAAAAGATATTATCTCCCAAAATCAAGCAAACATCGTCATTACCTATGAACTGTTCTCCAATGGTAAAGGCCTGAGCAATGCCTTTGGGCTCATTTTGAATTTGATACTGCAAAGAAAGCCCTATTCTGCTGCCATCACCGAGCAATTTTTGAATATTTGGCGTATCTTGAGGCGTAGAAATAATCAAAATCTCTCTAATTCCGAACAACATCAAAGTTGAAAGCGGATAATAAATCATTGGTTTATCATAAACCGGTAACAACTGTTTAGAAATTGCTGTTGTCAACGGATAAAGACGGCTTCCGCTACCACCGGCTAAAATAATTCCCTTCATTATACTAAACCTCCTTGCCTCTTATCCCAGCACAAGAAATTTTGTTTCATCGTTTTGCTAAGCTTTTCAAAATCAGACCTTGAAATTTTCTTCAATTGTCTTTTTTTAATAAATAAGCCTTTTTGCAAAAGGTCTTTCCAATTTTGCTTAGTAATATCTTTTTGAACGGGTAAATATGTTTCAGGTTTCAACCCCAATTTCCGAGCCAAACAAGACATACCTTGTTCATATTTTATAATAACTTCTATTTTATTTGGTAATTTTGATACCGAATTAATAAAAGTCACAAATTCTTGATTCATAAAAAATTTCTTTGATAAAACAAACAAATATGACTGTATATGCCGACAACCGATATTATAAATTTTTTGCTTTCCAATCACATAACCATGTGTATTTCCGGAAAGCCCGTAAAAATCAGTTCGGCTTGCTTTTTCAAAAAAGTCAGACATATCACCAAACGGTCCCCAAATACTGTCATTTGCAAAGACCAAATGATCAATTTGAGACAGCCAACCTTGTTGCGCCGCTAAATTATAGCCCCTTTTATAAGAGCCAAAATCATATTCACCGTGTCTTTGAAAATAAGCAATATCAGCTAAGCCCTTTAACTTTTGTACTTCAGATTCTTCAATTGAATTATCGGCAACAAAAACAATAAAATCCGAATATTTTTTCAAATTTTTCAAATAATATAAAACTTCATCAGTTATTTTTTGTTCTGCATTATACGAAGCAAAAATAACACCTCTCTTATGCTTGCTGATGAGCTCAGTATTAAAAATTTTCAGCAAAGAAGAAGTATCTGACAAAGTGGCAAAACCATTTAATATGTATTTTTTATACATTTTTGCAGCCTTGGCCTCAATTTTCTTCTCACTTAAGCCAAAGCAACAATTCAACAACCCTCTAACTCCAAACAATTCCGGATGTTCGTGTTTATTTTTCTGAATAAGCTGCTTACGCAATTCAATCATTCTCTTAGCATATTCTTTTGAAGTATTTCCTTCATGTTCGCGATAAGCAAATAAAACCTCTTGTATGTTATGGAAGTTTACCTTTCCGACCAAATCAAACCACAAAGCATAATCTTCTGCCGGAGTAAATTGGGGCTGGTATCGAATATCATTATCTATAAAAGCAGACTTTCTAATCATTGAGGCAGGATGCAAAATGGGGCACGAATTTTTTAGCGCATTAACAATTTGCGCATTATTTTCTTTCTTCTTTTTAATCTTGCCGTTGGGAATTTTTTTATACCATGAACCGACTACGCCACATTCCGGATGTTCATCAAGATAAGCAACTTGTTTTTCAAAACGCGTCGGCAAAGAAACATCATCATGATCCATCACCGCAATATATTCACCCTGAGCCAATTCAAGAAGTTTATTGCGTGTTCCTGATATTCCTAAATTTTTTTCATTTCGATAATACTTAATACGTTCATCTTTATAAGATTGAATAATCTTTTCACATTCTTTATCTTCAGGGCAATCATCAACAATCAAAAACTCAAAGTCTGCATAAGTTTGACGCAAAATGGATTCTATACATTCCTTCAAATATTCGGACTTCGTTTTATAAACAGCCAAACAAACCGAAACTTTAGGCATTATAAATCTCCTAGATTAAAGGGAAGCCCGCCCCGAAAAAAACTCAACCGTTAAAAAGATTATGCTTGTTCATGGATATTTTTAACGGTGGTTTATATTAAACAGTTGCCATTATCATATAGAGATTCGTTGTATTTGCAAGCTAAAAAAAAGCATATTTCAAATATTAGTAAAATAATATTTTTTGGCAATATAACCTATTATGACATTAAGTTTTAAAACCTTTAGCCAGATAAGAGAAATTTGTTAGCTTTGAGGCAAGTGGGCGACGCCGCCGACAAAGCGTTACAAATCGAGTGCCCGCAGCGCAGTTAGTGAGCTAAAGCGAACTTACAAGCCAGACAGGGATGTAATCCCTTCACCCAGACACAAAAAAACCTCCACAATGGGAGGTTAAAAATTGGAGCGGGCTGGAGGAGAAAATAATCTCCAATGGAGGTTATTTTAACGACAGGCGAAGATTTGTTAGCTTTGAGGCAAGTGGGCGACGCCGCCGACAAAGCGTTACAAATCGAGTGCCCGCAGCGCAGTTAGTGA
>CALXZK010000007.1 GCA_944393225.1 uncultured Alphaproteobacteria bacterium
TACGGTGATGTTCGTAACATTGAAGTTGAAGCCGGTGTTAAGGTTGAGAAAACATATCTCCGCAAGAACGGCTATGCAAAACTTTATGTTAAACCGAGCATTATCCAAAATATTGGCAGCGGTGATGTTCAAGTTACCTCGTTACGCAAGGTTGATGGCTTAGAGAACTCAACACTTGGAAGAATTGAAGTTGGTGGTTCGATGAGCTTTGATGAACAATGGAGCGGCTATGCTAACGCTGCTTACACGTTCGGCAGTGATTACACGAATGCTGCAGTCAACGCCGGACTTAACTACGCATTCTAAAAAAGACGTATAGCGGGCGATTAGGGCGTTGCCATCAGAAAAAAGTTTTCTCATGTACGTTTTTGTACACTCCGGTACTTTTTTCCTCGGCGCCTACTACTCGCCTCGCTCTCCGTCTTTTTATTGTGCCACGAGGAACTATTCGGAGAAAATCTTATTATCTTCTTCGTATAATCCATTTTTCCGGTGCTACGTGTGGCGTTTACTTTTCCGTCTTTTTGGGGTGCCTTGTGGAAATTACGTTTATATTGAATTAAAAAAGGGAGTGTTTACTCACTCCCTTTTCTTTTATTCTACAGCATTTTCTATCAGCCTATCTAAATTGCCTCTTTCGCTATCATTATAGCTTTTGGCTTTGGCTGCTTCTTCTTGCTTCTTTTTCTTTGCCGCCTCAATCTTTGCATTGGCTTTGCTATTATCAATAACCTTTATCGGTTCTTTTTTCTTGGCGATTTTCGGTTGAGCTAGCATCTCAAACAAAACATCTATATCTGTTTTGCTCTTCTCATCATACTCAACTTTTTCTTTTTTCTCGTCTTCGTCAGCACCACTTACGGCTCTGGTTTTATCTCTTATCTTGGCCAGGGTTGATTCCGGAATCAAATCTTCAATCGGTTTGGCAAAAGAACCGGCAATATTAAAGTATTTTGACTCTTGCATAACTTTGGCTTGGTTTTCTTTTGGAACCATCCAGTTGATTAAAATATAAACCAAAACGACCAGCAAAAAGGCTCTGAAAATACCAAAGAATAAGCCTAAAACTCGGTCTAATCCGCTTAATTTGCTGTTGCGAATCGAACCGATTATCTTAGATGTAAGAATAATCCAGATGATGAAAAACAAAATGACAATGCCTGAAGCCGTAGCAACCGCTGCTGCCGAACTGTTGTCTATATATTTCTCAGCAAAAGGTGTTAACATCGGCATAAAGTAAATGACAGCAATAATTGCTAAAACCCAGCCGATTATTGATAATACTTCTTTAATCAACCCCCTGCCCAAAGCAATCAAGGCAGAAATGGCAACAATGATTAAAATTGCAATATCCAGACTATTCATTGATTTTTTTCCTTTAATTAAACCAATTTATCAGGCGTTGAACATTTCCGATTTCATACACATTCATATCGGTATGCAGACCGGATTTTTTATCTTTATTATGTGTCGGAGGAACAATGCAGCTTGCGAATCCAAGCTTTTGAGCCTCTTTTAATCTTAAAGAAGGTTGTGTCACGGCCCTTATCTCGCCGGACAAACCAATCTCACCAAAAATGACCATATCATGCGGTAGTGGCTTGTTGGTCATAGACGATATTACGGCCATGGCAACCGCTAAATCTGCCGCTGGTTCGGTTATTCTCAAGCCGCCGGCAATATTCAGATAAACATCTTGCGAGCTCAAATTCATGCCGCATCTGGCTTCCAAAACAGCCAAAACCATGGCTAATCTGTTAGAATCCCAACCAACAACGGCTCGCTTGGGGCTGGCGTAGCCCGTTGGGCTGACAAGTGCTTGAATTTCTACCAACACCGGTCTTGAACCTTCAATACCGGCAAAAACGCAAGAACCGGAGATATTTCCTTGTCTTTCTGCCAAGAACAAAGCTGATGGGTTTTCAACCTCTACCAAGCCTTGATCCTGCATTTCAAAAACGCCAATCTCATCGGTGGCGCCAAAACGGTTTTTAACCGCACGCAAAATGCGGAAATGGTGCCCTCTTTCGCCCTCAAAATAAAGCACTGTATCTACCATATGCTCCAAGACACGCGGTCCGGCAATGGCGCCTTGTTTGGTCACATGTCCAACCACAAACAAGGTAAAGCCTTTTCTTTTGGCAAGTTTGATTAACTCATAAGAACAAGCCCTCACCTGCGTTACGCTTCCGGGGGTGGATTCAACATCCTCCAAATACATGGTTTGAATAGAGTCAATAATCACCACATTGGCATTAGCTTTTTCTAAGGTGGCGACAATATCTCTGATATCTGTTGCAGAAGCCAAATGTACCGGTGCTTTTTCCAGACCCAATCTTTTGGCTCTTATTCTTACTTGGTCAATGGCCTCTTCTCCGGAGATGTAAAAGACTTCCGGTTTGCTCGGTAATTCTGCTACTTTGGCACAGGCTTGCAACAGCAAAGTGGATTTACCTATTCCGGGGTCGCCGCCAACCAAAATGACTGAACCGGCAACCAAACCGCCACCGCAAACGCGGTCCAGTTCTTTGATGCCGGTCGATAATCTTTCTAAATTTTCTTCAGCTCCGGTTAAAGGAACAAAGTCTATCATTTTGCCTTTGTGCTTGGGTGTGAGGTTGGAAAACCCCTCACCGCCCACGTGTTCTTCAACAATGGCGTTCCATTCGCCACAAGCATCGCATTTGCCTTGCCATTTGGGATATACGGCACCGCAATTTTGGCAGACAAAATCTGTTCCCTTCTTTGCCAAAGCCTAAACCTCCACTTTTATCGGACCTTCCGAACTGCCGTTGATAAACTGACGAACATATTCGTTATTGGTTTTATCAAGCTCTTTAACCGTTCCTTGCCAAATGATTTTGCCTTTATATAACATAGCAATTCTATCGGCAATTTTGCGGGCAGAAGCCATATCGTGCGTAATGGTCAAGGCAGTAGCTCCCAAACCTTTAACGGATTCAATAATCAAGCCGTTAATCACGTCAGACATAATCGGGTCCAAACCGGTGGTCGGTTCATCAAAAAAGATGATTTCCGGACGTGTTGCAATAGCTCTTGCCAAACCAACACGTTTTTGCATACCACCCGATAATTCGGACGGAGCTAAATCGGCAACATCGGGTGCCAAACCTACTTGGCGTAAAACGCGAATAGCTTCCATTTTGGCATTTTTCTTATCCATTTTTTTGTTTTCCAACAAACCGAAAGCCACGTTCTCCCAAACGCTCAAGCTATCAAACAAAGCGCCGCCTTGGAACAACATGCCCATTTTGGCATGAAGTTTCTCTTTTTCTTTTTCAGAAACACCGACGACTTCTTCATCATCAATCAAAATGGAACCGCTATCCGGTGTTAAAATACCTTGAATACATTTAATCAAAACAGATTTTCCGGTACCGGAACCACCGATAACAACCAGAGATTCACCTTTTTTGATTTCCAAATCGACACCATCCAAAACAACCTTACGGCCAAATGCTTTGTGAAGATTGGTTATTTTTATTTTTGTATCACTCATTTTATTTTCTCCACTTGAAGCTTATTTTGAAAAGAACATACCGGTAATGATATAGTTGAAAATCAAAATCAAAATTGATGAAGACACAACGGCATTGGTTGTGGCATCACCCACACCTTGCGCGCCGCCCTTGGATTTGAAACCGTTGTAGCAGCCCATAACAGCGATGATAAAGCCGAAAACAGCTGCTTTAACAACACCGGTGGTGATGTCCAAAGCCTCTAAGTTATCAATGGTAGATTTGATGTAGTTTGCCGGATTGAAGCCCAATTGATAAACACCGACAACATATCCGCCGTAAATACCGATAACGTCACCAATCAATACCAACAACGGCAAAACGATTACAGCTGCGACAATACGCGGAGTGATTAAATATTTATACGGGTTGGTTGACAAAGTGGTTAACGCATCAATTTGTTCGGTAACGCGCATGGTACCGATTTCAGCAGCCATAGCGGCACCGATACGACCGGCAACCATCAAAGCTGACAATACAGGTGCCAACTCACGCGTAACAGAAATTAAAACCACGGAAGCAACCGCACTCTCTGCACCAAAGCGAGAAAAGCCGGAATAGCTTTGAATGGCGATAACCATACCGGCAAAAATGGTGGTTAAGCCCACAACCGGTAAAGAATAGAAACCGATATCCATGACCTGACGCATGAAATTACGCAGATAAAACGGAGGTAAAAAGCAGTTTGCTACAGAGCGAATGATGAAAATGGACAACTCGCCCAAGCTTGAGAAAAATTTTACTAAAGGTTTTCCCAATTTACGTAAAAATTTTTGAATCATTGTATATATACTTTCAAACAGATTAATCTAGATTGATGTTATATTATGACTTCATCTTTGATAAATCAACAAACTTATCAAACTTATCAAACCAAGAACGATTATTTTAAAGATAAAGCTAAAATGATTTTATTGACGGCAGAAACTTCAAAAGCACAGATTTTGATTTTGGGAACGGAAATCCCTTCCAATTCTACAGTTTCAGGTTCCGGTAAGCGTTCAATGCTGCTTGAATCTTTAACCAAATCGACAACCAAATTAACTTCTGCCGATTTTTTGGAAGAAAAATGTGCCAAGCCAATACCCCTCACCTCAAGCATGTTGGCTATTGTTTTGATGCCATAGGCTTTCAATTTGCCTCTTTTGGCAAAAATATCAACTCTATCGTCGCCTATAAGCGTGCAGCCTTTATCCATAATCAAGCGTAAGGCTAAATCCGACTTACCGCTGCCCGATTTGCCTCTGATTAAAATTCCTTTACCAAAGTAGGAAACACATGTTGCATGAATATTTGCCATTTTTATTTGCCGTTCAACAACCCAAAACGTTTTTTTCTTTCCGGTTCGGTAGCAAAAATTTCAAACAAACGACCTTCATCCAAAGGTGTGATTTTGATTGTGATGGCACGGCGCGGCAAATAGCCACCCATTTTTTCCGACCACTCAATCAAGCAAACACCTTGATACATCGCCTCTTCCATGCCAAGCTCAAAAATCTCGTCAGGATCTTTCAGACGATATAGATCAAAGTGATAAATCTCAAAGTCCGGAGCATCATATGTTTGCAACAAGGTAAAGGTTGGGCTTGGGACATCAGTATTACCGACCAAACTTTGTATAAAAGCTCGGCTAAAAACACTTTTTCCCATACCTAAAGTTCCGTCAAGAGCAAATATATCACCCTTTTGAGCTATCTTAGCAATTCGTTGTCCCAAAGAAACCGTGTCAGCTTCCGTTTTTGACAAATATGAATAAACCGCTTCCATTTTCACTCCTAAAAGTTAAGCATGCTTTTGCGCTCTTTTTTAGGCTTGGTGATTTTGATATTCGGTTTTCTGGCTTTCATTTTACGCCAATCTTCCGGACTATAGAATTTTCCTTGCCACAAACCATCACGACGGCTCATTGCTTGCTCTTGATAAGGAACATATACATCAGAATATTTGGTGTAGGCAATTGCCCAACCGGCATTAACCAATGCGGCACCGATGTCATATTGACCTAAAGAGCAAACACCCATCATGTTGCCTTTTTTGTCTTGTTGCATGATATGGCATTCAACCGGATTATCCATCAGCCAATCGCGCAGCCATGTTGCAGCAACACGACCACAATGATATGCTCTGCCCATTTTGTTGGCACAGGTTTGGTCAGCTTCCGGCGCATCGATGGCAAATAGGCGAATATAACGACCATCCATCATCAAAGTATCACCGTTCACAACGCGAACAGGACCAATTATTGAAGGATAATCTTGCGGGCTTGCCGGGCGTTGTGCTTGCTGTTTTTTACCGCCAAAGTTTTGCAAAACTTTTTCAAATGTTTTGGCGGTTTGGGCGTGAGGTGTAGGTTGTCGCAATTGAGGAACATCATTTAACTCGGCATTATCAATCACACCCTCTTCCGAAGCATCCAAGCCATCTATTTCTTCTTCACTCAAAACCATCATAGAAGGTGTGGTTTGTTGTTCGCTTTGTCCAAGAAAAGATTTTAATGTCGGAATGACACCGTTAATGCCATTATTGAAGCCGCCGATTGCGTAGACTATAAAGGTTATAATACCGGCAAAAATCAAAAATGACGGCAAACATCCCATGGCACGCCATGCCATTTTTACAAAGATGTATAAAACAACCAAGCCGATTAAGAAAAGTATAAATCCGCCGCCTTGCATCATTAAACTTTTGCTTTGTGTTCCGGCTCCGCCCCAAAAAATAAGGAGAAAAGCACCTAATGCTGTTAAAATTTTTTTCAGAAAGCCCATTTTTTCACCTACATTTTTTTTGTAACTTCTATTGAATATTACATTTATATTCCGCTTTGGTAAATATATGGTTACCGAATTTAATTAAAAAAGGTCTTACTTTTCGGTAAGACCTTTTCTGATATCTACATCTTCGATCAATTCTTGCGTGGCGTGATTTATTCCCGGCAGACTGAACTCTATGATTTCAAAGTAGCTCAATAAATAAATCATAAAAAATACACTCAAGATTAAAAATAATATTCGCCATGCAATTTTGGCAATAAAATTCAGGATGAGAAAACCGATTATAAAAGACAGCGCCCAGCCGATTTTGGATAACCAGTCTTCTCCTCCTATTCCTAAAGAACCAGCAACAAAAGTGCCGATTATTATTAAGGCTATGATAAAATATTTAATCAAAAACATCAGTCAACAACTTTAATTGTAAATTTTTCGTTGTTTTGAGTAACCGGCTCTGATTTAAATACAGTGTTCGGATTTTGATTTTTCACATTTTTTTTGCTTCCATCCAAAATATCAATAATCATATCCAACTCTGCAGGAGAGGCGTATTGCAACACTACTTTACCGCCACCCATTTTGCTTGGTGTAATTTTGATTCTTAAGCCAAGCTCTTTATTCAGATCATTTTCAATATCGGTTAAATCTTGGTCTTTTTTAACAACCACTTTTTCTTTTTTAGGCTCTTTTTGTTTAGCAACCAATTCTTCAACCTGACGAACATTCAAATCTTTGGCAATAATTTGTTTTGCCAACTCTACAGCATTATCCAAACCAACCAAAGCTCTGGCGTGTCCGGCAGAAAGTTTGTTTTCTTTTACCATATTTTGAATTTCTTGCGGCAAATTCAACAATCTTAATGTGTTGGCAATATGGCTTCTGGATTTGCCGACAATTTGTGACAAGGCTTCTTGTGTGTGTGAAAACTCGGTTATCAATCTTTGCAAGCCTTCGGCTTCTTCAATGGCACTTAAGTTTTCACGCAACAAGTTTTCAACTAAAGCAACTTCAAGAGCTTCTTGATCGGAAAATTCTTTAACAATAACCGGAACTTCTTTTAATCCAGCAATTTTTGCGGCACGCCAACGGCGCTCACCGGCAATAATCTCATATTTATCACCTTGTTTTCTAACCAAAAGGGGTTGCAAAACACCTTTTTCTTTGATGGATTCAACCAATGCATCTAAAGCTTCTTTATCAAACTCTGTACGCGGTTGATATTTTCCGGCATGCAAATCGTTAATATTAATTGTATTGACGTTGCGGGGCTGTACATTTTCGCTTTGATGTTTTTCAACCGGCATTTCCATTAAAACATCTAAATCGACATCATCTCCGCCGAGCAATGCACCCAAACCACGACCCAAACTTTTTTTCTTATTATCTTCTAACATGCCAATAATTCCTTTTCTCTTTTCAAAACTTCACCGGTTAAACTGATATATGCTTGTGCTCCGGGGCATTTAAAGTCATAAATCAACACAGGCTTGCCATGTGACGGAGCTTCTGAAATACGAACATTTCTCGGAATAACGGTTTGATAAACTTTTTTGCCAAAGAAGTGTCTGACATCATCTTCAACTTGTTGTGACAAATTGTTTCTCTTGTCATACATGGTTAAAACAACACCTTGCAATTCCAAATCGGGATTGAAGATTTTTTTGATTTGATTGATGTTGCGAATCAAATCCGTAATACCTTCCAAAGCTAAAAATTCACATTGTAACGGAACAATGACGGCATTGGCAGCAACCAAAGCATTAATTGTTATCAAACTCAATGAAGGAGGGCAGTCAATCAAGATATAGTCATAATTGACGGCTTGTTCAGCAATCGCATTCTTTAAACGAAATTCTCTTTTTTCAACATCGACCAACTCAATTTCGGCACCAGCCAAATCAGGAGAAGATGGGACGATTGAAAAGTTGGGAATCTCAGTCCAGACGATTGCTTCAGATAATTTTGCTTCACCAATCAAAACTTCATAAGAAGAAGACATGCGACCACGTTTGTTCACACCCATTGAGGTGGAAGCGTTGCCTTGCGGATCCAAATCAATAACCAAAACTTTTTTACCGGCAGCAGCCATGGCTGTAGCAACATTAACGGTGGTTGTGGTTTTTCCAACGCCGCCTTTACGATTGGCAATAGCAATAACTCTTGGCATTTATTTACCTCCCTTTTTCTTCAATATGTGTTTGATAACCAAAATTTTTCCTTCATCGCTGGTTTCGCTGTCAAAAACTTGACAATCAAAATTCCAGTCTTTTTTTGCTTCTTCTATCTCTTCGGCATATTTTTTACCTTTGGGGAAGATGCAAACAGTTTTATCTGAGCAAAAAGCTTGAGTATATTTTAACAACTCTTTTAATGATGCCATAGCACGTGAGGTGATAACATCAACTTTCTTTTTGGGCAAAGATTCGATTCTTTGATTTAAAATTTCAACATCAAGATTGCAGATTTTTTTCACTTCGTTTAAATACAGCGTTTTTTTAGCAATACTTTCCACCAAGCTTATTTTTAAATACGGTGTTTTTTCTTTTGCCATCACAGCCAGAACCATAGCAGGAAATCCTGCTCCTGAGCCAAAATCCAACAGGGTTTTAGCGGTTTCCGGAATAAACTTAAACAACTGTGCAGAGTCAACAAAATGACGATTCCAGCAATCTTGTAAAGAAGAGTTGCTGACCAGATTGAACTTGTTTTGCCACTCGACCAAGCTAGCCTCGTAAGCTTTTAACAGTTCAAATGTTTCACGTGAAACATTGTATTTTTCCATAAAATTTTGCATAAAATATTTATAGATTTTTTTTGCAAAATTTAAAATACAAAAAGAGGACTTATAAACACATATTTTTAAATAAAAAGAAAAGAATCTAAATACAAAGACTTAAACTATATTTGTTGAATCTATTTCTGAAGAAATTCTAAACCCAAACGTTCTTTACAGCCGAACTTTTTAAGTAGATTTTCAGCTCTTTCAAAATGCTGACCAATCATGGCGGTTGAATGTGCGTCATCACTCAACAAAGTGGGAACTTTTCTCTCGCAAAGTTCTTGCAACATCCAATCGCAAGGGTGCTGCATATCTATACGATTGTAACCACTGGTGTTTACTTCAAACGGCATCTTTGTTTTATCCAAAGCTTCAATAATCTTCCAGCGGTTTTCTTCAAATTCCGGAACATCCGGAATTTTAACAACGCAATAATCCGGATGAGCCAAAAAATTAAAGTATCCGCTTTCAACAGTATAAACCACGTTATTCCAATGTTGTTGCACTAGCTCCTTAAAATCTTCAGCTGAGAGGTTAGGGGGCAAGCAATCTAAGTGATAAATGTTATAAATTTGCGATTCATCTGCTGTGCGAATATAGTGGTTAGAACCAATCAAATAATCAAAATCGAGCTTTTTCATCAGACGCTCAAATGCATTTCGCCAAATAGCAGAGGGAAAGAAATCTACCTCAGCGCCGACATAGACTTTAATTTTATGACCAACAGCAGCTGACCTTACTTCGTCAATAATTCTTAAATGAGCATCTAAGACTTTGCTTTCATCATTGAAAAACATTGGACTGCACAAAATCATGTTCGGATGATAGCAAAAATGATTGGATATACCGATTGCCTCAAAGCCCATTTTTTCAGCTTGGCTAATCATTTCTTCTGCTGTGTTTCGACCATCAAAACAATCAAGTGCATGTGTATGACAATGTAAGGTAAATTTTTGCATTTATAACTCCGGTAAAGCTTGAATTTCTCTTCCTTCTTTTGATGCAGAAATATCAACACCAAGGTCTTGTAAATTTTTTAACAAATTCGGATAACCGCGCAAAGCAAAGCTCGGATTATCTATGGTGCTTTCACCTTTTGCCGTGGCAGCCAACATTATTGTTGCCATGGTTCCTCTTAAATCCGTTCCTTGAGCTTCAGCTGCATGGAAAGAAGACGGCTCAACATTGATATATAAGTTTTTTACGCTTCCTTGCTGCCCGCTGTTTACATCAAATTGATAGAACTTACTTTGTAAGCCAAATTTTGCCATTTGTTCTAAGTGTGCAGAACGTCCCGGCCAAATTAAATCTGAAATAACTGAACCTGTTTTGGCTTGTGCCAAAATGGGTGTCCAGATTTGTTGTAAATCGGTTTCAAATCCGGGGAAGGGGGTTACTTGCATGATAAAACCGTCATAGGGTTTGGCTTTTCTAAAATCTAAATAGAGTTTTTTCAAATCCGTTGAATAGTAAATTCCGCGTGAGAACATTCTTTCCAATTGCCCGAGCCATGGAGAACAATGTTCAAAATTAATACCGTTTAACTCAACCGCGCCTTTGGTTGACAATGTGAGCAAAGCATAAGTTGCAGCCTCTAATCTATCGGGAATAACTTCAAAATCTACACCCTTCAACAATTTGCGGTTTTTGCCATCATAAATGATACCTGTTCTTTCATTACCAATTAAGCCCAAACCCATTTTTTGTAACATGGCGATCAGGTTTGAAACTTCCGGCTCTAATGACGCATTATACATCATTTTGCAATTATCAGAACCGGCAACTGATAATAACCAGTGGAATGTGGCTCCGTGAGAAGATTTAAATGTTGTATAAACCGGACACAACTCACTGTTTTCTTTTTGCGGAAGTTGAAAATTTAAATATGAATATTTTTCATTTTTTTTGGTTTCAACACTTATTGTTGCGCCGAAAACTGTTTTTATCAGCTCTTCATGAAAATCTGTAGGGCGTTTTCCTCCAAAAGAACATCCTCCGGGGAGGCAAACTTTTAAGCTGTTAAATTCTTTTGTGCGGCAAAAACGAGCTAACAAAGAGCCCCAAAGATAGTAGCTGGCTCGAAAGTTTGCGGCTTGATGAGATATTTCATTTTTTATAATTTTGGCTGCATGAAGTCTTAATATTCTTTTTTGCGGATTGTATTGTACATCAACGCCAATATCACGCATGATATGCCCCATCTCCAAAACATCGGTAATATAGGGAACATTGCGCAGTGTTACAACATCATCGGTCAACAATGAAGCGGCCATCAAACCCAAAATTGAGTTTTTGGCACCGCTGATTTTGATGTCACCGGAAATTGGATTTCCGCCATTGATTTTCAAACTATCAGGAATAAAGAAATTTTCACTCATTACAGACTCCATCTTCAGAATGTTTTCCATTATAGAATCTGCTCTTTAATTTTTGGTAAATCAGGCAAGAAAAAAGGCGGAATTTTATATCCGCCTTTGCTGCTTATTTTTTTACATAACCCAAAATCGCGGTTATGGCCGCCGGCGTTACACCGGGGATACGAGAAGCTTCACCAATTGTTGAAGGTTTGACCTTGCTCAACTTGGCTACCATCTCTCGTGACAAGCCTCCGATTTTGCTATAATCAATATCTTCTTTCAATTTAAGATTTTCATCTTTTTTGAAAACTTCAATATCTGCCATTTGGCGCTTGATGTATCCGGCATAGCGGGCTTCAATCTCGATTGCCTCGTAAACGACATCCGGCATATCAGCTAATTCAGGAAAGAGTTTATTGATTGTTTCACGTGAAACTTCTTCATAACTCATCAAGTTAAACGGCGTTCTCTTGGTACCGTCACGTTTAACATTCAAACCCAAAGCATCAATCTCTTTGTAGGTTGTTTGCAAAGTTTGGCAGAGTTCAGAATAATGTTCGATTTGCTCTTTTTTAGCTTTAAATACACTGTATCTATGTTCGCCAACGCAACCAATTTCATGACCTTTTTCAGTCAAACGACGATCGGCATTATCAGCACGCAAGAACAAACGATATTCTGAACGAGAAGTGAACATACGATATGGCTCATCAACTCCTTTGGTGATTAAGTCATCAATCATTACACCGATATAAGCTTCACTTCTATCAACAACAAATTCTCTGCCTTTGCCCTCAGCATATAAAGCAGCATTCACACCGGCAACCAAACCTTGAGCGCCGGCTTCTTCATAACCCGTGGTACCGTTAATTTGTCCTGCTAAGAATAATCCGGGGACTTTTTTAACGGCTAATCTGTTATCCAATTCTTGTGGGTCAACATAGTCATATTCAATGGCATAGGCATAGCGCAAAATTTCAACATCTTCCAAACCTTCCATAGTGTGAATGAAAGCATCTTGAACATCTGCCGGCAAAGAAGTGGAAATTCCGTTCGGATAAACAACATCGGTATTCAAACCTTCCGGTTCCAAGAAAATCTGGTGGCTGGTTCTGTCAGCAAACTTGACTAACTTATCTTCAATACTCGGGCAATATCTCGGACCAATACCGGTAATCAAACCTGAAAATAAAGCACATTTATCAAAATTATCACGAATGATTTTGTGTGTTCTCTCGTTGGTATGAGTTACATAACATTGAATCTGCGGATTGGTAATTTTATCCGTTAAATAAGAAAATGGAACCGGCGGATTATCACCATCTTGTGTTGCCAACTTTTCCCAGTGAATGGTTTTGCCGTTCAAACGGGCAGGGGTTCCGGTTTTCAAACGGCCGACTTTTAAGCCCAATTGCTTTAAATACGGTGTTATACCGGTGCAACTTTCTTCACCGATACGTCCGCCAACCGTGGCTTGGTGCCCAACAAACATAACACCATTCAAAAAAGTGCCTGATGTTAAAACCGTGGCTTTAGCCCTAATTTCATCTCCGTTTGCTAAGATGACACCTTCAACTTGATTGTCTTTGATGATTAAACCTTCAACGGCGGCTTCTATAATATCTAAATTATCTTGCTCTTGCAAAGCCTCAAGCATGTATTTTTTATACAATTCTCTATCAGCTTGGGCACGAGGACCTCTTACCGCCGGACCTTTGGAAGCATTCAACATTCTGAATTGAATACCGCCTTTATCAATCACGCGTCCCATCAAACCATCAAGAGCATCAATCTCTCTGACTAAATGTCCTTTGCCCAAACCACCAATGGCCGGATTGCAAGACATGGCGCCAATAGTATCAATATGGTGCGTTACCAAAGCAGTTTTGGCTCCGGTTCTGGCGGCAGCCGCGCAAGCTTCGCAGCCGGCGTGTCCACCACCGACTACAATTACATCGTAAATTTTATTCATTATTTATAAGGCCTTAAAAAATTTTATTTAATTCTTGCCGGCATTATAATCAAAAAAATTTAGAAATCAATAAAAGGCATAAAAAAAAAAGACTGTCAAAAGACAGTCTTTTAAATCCATATGCCTCTGTTTTATATTTTTAAGATGGCATTTTTGCGACAGAAGTGAACAAACTTGTACAACAATGCTTCCGGAAAATATCCTGCTGTTGAGATAATAATCGAAACAAGCAAGACGGCATAACAATAAGAATAATATGCGTCGTCCTCCTCATAAGAAGCGATAAAATCATCTACGACAGCAGCAAAGAGTTCACTTAATTCCTGCAAATCTTCATGGTTTGAGCTTTTAATGAAATACATATCGGCAAATGATTCAAAAGTTTTTCTACTTCCGAATGCTTGTAATTTATTTGCAAACGGAATAAAAACTTCTCTTTGCATGATTTCTTCCAATATGGGTGTTCTGTCTTCTGATTGTTCATCATACAGAACATTGAACACCCGCATAGGATTAAAGACGAAACCTTTGTAATTTCTAATCTCAAAAAAGATTGAATCTGAAAATTTCATAAAAAAAATATTTTAAGTTAATAATATGGTTAGTTGCCTGTTTTATAGCATAAAACAGGTTGAGAGTCAACTTTGCGAATATTAAAGAAATGTGACAATTATTTACCGATGCAGAAATCACCAAAGATTTTATCTAAAATCTCATCCACCTCAATTCGGCCGGTGATTTTACCCAAAGCGCGGGCAGCAAGACGAACATCTTCAGCTGTCAATTCAATTTCTTTATTAAAGCCAAAGTTTTGCAGATTTTCCAAAACATCTTGCAAAGCCTCTCGATAGCGACTTCTGGTAATCAAAAGGTTAGAGTTTGAAGTAAAGCGTTCTTGTATATTTTTTGAAATGGCTTGCAAAACTTTATCAACGCCTTGTTTTTGCTTGGCAGATATAACCAAACAACCTGATTTTTCTAACTCTGAACATTGTTCAGATGTTAATTTATCACTTTTATTTGCAACAAATAAAGCTTTGTTTTTAAATGAATCTTTTATTTTATCAAAGACTTGAACAGTGTCTACAGAGGCATCAAACAAGCAAATCACCAAATCCGCATCATGAATTTTGCTATAAGCTATATCAATGCCCATTTTTTCAATTTCTTCTTCGGTTTCACGCAAACCTGCCGTATCGGTAAACATTACCGGATAACCGTTCAAGTCTAAATGAACATCAATGGCATCACGTGTGGTACCGGCAATATCAGATACAATCACAGCATCTCTTTTGACAATGGCATTTAACAAGCTTGACTTTCCGGCATTGGGCGCGCCAACTATCACAACCCTGAAACCTTCACGCAATCTCTCACCAATTGAATCACTGTTCAAGTGGCTTTTTATCTCGTTTTCAAGTTTAAATACAGTGTTATTCATATTATCAATAACCGAAGATGGAATATCTTCATCGGGAAAATCGATAAAAGCTTCCAAGTGCGCCAACATCTTAACCAACTCAGCACGCCAGTTTTCATATAAGTTCTTTAATCCGCCTTCCATTTGGCGCATGGCGTATTTTTGTTGCTCAGATGTTTCCGAATCAATCAAATCTGCCAAACCTTCAGCTTCGGTCAAATCCATTTTGCCATTGTAAAAGGCGCGTTTGGAATATTCACCGGGTTCAGCCATTCTAAAACCATCTATTTGGCTCAGGCAATTCATAACCGAGCTGATTACAGCTTTGGAGCCGTGCGTTTGAAACTCTACAATGTCTTCTCCGGTAAAAGAATTGGGCGCCTTAAAATACAAAACCAAACTTTCATCCAAGTTCTCGGTTTTATCCAAATTATGCAGTTTGGAAAAATATGCATAGCGCGGTTTGATGTTCTTTACGTTAATGTTCGTCATCAGCTCAACGGCTTTTAAAGCTTCGGCTCCCGAAACACGAATTACAGCTACACCGGACTTACCGTAAACAGTGGATAATGCATAAATGGTTTGGTTTGTCATTTTTATATCTCCTTATGGTGTTTTTATAGCGAGATTGTCTGACGAAAGCAAGTTTTAAAAAACGACTCTAAAAAAAAGCCGATTTTTTGACTTTTGAGAGGGGGTTTATATTTTTTTAATAAAACTATCGTAGAATCTTTGAAAAATGCTTCTACGGGCTTTTGACGGACTCAATTTTTTCTACCATGAATTGCAAAATGAATAAAAACTCTAAAAGATTGATAATTTGGGATTTTGACGGTGTGGTTGCCGACACCGAATGTTTGTGGATGGAAAATCGTCGTCAACTCCTTAAAAAATATTTTAACACAAATTGGGATTTAAAAACCACAAATCATCATCTTGGCGGAATGCATTGGACAACCCGATTGCAAACTTTGCAAAAAATGGGATTCAATGTTGATACAAAATTTGAAGACGAGGGAACAGAACTAGATTTACAAGTTTTAAGCAAAGGTATTTCGCTTACGCCGGATATTGAAAAAATTTTTGCGCGACAAGACATCAAACAATGTATTGCTACCGGCGGCACCAAAGAAAAAACTCAAATGAAGCTTAAAGCCGTTAAGATTGATAAAATTTTTACGCCGGACAGAGTTTTTCTTTCCGAAATGGTAGCACAAGGCAAACCGGCGCCGGATTTATTTTTACTCGCAGCCGAAAAAATGAACGAAAAACCAGAAAATTGCTTGGTTATTGAAGACTCTCTTGCCGGACTTAAAGCAGGATTGGCCGCCCAAATGGATACAATCGCCTTTGTCGGAAGCCAAATGAATAACAATGAAGAATATATTGCTCAAGTTAAAGCCTTAGGCATAAAGCATATATTCAAAAGCATGGATGAAATTTATCATTTTATATTTGAATAAAAGAAAAGCTCCTTTTCAGGAGCTTTTTTAATTTTTAAGAATTCATGTTATTGAAGAAATCTTGATTATCTTTGCTCTGTTTGAGCTTATCAAGCAAGAATTCCATACCGTCGGTCATGCCCATTTGCATCAGAACACGGCGCAAAACCCACATCTTGGACAAGGTTGCTTTATCAACCAACAATTCTTCTTTACGGGTGCCCGAACGAGTAATATCAATGGTCGGGAACAAGCGTTTATCGGTTAATTTTCTATCCAAAATGATTTCAGAGTTACCGGTACCTTTGAATTCTTCAAAAATAACTTCATCCATACGAGAACCGGTATCAATTAAAGCGGTAGCAATAATGGTTAAAGAACCGCCTTCTTCCACGTTACGCGCAGCACCGAGCAAGCGTTTCGGACGTTGCAAAGCATTGGCATCAACACCACCGGTCAAAACTTTACCAGATGATGGAATAACCGTATTGTATGCGCGGCCCAAACGAGTGATTGAATCCAGCAAAATGACAACGTCTTTCTTGGTTTCAACCAATCTTTTGGCTTTTTCAATAACCATTTCAGCAACTTGAACGTGACGTGATGCCGGCTCATCAAAGGTAGAAGAAATAACTTCACCTTTAACGGAGCGCATCATATCGGTCACTTCTTCCGGACGTTCATCAATCAGCAAAACCATTAAATAGGCTTCTGGGTGGTTGGTGGCAATTGCGTGAGCAATGTTTTGCAACATAACGGTTTTACCGGTACGCGGCGGAGCCACAATCAAACCACGTTGACCTTTACCCTGCGGCGCAATCAAATCAATCACGCGGGTGGTATAGTCTTTGTCACCGCAAATAATGTCAAAATCTAATTTTTCAGTAGGATAAAGGGGGGTAAGGTTATCAAAATTTATTCGGAGTTTGGAAAGTTCAGGATCAGCAAAATTAATTCGGTTTACTTTGGTAAGGGCAAAATAGCGTTCGTTGTCTTTGGGAGCTCTGATTTCTCCTTCAACGGTATCGCCGGTTCGTAAACCAAATTTTTTAACTTGAGAAGGAGAAACATAAATATCATCCGGACCGGCAAGGTAGTTTGACTGGCTGGATCTTAAAAAACCGAAGCCATCTTGCAGAACTTCGATTGTACCTTCTCCATAAATAATATTATCTTCGCTGGCAACTTTCTTCAAAATTGCGAACATTAAATCTTGTTTGCGCATTGAAGAAGCATCTTCAATACCAAGGTCCTCTGCCTCTGTTAAGAGTTCTTTCGGAGATTTTTGCTTTAATTCTTGTAAATTCATGCTTACCTTAATTTTTTGGGAATAAATTTCTGCAGTTAAGAATTTATTAAGTGTTTTTAATAAATATGTTCGGTAGGTAATTTTTATATATTCTCATATTTTATTTTTGTCAATTGAATTTGGCAAAGGGAAGGAATGTAAAAAAATTATATTTACCTGCCGAGATTATATTAAGGTATTAGGTTAATTTTTTATTAACAGCCCCGCAGGGCTAACAATATATTTTTAAAATTTTAGTTGTTATTTGTATATCCCTGTGAGTTTTGTGGATAAGTTTTCATAAACAGAGTTGTCCACAAATGCTTGTTTTAAAACGAATCGTTAATAAAAGATTAACAAAATTTAGCTTTTTGGATTCTTTTTCAATCTCATAAACACCATAACTGGATTCAAAACTTTAATTTTTAATTTTTAAAATATCCACAAGGGGGTATAAGTTTTGGTGCCTGTATATAACTCTGAGTTTGGATTTTGCAATATGCGGATTAAATTGTATAAGAACTTTAAGTGATGTGAGTTATACACAGAAAGTTAACGTTCTGTTAATAACTCCGATTTGTTTTTATATATCAGATGTTTAAGGCATGAGTTATGATTTTGGCGGCGATTACCGGTTCCATTGGTTGCGGAAAGACAACTTTGGCAAATATATTTAAAAAACTCGGATATCCGGTTTTTGATGCCGATGCTTGGGTGAGAAGACTTTATTTTAAGCCTGAATTTATTAAACTTATTTTGCAAAATTTTCCGCAAGCCCAAACAGACGGCGTTTTTGATAAAAGAAAATTGCGCCTGCTGGTTTTTGATGATAAACAACAGTTGCAAAAATTGGAAAGTTTGATTCATCCTTTTTTAAAAAGACAACTCAAAGCTCTTATCAGAAAAAATGCGCAGACTGATGATTTGTTGTTTTTAGATGCCGCTCTTTTGTTTGAGCTTGGTTGGGATAAATATTGCGATTTTGTAATTACCGTTAATGTTGATGAAAAAGTACAAAAACAACGCGTTATGCAAAGAGATAAGGTCTCGGCAGAGCATGTTGACAAGATTATCGGCAAACAAATGAGCCAAAAAGAAAAAGTAGCCAAAGCCGATTGGGTGGTGGAAACCGATGTTCCACTTAATTTACTCAAAGTTTCGGCTTTGGAAATTGTTAAAGGTTTGAAGGGATAAAGTGATGGTTAGAGAGATTGTTTTTGATACGGAAACTACCGGTTTTGACGCGGATAAAGGCGATAGATTGGTCGAAATCGGCGCGGTTGAGCTCATTAACCATGTTCCTACCGGAAAAACTTATCACCAATATATCAACCCGCAGAGAGAAGTGCCGGAAGATGCTTTCAAAGTGCATGGTTTGTCTTATGAGTTTTTGAAAGATTTTCCGACTTTCGATCAGGTTGTTGATGAATGGCTCGACTTTGTTGGTGAAGACGGCATTTTGGTAGCGCATAATGCCAAGTTCGATATCACTTTCTGTAACTTTGAGCAAAAAGCATTAAATAAACGTGAGTTTACGTGGGATAAGGTTATTGATACCTTGGAAATTGCCCGCAATATGTTTCCCGGATCACGTGTTAATTTGGATGCTCTTTGTAAGCGTTTTAATATTGATAACTCAAACCGTACCAAACACGGCGCTTTGCTCGATGCTGAACTCTTGGCCGAAGTTTATCTGCAATTGATTGGCGGTCAAGAACCTGCGATGATGTTTGATGAGAAGAAAAAAACTACTCAGCAAACAACAGAGGTTCAATTTGGTGCAGCAGACGGAAAGGTGCGAGAAGCGCGTCATTTTCCTTTGAGCGAAGAAGAAATTAATATTCATAACGAATTTTTGCAAAACAAAATAAAAGGTGCAATTTGGCTCGCCGAGCCGGAAAGCGAAAATAAACAATAGTTATCTTTTGCGGCGGAGTAAAACGTATAAAGCGCCTTCGCCGCCGTCTTTGATTTGTGAATAGCTGATACTTAAAATTAAGGGTCTTAATTCTCTTGAATTGAGCCATTGCGGCACTTTTTCTTTCAATATGCCGCGACGGGGCATAATCTCTTCATCTTCCGGATGAGATTTGCCTTTGCCGGTGACAATCAAAATGCAGCGCAAATTGTCAATATAAGCGTTTTTAACAAAGTTGGTAACGGCTTTCCAAGCTTCATCTTCGGTGTAGCCGTGTAAATCTAATCTTCTTTCGATTTTGAATTCGCCGCGTTTGAATTTGGTTGCCGTGTTTCTATCTAAATCGGCAATTTGTCCGATGGCTAAGTCGTTTAATTTGTTGCCATGATAAACCGCAGAATTGTCAATGCTGTTGCGAATGGGCGGCAATTCTTTTGTCGGGCGCTCAATTTCTTCTGCTTGCGGAATGGTTTGTATGTCTTTGGTGGTTTCAAACCACAGGCTTAAATCTTCTTTACTTATGTTCGGTTGGTTGTTCTTCATCTTTTTTAGTTTCTTCCGGTTTTTTATCCAACATATAATCGGAAAAGTTTAAAATGACAAACTCTTTCCAATCGCCTTCGGGCGCAACGCAACCAAGTTTTTTGTTTTCGGCATTTACCAAAACAATGCCGCCGAATTTCCATAAGTTTTCGCAGTTTTCATATGATGAAATGAGATAAGCTTTGGTTCTTTCAATGACCTTATGATAGAGCTTTTTCTTGAAATAAGTGCTGTAAACCATAATCATGGCTACAATAAACAATAATCCAAAGATGACCCCGACCAAAATGATGAGTATTAAGCCAATGAGCACGGGGACAAGAATTGGAAGCAAACATTCCCACGGATTATATATCGGAGAGCCTGGGCGGTTGACTTTGCCATAATCCATATACAAACGAAGTTGGTCTTTTTCTACGGCTGTTTTTAAGGCTCTGAAAACCATTTTGTCTGCTTTTGTTACCATGTTATTTTACCTCGGTTGAATTGGGTAGAAGAATGTAATATTGTCCTTTGGCGTGCATGCGACCGGCTTTTTCTAAAACTTCATCGCCGCCACTGCCCCAGAAATAGTCACCGCGGATGGCTCCTTTAATGGCTCCGCCGACATCTTGAGCAACAACCAATTTGTTGATGCTTTCTTTATCCGGACCGGTTGTTTCCAGCCATAATAATGCGCCCAAAGGAATGAATTTGCGGTCAACAGCCAAGCTTCTGCCTGCGGTTAATGAAACACCTTGCGCGCCAATCGGACCATCGGCTTTGACCAAGCGATGAAAAACATATCTTTCATTTTTGTTCATGGGCGAAAGAGCTTTATCGGGGTTTTCTTTGAGCCATTTTTTGATTTTGCCCATGGATGCTTGTCCGGGTTTGATAAGTTTTTCTTCCAGCAAGATGCTGCCGATACCCTTGAAAGCTCTGCCGTTGTTGTCGGCATAGCCAATGCGAATCAGCGAGCCGTCTTCCATTTTGGCAACGGCGGAACCCTGAATTTGCATAACATAAATATCAACCTCATTATCTGCCCACAAAATTATCGGCGCATTTAAGGGTTTATCATGAATTTCGGCACGCGTGTAATAAGGAATGAAAGTGTTGTCTTTGACGCGTCCGACTAATCTTTTGTTGGGCAAAGATTTATCAAAATCTTGCAGGTTGAGCTCTATCATATCAAAGGGACGACCATAAACCGGATATTTGTATTTATCTGATTTGTGATATGAAGCATGCAACTCGGTTTCATAATATGAGGTGAATTTTCCTTCTGGTGAACCTTGATATTCTACCAAATAAGGTGTGAAGTTTTGTTCCAAAAAGTCTTTATATTTGGTCGGTCGCACGTTTTTCAGATTGTGGCAAAGCTTTTTATAATCTGCCGTAGAAATTTTGATGGCAGACAAGCTGTCTATATATTCATTTTTCTTATCTTTTATTTTTTCGCAAGACTTTTTGAAGGCTTTGATAGCCATGCTGATATCATCTTCTTGCCAGTTGATGAGGTCGGAATATTTGCTTTTTTTCAAACTCAAGTCTTCCATGCTTGTCGGTGTTGAGGTTTCTTCTCCGCAAGAGCTTAAAAACAGGCTTAAACCTAAAATAAAAGCAATATGTTTCATATTTTTATTTCTTTGTTGAGACCAAAATCCAGTTGGGGTTTGTTGAGGTGATGGCTTTTTCAAATGTCCATTTATCGGTGATGGTTTGAATGTATTGATCATCTCCTTCAATGATTTTTTCTTCTTTATCTTTGAGCAAGTTAACTTGTTGCGAAATGAACTCTACCGTGATTTTGGCAATGTTGTTTTTATTGATTTTGGCATCAACGATTTCTGCTTTGTCAAAACCGATAAAATCTAACTCGGCAGTGATGCCTTCTTCTTTTCTTTTTTCGATAATGTCTTTGAATTTGTTATAAATGGTTTTATTAACCAACATTTCCAAAGTTTCTAAATCAGCTTTGCTGAAAGCCGTTAAAATGATTTCAAAAGCTTTTTTTGCACCTGATAAAAAGTTGTTTTCTTCAAAATTGGGAATTTGTGCCAAAGTTTTTTGAGTTTCGGTCAAATTGACATCTTTAATCTCTGCTTTGTTTTGTTCTTGGTTTTTGTGTTTTTCGGCTTCTTTCATGATAATATCAAAGATTTTGGCAGCGCTTTCTTTTGACAATTTGGTGCTTTCACCTTCCGGACGTGTGCCCAAAACAGATTTTAAGCGTTGCAAAATAAACACAACAACCAACAAAAGTATGATAATGTCAATATATTGTCCCATTTTTATCTTTTTCCTCTTTCATATTTCGATAAAAATAATATAGGTTTTTTTTCTTCTCTTCGCAATATAAAATATCTTTATTAAAAAATATCTAAGTAATTGACCTGCGCATTTTTTAAGTGTAATTTTGATATAATTTCAGTTTTAATGTTGTTGAGGAGAGAACTATGCAACAAGATAATCAGCCGCAAAATGAAAACAAACAACAATTGCCGGCTATTGTGATTAACAGTCAATATATTAAAGATTTTTCATTAGAAATTCCATACGCTCCCGAGATTTTTAAGGAAATTAAGAAAAATCCGGATGTTAGTGTAAATGTTGATGTTAATGCTCGTCCGTTGGAAGAAAATTATTTTAATGTGGATTTGGTCTTCACCATTAACGGAGATGTCGAAAATAAAAAATTCTTTATTATTGAATTGACCTATTCTGCCGTTGTTCAACTCAACATTCCGCAAGAGCATATTGAACAAGTTTTGATGATTGAAATTCCGAGAATGCTTTTCCCGTTTGCGCGTCAGATTATTACAACTTCTTTAACCGAGGCCGGTTTGCCGCCGTTTATGTTGAACCCGATTGATTTTGTTTCAATGTATCAGGCAAGAAAACAAGCTGCTCAGACTAAAAACTAATCTTTAAATACACTGTTCAAAAAAAAAGAAAGGGCTGAAAAATCAGCCCTTTCTTTTTGCTTAAATTTCGTCCCAACCTTCAACCGCGGTGGATTGGTTGTATGAAGAAACATTGGCTTCAAAGAAGTTGCCTTTAACGTTACCTTCCCCATTCGTATCGGAGATTTTTTCCAAATTTTTATACGGGGTTTCGTTAAAGCCTTCATAAATCGGGTTCAAGCCGATTTCTTTCAAGCGTTTGTTAGCCATAAACTTGGTATATTGTTCAATGGTTTGCGGTGTGATACCCAAAACGTTATCGCCGATGATATGGTTGCTCCAAGCAATTTCTTGCTCTGTGGCTTTGCGGAACATATCATAAATCTCGTCATCATTGAAAAATTGCGGTCTTTCTTTGCGAATTTCTTTGATGATATTTGAGAATATAACGCAGTGGGTTAACTCATCGCGGTTGATGTATTTGATTTCATCTGCCGTGCCAATCATCAGAGAACGGGCAGCCAGATTGTAAAAGAAGTTAAAGCCGTTGTAAAAATACAAGCCTTCCAGAAGGAAGTTGGCGACCAACACGCGGGCAAAGTTAACATCGTTACGGTCATCTACAAACTTTTGATAGATTTCGGCAATATATTTATTGCGCTCGAGCAAGACTTTATCTTCACGCCAACGGTCGTAAATCGTGGCTCTTTTTTCTGCCGGAATAATACTCTCAATGATATAAGCATAGCTTTGAGAGTGAACGGCTTCCTGATAAGTTTGAATGGCCAAAATGAGGTTGACCTCAGGTGCGGTGATATAGTCGGAAATGTTTGGCAGGTTGTTGGTTTGAATACTGTCCAAGAAAACCAAAAAGGACAAGATGCCGTCATAGGCGTTTTGCTCTGAAGGAGTGAGCTCGTCATAGCAGCGTTTGTCATCATAAAGCGAAACTTTTTCCGGAATCCAGAAGTTTTCCATCATCAGACGATAGAGCTTGTTTGCCCATTGATATTTCACGTTGTTTAAGTTGAACAAGTTGGTGACGTTGCCGGCAATCATTTTGCGTTGCAAAACATCATCATTACCTTCAATGTTAAAAAGTTTTTTTCTTTGCATTTGTGTTGTCCTTTAATATTTATCCGGCGCAGCTGACACATTCTTCTTTGGCAGCAGAAGAGCCGTCTTTTTGGATGGTGCGGGTGTAATACAGTGTTTTAATGTCTTTTTTCCAAGCAGACATAATGGTTTCATAAATATCTTTGGCTCTGATGTCGCGGTTGAGATTGTACATCAGCTCAATAGAAATACCGGTATCAATCCATTTGTTAATGCGTGACATGATTTCGATGATTTTTCTTTGATCGATATTGCGATTTTCTTGATAAAACCAGAATTTGTCTTTGATGAACGGCGGGCAGTTCGGAATGCTGCCTTTGCCATGCGTTTCGACAAAGAATTTGCTGTATATCGGCAAAACGGAAGCGGTGCAGCCTTGAATCAAAGAAGAGCTGGTGTTTGGCGCAATGGCTGAAATTTGCGAATTGCGAATGCCGTATTTTTGCAAGTTTTCATAAATTTCATTCCAGTCTTTTTTGTATTTGGAGTTGGCGTTGAACCAAACTTGGGTTTTGCCCAAGATGATGCCTTTTTGCCAATCTGAACCTTGATATGCCCCAAAAGTGCCTTTGTTTTTGGCAACATTGATGCTGGCTTTGATGTTGTAAATGGCCATTTTTTCAAACAAGTCATCAACCACATCGGCAGAGTTAACATAAGGAATGTTATTTTTAGCCAAATAGTCTGCCAAGCCCATGGCGCCGATGCCGATGGTGCGGTATCTTTGGTTGTGCAGAGAACCTTCCATAATCGGCACTTGTGTAAAGTCGATGGCATTATCCAAAATGCGAACGGAAGTTTGGCAGATGCTTTCCAATTCTTCATCGCTGTTTACGTTTGCCAGGTTGATGGAAACCAGATTGCAAACGTGAACCAAGCCATCGTAAGTTTCAGAGATGATTTTGCCGTTTTCAATTCTCTTTTCAGCAAACTTAGACGGACGGACGTTACTGTGAGATTCCGTGCAAAGGTTTGTGCCGACAATGATACCGTCATGTTTGTTGGGGTTGTAACGGTTTAAGGTATCTTTGAAAGCAATATAGGGCATGCCGGTTTCGACTTGCGATTTCATCAAGCGTTTCAAAAGCTCTTTGGCGGGAACAAACTTGAACATTTCAAGATTGCCGAACTCTGCATCAAAATAAAGTTGATTATAAAGTTTTTCAAAATCTTCACCCCATAAGTCAGCAATTTCTTGATGATATTTGGTGCGGACTTCTTGCGGGTCAACCAAAAGCCATTTTTCATTATTCTCAACTTTTTTCATGAATAAGTCGGGAATGACAACTTGCGGGAAGATGTCATAAGCTTTCATGCGCTGGTCGCCGTTTTCGGTGCGAAGTTCCAAAAAGTTTTCAATATCCAAATGCCACATATCTAAAGAAACAGTAACTGCCCCTTTGCGTTTGCCTTGTTGGTTGACGGCAATAGCAGTGTCGTTGATGATGCGAATCCAAGGAATGACGCCGCCGGAGGCATTTTTGATGCCTTTAATGCGGGCCCCTTTGGCGCGTACGCGAGAGATATTTACACCCACGCCGCCGCCGAATTTGGAAATGGCAGAAATTTGGTCTATAACATAAAAAATGGAATCACGATTATCATCCATAACGGTGATAAAGCAAGAGCTCAAATTGCCGTTCGGGCGGCGCAAATTCATCAATAACGGAGTGCCCAAAGAGATTTTGCGGTCGGCTAATTTGAGATAAGTGTCTTTGACTTGAGCCATGCGGACGGTTTTATCTTCGTTTTGCTCAATTAACAACGCTATACTCAAAAACATTTCTTGCGGGAGCTCAACGATATGGTCATCAAACTCGCACAAATATCTTTTGATGAGCAAGTTGGCGCCGGCATAGTCATAAACCAAATCTAATTCGGGTTGAATGAAAGATGCTGCCTCTTTAATTTCTTCTCTGGAATATTTTTCTTGAATTACAGATGAATAAACATTGTTTTGAATGGCAAAATCTAAAAACTTTTCATAATCATAAGGAACAGCTTTGTCGGTTTTTCTATAGTTTTTTACTTCCTTATAGAGGTCAAACATTTTCAAACGACCGGCAAAGTTTTTCCAATCAGGCTCTAAAACCGAAGTTAAATTCAAAGCGCTTAAAATGAGGGCTTTGTTGATTTCTTGAGAGGGCATATTTTCGGTATAAAAAGAGGGAATCGTTTCCAGAAGTTTGTTTTTATCCAGCTCAAAACCATCTAAAGCACGTTCAACGGTACGAGTTATTTTGTTTAAGTCAAAATCTACAATTTGACCATTTCTTTTGGTAATTTTTTGATTTTGCGTCATATCTTTTCCTTGCTTTGTTATTCCATATTATGTATTGTTGTTTTCTGGTCAACACTATATATAGTATATTGGAAGCTTGTAAATATGGTTTTTATGATTTTTTATAATGGGTTGAAAAAACAACAAAAGCCATGTGCAAAATTATGATTTATTAACTTATTTAAGTTATGGTCATTTTCGAGGTGAAAAAATGATTCAAAAATGGAAAAATTCTTTAGCAGTTTATTTTGATTGGCGCATGCTGACGATGATCGGCTTGGGTTTTTCCAGTGGTTTTCCGTTTTTGCTTGTGAGTGGAACTTTGGCTCTGTGGCTGACAGATTCCGGTGTTGGGCTTGAGATGATAGGTCTGTTTTCTTTGGTTAAAACGCCGTATAGTTTCAAATGGCTGTGGTCGCCTCTGGTCGATAGATTTAATATTCCTTTATTTTCAAAACTCGGGCGTCGCCGCGGTTGGGCTGTTTTTTCGCAGATATTTTTGCTTTTAGCCATTTTAAGTATGGCCTCGGTCGAGCCGGCACAATCGGTTTATTTGATGATGTTTTTGGCTCTTCTAACCGTTTTTGCTTCGGCCACGCAAGATATTGTTCTTGATGCTTATCGTGTGGAGAGTTTTGATAACCGTGACCAAGCGGCGGGAACTGCCATGTTTATTTTGGGATACCGTATCGGTTCTGTCTTTTCCGGCGCGGTGGCTTTGCTTTTGGCAACCATTTTAACATGGAATGAAGTTTATGTTTGCATGGCTTTGGGTGCGGTTTTGGGTATGATAACAATTTTATGTTCGCGTGAACCGCAGAAAAGTAAAGAGCAGAAACTTAAATTTGAGGGCAATTTTATCCAGAGATTGAAAAACTTTTATCAAACGGCGATTAAAAGTCCGATTGCTGATTTTATCACGCGTCCGTCTTGGTTTATTGTTTTGCTCTTTGTGATGTTTTATAAGCTTTGTGATGCCTATATGGTGCCGATGACCATGCCTTTTTATGATGCAATGGGCTTTACCAAAGGGCAAATTGCTTTTGTGACCAAGTTTTATGGCATGGCAGCAACTATCATCGGCGGTATTTTGGGCGGTGTTATCGTCAACCGTTTCGGTATTGTTAAAAGTTTGTATTTGGGAAGCATTCTTCAAGGTTTGACAACGCTGATGTATGTTTGGCAAGCTCTAGCCGGTAATGATTTATATTTGCTGATGGGTACGGTTTCACTCGATAATTTAGCGGGAGGAATGAGCACAACCGCATTTGTGGCATATATTTCTTCTTTGTGCAATACGGCTTATACGGCAACGCAATATGCTCTTCTGTCTTCTTTTATGTCTTTGGCAAGAGATTTACTCGCTTCCACTTCCGGTGCGCTGGTTAAAGTGACGGGGTGGAGTATGTTCTTTATTATCACGACCTTGATGGCACTTCCGGGGCTTTTGATTTTATTTTATTTGCAGAAAAAATTGAAAAAATAAAAGCGGAGAAAAACTCCGCTTTTTCTTTAAGCTTTGTCAGGAAGCTTGGCATATATTTTATCACTCAGCCAATTGGGCAAAATGGAAACGAACCAAGTGGAAAATCTTAGTTGCCAAGGAAAAGCGATAATACCTTTGTTTTTTTCCAAGCCTTTGGCAATGATTTGTGCTGCCTCTTCTCCTTCCATAAAGAAAGGCATTGGGCAGGTGTTTTGGTCGGTAATGCGTGAGCGAACAAATCCGGGGCAGATGACGCTGACATTGATTCCCGATTTGCGGAATTTTACGCGTAAAGCCTCGCCCCAAGCTTTGACACAGGCTTTGGTTGCGCTATAAGCAGGGCAGGTTGCCAAACCATGATAACCTGCAATAGAACTTACAATAGCAATACTATGATTGTGTAAGTGAAAATATTCGTTGCCTTTTTGACTCAAGCGAATTTTATCCCAGAACGGAATGTAAAAAGCTTGTTTTTTGTTTTTCATATTTGAGATGAAGCGGTCTAAAGAAGAGGTTTCTTTTTTCTTGTTAATGATGTTATTTTTATAAATGTCTATGGTTGGTAAAACAGTGTTCAATACGCCGTTGACGTTAGTATTAAACGTATCATAAATAGCTTGATTGGTTTCATTTACCACCCCGATACCGGCATTGGCAATAACCAAGTTTAATTCGGCAATATTATTGCACTCTTTTATCCATTCGCACATGGTTTCTTTATCTGTTACATCAACAATTTTGCTATACACAACGGTACCAAAGTTGCGGCATTTGTTTTCTACAATTTTAAGCCGGTCGGGATTTCTTCCGCAGATAAATAAATTTTTGGCGGTTGTTTTGGCATAATGTATGGCCAAAGCCTCGCCGATACCGGAAGACGCGCCGGTAATCAATATATTTAAATTGCGGTTTTGCATTTTGTTGTTTTTCCTTAAATTACTATTAACAATTGGAAATTATAATAAGTAAATACTAATAAAAAGTTTAAGGAGGTTTGAGGGTATGATTGCCAGTATGACCGGTTTTTCTCGTAAAAACGGTGAGTTCCATTTTGATAAAATGGATTTTAGTTGGTTTTGGGAAGTGAAAAGCGTGAACAATAAATCTATTGATATTAAAATGAAGGTTCCCGCTTGGTTGGATAGTGCATTGGCTCAATCTTGCAAAAATATTTTAATGCAAAATTTTGCTCGCGGCAGTTTTTCTCTTTATTTGGATTTGTCTTCCAATGTTGCCAGCCAACAATTGAAGATTAATGAGGATTTGCTCAATGCTTTGACAGCAAAAGCAATAGAATTGTATCAATCTCATGAAGCTGTTTTGCAAAAACCGACAACCTCTGAATTATTGGCAATTAAAGGTGTATGTGAAACCGAAGATGTTTCTTTGAATGAAGAAGAAACCGAGATGTTGGTTAAAGCCTTGCTCAAAAGCTTTGAAGAAGCTTGTCAAAAATTGCAGCACGACAGAAAAGAAGAAGGCGAGAAAATCAGACAGGCTTTATTGGATATTTTACAAAATATTGCCTCTATTGTTGCCAAGGTTGATGCTTTTGCCAAAACTCAGCCGGAAAAACTTAAAAGCCGTTTGCAGGCACAGCTTGATTTGCTTCTTGATCCAACTAATCCGGTTTCGGAAGACAGATTGGCGCAAGAAGTGGCGCTATATGTGGCAAGAGCCGATATTCAAGAAGAAGTTGACCGCCTTAAAGCTCATATTGCCACAGCACAAAATCTGCTTGCTTTGAACGAGCCGGTTGGGCGTAGACTTGATTTCTTATGTCAAGAACTGAATCGTGAAGCAAATACAACATGTTCAAAATCTTGCGATATTGAATTGACAAATTATGGAATGGATTTAAAAACACTCATAGAACAATTCAGAGAGCAAGTGCAAAATATTGAGTAAGTGAGAAATAAGATGAATGCCATTATTGATAAATTGAGACAAGTTCGCCGCGGGGCTATGTTTATTATTGAAGGACCGTCCGGTGTGGGTAAGGGGACGATTGCCAAAGAAATTTTGAAACGCGACCCAAATATCAAATTTTCGGTTTCGGTAACAACTCGTGCCAAAAGAGAAGGAGAGGTTGACGGCGTGGATTATTATTTCATCTCCGATGAACAATATAATCAATATATGAAAGAAGATGCTTTTTATGAATGTGTTGACTCTCAATATGGTAACAGATATGGAACTTTGCGCTCTGAAGTTGATAGCTTTTTGAATGTGGGCGAAGATGTGCTTTTTGATATGGATTGGGTCGGAGCACGCCAAATGCGTCAAAAAGCTCCTGATGACGTGGTCACAATTTATCTTTTGCCGCCTTCTATTAAAGAATTGCGTACACGTTTGGAAAATAGAGCGACAGATAGCCAAGAACAAATTAACAAACGCATGGGCATGGTTTTGGACAAGATGAGCCATTGGAAAGAGTTTGACTATGTGATTGTCAATGTAGATGTGGAAGAAACTATCGCCAAAGTGCAAAAAATTATCTCCGGAGAGCGTATGAAACGCGTTCGTCAAACCGGATTAGATGACTTTGTAAACGAACTTATTAAAGAAGCTTCTGCTCATGAGTAATATCTTTTTTGACAGACATGGTAAGCAAAAATATGGGGAAGATATTATTCCCATGCACCAAAAAGGCTATTTTGCCATTTTGGTCAAGGATGATAAGGTTTTGCTTACCTATCCGCCGCAGGTTGATTTGCCCGAATTTCCGGGGGGGGCGGTTAGTCGAAAAGAAGATTTCAGAGATTGTTTGTATCGCAAACTTTATGAAGAAGCCGGAATTGATTTTATGCTCGATTACGGCACAAAAGAGTTTTCGCAAACCATAAATTATTTTGCCGATGATGCCAAACCCAATGGTGTTTATTGCATTTATGAGCAAATGTTTATTGTTTATGATGCTTCTTCTTATGGGTTTGATACCAATAAAAGTATGTGGCGGACGCCGGAAAACGGTAAAGCGGAATGGGTGAAAGTTGAGGACATTCTCTCACAAAAAGTTAAAATCAATTATACCCATTGGTTAGCCGTACAGAATTTATTTAAAAACTAAAACATTGAATCGATTCACTTTTTTTTAATATATTTTTAGTCCTATATAGAAAATATTTTATGGGTGTGTTGATTCTATGTCTGATATAAAGATTTCAGTTGTTGTGCCTGTTTATAACGCAGCAAAGTTTTTGCCGCGGTGCTTAGATAGTATTTTAGGACAAGATTATCAAAATTTGGAAGTTATTTGCGTTAACGACGGTTCTCAAGACGAGAGCTTGTCTATCTTACATATTTATGCGCAAAAAGATTCTCGAGTAAAAGTCATATCTCAGTTTAATCAAGGAGCTGCTGCAGCCAGAAACAAAGGTTTGAAAAATGTAACCGGAGAATATGTTTCTTTTATTGATGCTGATGATTATATTTCTCAAGGGTTATATAGCTCATTTGTTCAAGCCATTGAACATGACAGAGTTGATATTTTTATGTTTAATGGTTTGGTAAACCAGACAAATAATTTTTTTACCGAAAAAAACTTTTATCATCCCGTATCTGAATATCAAAACGTAACTTATAGAGATTTTTTGGGAATTTTTTATGGAAACAGCAGTGTTTGCAATAAAATTTTTAAATTTTCTTTTTTGAAAGAAAATAAAATTGCGTTTTTGAACAACTGTTGTTTTGAAGATGTTGATTTTTGGTTTAAGAGCCTTATTAGAGCCAATCTGGTAAAGGTTTCTTTCAAGCCATATTATCATTATATGTATGATAATAATGCATCTATTACCAAAAACTTTGGTCTTAATGCGTTTAGCTTATTTGATGTTTTTGCTTCTATAATGAACTCTGTTCAAAAGCAAGGATTGGAAGATTTTTTTCAAGATGCCGTTTTTCAATATCAGTATGAAAAAATTGCTGAAACTTTATTTTTATTAAAACCAGAGTTTCAAGAAAAATTTTATGCCAAAGCAAAAGACTTTTTAGAAAAAAGAGTTGCTGATCTCAAAGGTGAGAAATATAAAAATCTTTTGAATTATGGTATCTGCCGGAATATTTTTGCAAATGATTTTATAGATTTTAAGAACAGCACCTTATTGTTTAGAGAAAAATTTAATTATTTGGCGGAAAAGCCCAAAAAATTGCGCTTTTCAGTGATTGTGCCGGTTTATAATGTGGAGGCATATTTAGAAATATGCTTAAAAAGTTTAATCAACCAAACATTTCAAGATTTTGAAATTATTTGCGTTAATGACGGTTCAACAGACAAAAGCGGCGACATTTTAAATTATCATGCAGCAAAAGATGCGCGCATTAAAGTCATAAATCAAGAAAACAAAGGTTTGGGTGCCGCAAGAAATGTAGGTGTTGCTCAAGCGCAGGGCGAATATCTGGTTTTTGTTGATAGTGATGATTGGCTCAGAACCGATGCTTTGGAAGTTTTAGATAAACAATTGCAAGAAAAACCGGTTGAAGTGTGCATCTTTGGTTATAGCAATTTCTTTGATAATCAAAAGTTTAACCTTCCTATTTCATTTTTAAGCAATTTGAGAAATAAACAGTTTAGTCATGTTTGGGATTATATGTTTGTTAATGTAACGGCATGGGGAAAAGTTTATAAACGAGATTTTTGGCAAAAAAATGATATTTCTTTTGCTGAAAAAATGTTTTTTGAAGATAACATTGCAAATGTAAAAGTGTTTAGTCTGGCGGAAAGTGTCGATATTTGTTGGCATGATTTTTATTATTATCGGATACGAGAAAACAGCATTACTCAGAAGTTTTCAGAACAAAAAGTCAATGATTTGTTTAAGTCTCTAGATGATATGTACTTTTTTATAAAAAAACAAAAATTCTATGATTCGATTAAATTGAATTTTATTACTTTTTTGCAAAATTGTTTTAATTTTCATTCATCAAAGATACCTCCGGAAGAAAAAGAAGCATTTTTGGCTAAAAAAGAAGAGTTTTTGAAAAAAGTCTTTTAAAAATGTTTTGATTCAATTAAAAATTTGTGGTATTATAACAATGGGTACTTTTATTCTCAGAATGAGAAAGAGGTGTGATATGATTAAGTCAGGTTTATTTTTATTTGGTTTGAGTACTGTGCTTTATTCGAGTACAGCTCTTGCAAGCGTTGATATTTCTGAAAAAGAACAGGTTCCTGTTTCATCTTGGGAACAGTTTAAAGAAGCTGTTGAAAAATCAGAAAATGTTGGCAAAGTTATCGTTCTTACAGATGATATTGTTCTTGATGATAGTTTTTCTGCAGCATCAATTGTTAGCGGAATTATTATTGATGGACAAGGTCATACCATTAAAGGCGAAGATTCTAACAAACAATTTCTTTCAAATAAAAATAAAGATGTCGTTATCCAAAATGTTAAATTGGATGGCTTCTCTTCATCTTCAAATGGCGGCGCTATTTATAATAGTGGTGCGTTCTCAGATATAAGTGCAGATTTTTCTAATAATAATGTTACAACAACCACAGATGCTAGAGGTGGCGCCATTTATAATAGTGGTGAAATTGGTAAAATAGATGGTACTTTTACCAATAATGACGTTGTTTCTTCAAGCTATAGTTCTTATACTGCTTCCGGTCTTGCCGGTGGTGCTATTTATAACAGAGGTCATATTGGCGAAATTGATGGCGATTTTGTTAACAACTCTGTAGATTCCAAAAAAATAGCACAAGGAGGTGCTATTACCAATGGAGCAATTTACGATAGTTATAGTTCTATAACAGGTGTTGGCACAATTGATAAATTGAGCGGTGATTTTACCGGAAACAGTGCAAAATCTGAAACCTCTTATGCTCAAGGTGGTGCAATTTATAATGCCGGTTCATTAACCTTGGTTAACAGTAGTTTTTCAGATAACTATGTTGAAACAGCTGCAGAAAAAGATAGTGTGGCTGGTATTTCCACTCAAGGTGGTGCAATTTATAATACAGGCGATTTAACCATCAAAGCTGATGGCGGTGAATCTATTTTTAAGGGTAATAAAGTTAAATGGGCTGACGGTGAAGAAGAATCTTCAGCAATTTTTATGGCCGGTTTGGAGGGTACACCAACCTTAAACTTGGATTCTCGCAATAATGGTTTGATTCAATTTGATGATAAAATTTCCGGCATGGCAATGATTGATGCTATGCTGGCGGAGGCTAAAGCCGAAGGCGCAATCGTTACGGATGATGGCGAAGGCGGATATATCATCAAAATGCCCGAGGGAGCTTCGGCAAGTTTAGCTTTGGGATTGCAAGCAGAAAGAAAAGAAATACACCTTAAAAAAACGGAAGGTGGCTTTATCTATAAGGTGGCAGAAGAAGAAGGCGGAACAAAAGAGCAAATAGAAGAATTTGTTCAACAAGCCACCGAAGAGGGGTATGATGTTCAACAAGATGGAGAAAATTATACAATAAAAGCTACTGTTGAAGGTATGACAATGGTTATGGAAATCATCAAACAAGAAGATGGAACATATACCATGACAGAAAATATCTTCTTGTCAGAAAATAGCGGTGATATGGTTATTACCGGTGATAGCAGCAGTAAAGTTGTCTTTAACAATGCAATTGAAAAATTAGGAACGATTGATATTTCCGGTACGAATGTTGATGTGAATGAAGGAGCGGGAACGATTTATCGTACAGTGACACACGATGGTGGTGTGTTGAACATCAATGCCGGTGCTAAAGCTGAAGACAGTATTGTTAACAAAGGTGGTACAATGAATGTGGCTGATAAAGCTGAAGTTCGTCGTACAGAAGTTAACGATGGCGGTGTTTTGAATGTTGCAGCCGGTGGTTATGCCGAAGATACAATCGTAAATTCCGGTGGTAAACTCTCTGCCGAGGCTGAAGCTCGCTTGAATAATATGCTTGCCAATGGTGGCGCCATTTTGGATATTGATAGTGGTGTTGTTTTGACTGGTAATATTGTTATTGATGCCGGTGCTACGATGGGTGGTAGCTATGATTATAGCCAAATCTTTAAAGATGAAGTAACAGACAAAGGTTCTTTGACTTTGGTTGGTGGTTTGAACGATGTTTTGAACAAAAGTTCTTTGGTTAATACCACAGGACAGAAAAACTTACACTTAACAGCCGGTAGTTATGCTATTGGTGATGGTGTTCAAGCGGTCAAAGGATGGGATATGTTAACCTTTAAAGATAACGCTACCGTTAAATTGGAAGGTGATATTTATCTGAGTGGTCCTAACAAAAAGGTTATTATTGAAAATGGTTCAGTCCTTGATTTGGCAGGACATTCTCCATCTGATTACACGATTAACGGTTCAGTTAGTAACGATGGTTCAATGACCTTTACTCACTCGGGCGATGATGCAGATGATGTTACTACGATTTATGGTAACTATACTGCTTATAATAAAGCTCAGATGACAATTGATGTTAACCCGACTGCTAACACTTCCGACTTGTTACGTGTTGATGGTGACGTTGCCGGAACAACAGATGTGGTTTTGAATATTGTTGGTGCCGATGTTCGTCCGACCGAGCGCATCAAATTTGTTGAAGCACTAAATGATGACCTTTCTACCGGTGCATATTTCAACATCTTCCGTGTTGATGGTAGTGCTTTCAAATGGAATAGCTTATATGAAGATGGTGCTTGGTATACTGCAACCGATGACATTATCTCTGATGGAAGTGAAAATGGTTATGGTGATGGTGATAAAGGTAATATCGAAGATGATGAAAACTTGGAAGATGATGCTGTCTTGCCGCCGAACTTCCCGGATACACCGAGCAGTGGTGGAGATGGTGGCGACAGTGGCAAAGCACCGAGCGTCGTCGGTGAAGCGATTGCTTATATGGGCTTGCCGAGTGCCGGTATTGAGCAAACGCGAGATATGACGAGAAACATTACCAACAAAGTGGCTTCGACCAAAGTTTACAGCCAACAATGTCATGGTTTCTATGACTGCGAATACGATGGCAAAGCTTTGCGCAATGCCTGGGCTGCGCCGGTTTATAGTTATAGTGATGTGAAAGCACCTTATAGCTATGAAGCTGAGATTTCGGGCTTTGAAGGCGGATTTGATATTCAATCGGATGTTTACAATCGCTTAGGTGTCTTTGCATCATATCGTCAAGGTAGTTACGACTTTGATGGTGACGGCGATGATTACTACTCAAAAGTCGGTGCAGATATGGATATTGATAGCTATATCTTAGGTTTGTACCATCGTTATGATGAAGGTAAACTCTGGACGATGGGACAAATCTTCTTAGGATACCAAGATGTATCTTTATCATCTGATGACGGTGTAAGCTCAAGCACCGATGGTATTGAGTTTGGTGCGGCTGTTGAAGGAGGTTTAATCTTCAACCCGATGACAAACTTGACGATTGAACCGATTATCCGCTTGGCATACACGCAAATCAACTATGATGATGCTACTGATAATTACGGTAAAACCGCAAAATACGGTGATGTTCGTAACATTGAAGTTGAAGCCGGTGTTAAGGTTGAGAAGACATATCTCCGCAAGAACGGCTACGCAAAACTTTATGTTAAACCGAGCATTATCCAAAATATTGGTAGCGGTGATGTTCAAGTTACCTCATTACGTAAGGTTGATGGCTTAGAGAACTCAACCCTCGGACGTATCGAGGTTGGTGGAAGTATGAGCTTTGATGAACAATGGAGCGGTTATGCTAACGCGGCTTACACGTTCGGCAGTGATTATACAAACTTGGGACTCAACGCCGGACTTAACTACGCATTCTAAAAAGGCGTTCTATGGAAACCTAATACAGAAACACGGAGGATTTTTTGCGGTCATGTACGCTCTTTGTACACTTCCTTAAAAATCCTCCAGTTTCTTATTATCTTCCTCATATAACGCCTTTTTATGGTGCCTTGTGGCGCTTACTTTTCCGTCTTTTTGAGGTGCCTTGTGGAAATTACGTTTATATTGAATTAAAAAATTTTATTTTGCCAAACTTTCTCTTTGATCACGGCTCATGGCACGGTAAACTTGAGCGGCATTTTTTCTGGCGTCTTTGACACCCAGTTTTTCGGCCTTGCGATAAAGCATGAAAGATTCAATTAAATTGGTTTTAACACCATATCCTTTAGCAAGCATCCAAGCTTTGATTTCAACAGCTTTAGGGTCATCTTTAGCAACATATTCATCCAAGATTTTTAACTCTTTTGCCGTAAAATTATTTGCTTGAATGGCCTTGATGGCATTTTGCCATCTTTCTGCTTCGGCTTTTATGGCATCTTGTTGAATTTTTCTTTCATCAAGAAGTTTTACTATCGGTTTTGCCTTTTTTGTTTCTTCTTGAGCTTTTTCTTTGGGAAGAGAATCTTCAAATAATAATTCGGGGCGATTGCGGTTTCTGACAAAAATCGGGAGATAACCGCTATTATCATCGCGGACAATGTCACGATAAATATCATCCAAACTGGCGGCTTGTCCAGTTTGGATTGATGAACAAAATATGATTAATCCCAAAATTATTTTTAGTTTTTTATTCATTTCTTTATTTTATGTTTTTAAAACTTGTGTTAATAGTAGTTCAATGTTACTCCTAATGAAAGTATAAATTGCCTTTTATGAACATTTTAGAATGGTTTTGAGGTCATATCATGAAAAAAATTTATAATTCAGTTACCGAACTGGTCGGAAAAACACCGATGTTGCAACTTTCGTGTTTGGCAAAACATTTTCACGTTAAAGCGCATCTCTTGGCAAAGTGCGAATTTTTAAATCCGCTTTTTTCCATTAAAGACCGTGTGGCTTTGAATATGATTGAACAAGCTGAAAAAACACATAAAATTACCGATGAAACCGTTTTTGTTGAAGCTACCAGCGGTAATACCGGTATCGGATTGGCCGGAATTTGCGCCGCCAAAGGATATAAACTTGTTATTACCATGCCTGAAAATATGACTAAAGAACGCATCATGCTTATGCGTCACTTTGGGGCAGAAGTGATTTTGACACCTGCCGAAGATGGTATGCAAGGTGCTATCGCCAAGGCAGATATGTTGGCAGAAAAAAATGAAAATGTTATTCTTCTGCGTCAATTTTCTAACCAAGCAAACCCAGATGCACACCGTTTTACTACAAGTATTGAGATTATTGAAGATACGGCCGGAGAAGTTGATGCTTTTGTTTGCTCGGTCGGAACTTCAGGAACTTTAACCGGTATTGCTTCCACTTTGCGTACATATAATCCGGATTTGCATGTGGTTGCCGTAGAGCCTGCTTCAAGTGCGGTTTTGAACGGAGGACAAGCCGGAGCTCATAAAATTCCCGGAATTGGTGCTGGTTTTGTGCCGGAATTTTATGATAAATCTTTAGTGGATGAAGTGATGGATATAACCGACGAAGATGCTGAGTTCTTTTCCAAACAGCTCGGTATGCTTGAAGGTGTTTCTGCCGGTATTTCTGCCGGAGCTGCCGTTGCCGCTGCTGTTAAACTCGGTCAACGTCCGGAAATGAAAGGTAAAAATATTGTCATCATCTTGCCGGACAGCGTGGAACGTTATCTCTCTATGCTTCAAGACTAATTTTTAGTTTGATATTTTATATATGATGATATATTTTGTCGTTAATATTAACTGTTAAAAGATTGTTCCGATGAACCCAAAGTCCATTTTAGGTCGCTATTTGGCCAAACAAATTGTAATTAACTTCCTTTCCGTCCTCCTGATGGTGGTTGGGGTGGTTTTGATGTTTGAGATGGTTGAACTCTTGCGCAAAGCCTCCGGTCGTGAAGATGTTACTTTTTGGTTTTTGTTGGAAATTGCCCTGACCAAGATGCCCAAAACCATTGATATGGTCTTTCCGTTTGTTATGATGATTGCCGCCATGGTCACTTTTTGGCGTGTGAGCAAAAGTAATGAATTTGTGATTATTCGTGCTGCCGGCGTTTCCATTTGGGGCTTTTTAACACCGGTTTTGTTTGCTGTTTTTGTTTTGGGCGTGTTAAACATTACTTTGGTTAACCCAATTGCCGCTCGTCTGTATGAAATTTATGAAACGCTGGATTACCGTTTTGATACCAGAAACCCCAATGCGGTTTTGTTTTCCGACAAAGGTTTGTGGACAAGAGAAGCCGTTGATGAAGACACTTTCCAAGTGATGCAGGCAAAATCTGCTCGTCAGGAAGGAAAAGATTCATTATTGCTTCGCAATGTTAGCATTTTGGAAATGGACAGACAATCCCAGCCACAAAGAACCATTGAAGCTTTTGCAGCCATTCTTCATGAAGGTTATTTTGATTTGAAGGATGTGCGCGTTTATGAAGCCGGAAAACCAACCCAAACGCTTAACAGTATGAAATATAAATCAGCTTTAACAATTGACAGAATCAAAGAAAACTTTGTTGAACCTGATGCCATTTCTTTTTGGGATTTGCCTGATACTATTCGTTTTTATGAAAATGCCGGTTTCTCTGCGCAAAAACACTTGATGCGTTATTATTCTTTGTTGGTTTCGCCTTTCTTGCTTTGCTCCATGGTTTTGGTGGCAGCTTTGTTTGCTTTGCGAGCCAATAACCGTCGCGGCGGAGTAATGTTTTTGATTGTGGGGGGTATTACCACAGGTTTTATTGTTTATTTTATGTCGCAACTGATTTACGCTTTTGGTTTGAACGGAACAATTCCGGCGTTTTTGGCTGTATGCACGCCCACTTTGGTGGCAACGCTTATCAGCGTTTCGGTTCTGCTGCATTTGGAAGATGGTTAATAAAAAAGGCTGAGAAATCAGCCTTTTTTATTAGTTGCTTTACCACCTATTTATATTCTTTTATCTTTGCTGTGACAATAGGATGCTATCGGACATTTTTCGCAATCGGGCTTTTGAGCCTTGCAAATATAGCGTCCGAACAAAACCAGCCAGTGATTGGCATTTTTAACATACTCGGTCGGCAAAACTTTCATTAAATCTTGCTCGATGGCTAAAGGGGTTTTACCTTCGCTGAAACCAAGTCTTTGTGAAATGCGCATAACATGTGTATCAACAGCCAAAGTCGGTTGATTGAACCAAACATTTAAGACGACATTGGCTGTTTTGCGTCCGACACCGGGGAGATTTTCCAAAGCTTCACGGTTTTCGGGAACTTCCCCATGATATTTGGCAACCAGCTCCTGACTTAGAGCCAAAATGTTTTTGGCTTTGTTGTTATATAGACCGATTGTTTTGATATATTCTTTGATTTTTTCCAATCCCAAATCAGCCATTTTTTGCGGTGTGTCTGCTACCTCAAACAGAGCTTTGGTGGCTTTGTTTACGCCTTTGTCGGTGCTTTGAGCCGAAAGAACAACGGCAACAAGCAAGGTGAAAGCATTTTTATAGTCTAACTCACAACGGGGATTGGGATCTTCTTTTTGGAAGATTTCCATAATCTCCAATATTTCTTTTTTGTTTCTCATGCTTTAACTCCGCCTGCACCGGCTGCTTTGGGTGCATTTTCATCTAAAGGCCAACGCGGACGGGGTTTGAAGTCGAGCTCATTGGTGTAGCCTTTTTGAAAACGCTCTAAACCAGCCCAAGCAATCATGACACCGTTATCGGTGCAAAAACGGATAGGAGGAGCTGAGAAAATTAAACCTTCTTTTTCTGCTAATGCTGCCATTTTTTTACGTAAGTAAGTATTGGCGGCAACACCTCCGGAAACAACGATATCTCTGCCTTCAGGGCATTCTTTTTTGAAAATTTTGATGGCTTTTTCAAGTTTGTGAATTAAACAATCGGCAACAGCTAATTGGAAGCTGGCGCAAATATCTGCCGTGTCTTTTTTGTTCAAGCTGACATGCTCGATATTGCCGTCAACAGCGTAAGATTCAATGATTTTTCTAACCGCGGTTTTTAAGCCTGAGAAAGATAAGTTGCAATCGCCGGAGTTGGCTAACGGACGCGGCAAAACAAAGCGGGTTTCGTCACCGGTTTCTGCCATTTTTTCAATAATCGGACCGCCGGGGTAGCCTAAATTGAGCATTTTGGAAACCTTATCAAAAGCTTCTCCCGCAGCATCATCAATTGTGGTGCCAAGTCTTTCAAAATCACCAACACCGCGAACGATTAAAATTTGACAATGTCCGCCGGAAACAAGCAATAACAGGTACGGATATTTTACATCTCCGGTCAAGCGTGGAGCCAAAGCGTGTCCTTCCAAGTGGTTGACGGCAATAAAAGGCTTGTTCAAAGCTAAAGCCAAGGCTTTGGTTGCCATAACACCAATGACAACACCGCCGATTAAGCCCGGACCGGAAGATGCAGCAAAGGCATCAATGTCTTCGGGTTTTAAATTGGCTTTCTTTAAGGTGTGTTCAACAATCTCGTCAATGTGTTCCAAATGGGCGCGAGCGGCAATTTCAGGTACAACACCGCCAAAAACTTTGTGGTCTTCTATCTGTGTCCACAAGCATTCACCCAAAATTTCTTTCTTTTCGTTGACTATTGCGGCTGCGGTTTCGTCACAGCTGCTCTCAATTCCTAATACCAACATTGTTTTTTTTCCGTTATTTTATTGAAAGTTTTTTTTATTTATATACACTAAGAAAATAAAAATAGCAAATAAGGAATTTGGGAAAATGGCTGATACGAAAGAGAAAAAAGAACAAACCGAAAATTTGCCCGTTAAAACGCATGCTTTCGGTAAATTTACTTTCAGAGTTTTGTTGATTGCGCTTGTTTTAGGCGGCGGATATGCCTTTTGGAAAAATCCGAATTTGGCTGATGATTTGTCTGCTAAAACAAAAGAGCTTTTTGCAAACACAAATAGCGAATCCGCAACTCCTGAAGTTGACCAAGTGGCTTTGCTTAGACAAGAGGTGAAAGATTTAAGAACCCAAATTGCTTTGTTGCAAAGTTTGCAAGCGCAAAAACAAGATACCGCTACTTTGGAAAAACGCTTTGATACGCTCGAAAAATTTAACCAAAACGTGATTAATTCCAAAGCTGATGTAGCGATAGTTTTGGGAATGTTGACACGTCTTGATGCCGCAGAACAACAGTTGGATGTGTTGAGCCGAATCACAGACCAAAGTGCCGTTGTTTTAACCGCCTCCATGATGGTGAAAGATGCTGCCGAAAAGGGCGGTAGTTTTATTTATGAAGCCGAGGTGTTGAACCAGCTTGCCGCTGATAACGTCAAAATCAAACCCGCTTTGGAAGTGGTACAAAAAGCAGCCGTTGACGGTATTTTCAATAATGCTTATTTGATGAAGTCTTTTGATGAAGTTTATTCCTCTTTGCTTGAACAGACCAAACAAGAATCCGAAAAAACATGGAAAGATCGTTTGAACAGCAAAATCAGCGAATATATTAAAGTGCAGAAAAACGGTGAGAAATCTCCGGTAAATCAAAATATTCAAGAATTGGAAAATGTAAAAATTTTGGTAAATTCAGGAAATATTAAAAAAGCTGTTGTATTGTTACAACATCTTTCCAATGCGAATCTGCAAAATGAGCCTTCGCTCATGGCTTGGATGGAAAAAGCTCAAACAAAAATTGCTTTTGATGAAGCCATTTCTCAAATTGCAACTTATTATTTGGCGGCTTTGAAGGTAAACTTTATTAAGAAAGAGACGCAGCATGACTAGAAAAACTTCAATATTTATTTTCCTTGGACTTATTTTTACTTTTACAATATGGATGATGGACAGAGCCAGCCTGGTTGCCGTAAGCTGGCGTAAGGTTTATTTTGAGTTTTCTATTCCGGAAGCAATGCTCTTCCTTTTGGTGATTTTTGCCATTATTGATTTGTTGACCAGAATTATCAGAGCCGTGCAAAAAGCTCAGCTCAAAGAAGTTTACAGAACTTCCGTCTTTAGAGATAATACCGATGAAAATGCTGCTATTGATGTTTTGGCCGGAAAAATTAGCGAGAAAATGATTATCAACCGCCATGATTTTGATAACTCCATGCTCCTTGTTTTGCAGGCTATGACCTCTATTACCGCCGGTGATATGAAAGAAGCGCGCTCCAATCTTTCTAAACTCAAAAAAATCATTGGTGATGATCCGATCATCGATGTCTTGAAAATGAAAATTTATAAAGGCGAAAAAGACTTTGATAAGATGGAAAAACTCTCCGGTAAGATGATGAAAAATGAAAATATTCAACTTATCGGTTTGAAAGCTGCCGTTGAAGCACAAATGCAGAAAAAAGAATTTAAAGAAGCCTTGGCTACCGTTAATAAAGCTTATGAACTGCGTCAAGATTTGTATTGGGTTATTGAAAGTGCCTTTGAATTGCGTGCCAAAGCCAAAGATTGGGAAGGTGCTATGCAGGTGCTTGATGCCGGCTTGAAAAAGAAAATTATTAATAAAGTTAACTATGATAGATTTAAATCTATCGTGCTTTTGGAAAGAGCTTTTGAGTTCAAAGCCAAAAAAGATGAAGTTAACTTCTTTAAGTTTGCTTCTCAATCTTTTGAAGCTGATGAAACTTTGGTCGCTGCCGCAATTTCTTTGGCTCGTTATTACAAAGAGCATGATAATCAGGTCAGAAAAGCCGCTAATATTTTGACTCAGGCTTGGAAGAGAAATCCGGTTGATGAGTTGGCTTATGAATATATGAAACTTTGGCCTGAAGATGATATTTTAGACCAAATCAAACGTATTGAAGGTTGGGCTAATATGAACAGCTTGCGTCCGTCTTTGAATAATCGATTGATTGCCGAATTGGCCGTTAAAGCCGGTTTGTGGAACAAAGCTAAAACCGAAATTGATATGTTTATCATTAACAATCCTTGTACCAAGAAAATTTGTTCTCTCTTGGCAACCTATGAAGAAAAAGCAAATAAAGACAAAAAAGCTGCCGCTGAGTGGAAACAACGCATGAAAACTTGTGATGAAGATTCCGGTTGGGTTTGCGAAGACTGCGGTGAAGTTTCTGATAAATGGGAAGCCGTTTGTGATAAATGTGGTTCTTTCGGTACAAAAAAATGGCATCTCTATATTGAGAAAAATGAAGGTGCTAAATTTGCCGAAGTTCCGCAAGATATTGCAGAGCAAATTCCGGCTCTTGAAAATGAAGAAGATGATGATTAACGGAGATTGATGAGATGACAGATTTTGCTAAAGCTAAAACCTCTTGGCTTGAAAAATATAAAGTTGTACCGCAAACTTTACAAGACGTTCAAAAGGTTGAAAGCGCGGCGACTGCTTTTAATACCAATGTGGATGCGGTGTTAAAAATCAGCGGTAAAAAAATAGCCGAGTTGGCAAAAAAGCAAAATCTGTCGTTGAAACAACTTCAAGATATTAAAGAAACTAAGCTTTCTACCCCGCAAGATGTTATTAAAGGCATTTTCAAGTGCTTTTCTAAAGGTATTGCTGAAGAATGGTTGACCGAAGATAAGCTCGTTTATGATTGGATGGTCAAAAATTTAGGTTATGACCGTTTGCAGATGGGTGGACAAGGCGGCATTGTGGCTAATATCTTAGCCGTTGCCGGTGTGAAAAAAGTTTATGCTCATGCCAACTCTTTGCCCGAATTGCAGGCTCAACAATTTTTAACTCTTGATAACTTGCTTTCTTTTGATGAAAAAGGTAATGAAAAGCCAGCTTATCAAATTGACCGCAAAACCGATATTCCTCTCATTCACTGGATTATTGAGTTTGATAAAGGTGATAAAGTTGAGCTTGATGGCGAAACCTTTGTTTGCCCAAAAGCAAACCGTTTTATTGCGACCTATGATCCATTGAACCTTCATTTGGTGATGGATGAAAACTTTGTGAAAGCTGCTGAGAAAAATAAGCTCAACTATATGATTTTATCCGGTTTCCATGCATTGACCGAAAATAATGACGGTGTGGCACTCACCCATAGTGTTTTGCCGATGCTTAAGGCTTGGAAAGATAACGGTACCATCGTGCATTTGGAAATTGCTTCCACACAAGATTTAGCTGTACGTAAAGCCATTATTGAAAAGATTGCACCGAAAGTAGATTCAATCGGTATCAATGAGCGTGAAGCTATTGATATTTTGGAGATTATCGGACAAGAAAAATTGGCTGAAACTTGCGAAAAAGATACGCATAGTCAAAATATGTTCAAAGCGCTGGTGGCTATTAAAAAGGCTCTCAAAGCTCCCAGAATTCAGTTGCATATGTTTGGGCTTTATATCACTTTGCAAGACAAAAACGCTTTTGTTTCTCCTGAAGCCAACCTGCGTGGTATGATGACTGCCGCCACAATTGCCGCCGGAAAAGCCGGTACGGGTAGCGTGAACCAAAAAGAGAACTTGCTTTGGGCGCAAGGTCGTGAAGTTTCTGATGTCGGCCTTAACGAGCTTAAAGATTTGGCATCTTATATCGGAGATGCTTCTTTGCTTGAAACGGGTATTTCAACCTTTGACGGTTTTGATGTTATTGCCCTTCCGACAATTTTGATTGAAAAGCCGGTTACTCTCGTGGGTATGGGGGATACGATATCGTCGATGTCGCTTGTCTCCGCAAGATAGGGAAAAGTCTGTTCTATGGAAATCTAATACAGATTTTGCGGATAAATTGTTCAGTCATGTACTTATTTGTACACTCCTTCACAATTTTCCTTAAATCTTATTATCTTTCTCATATAACAAACTTTTCTAAAAAACTCGTATAACGGGGAACTAGAGCAATTTTTAGAAAGTGTAGATTAGGATTTTTTATGCTGACAAAAACAGAGGCTAAAAGTTTAATAGACCAACTCAGAGATAAAGAAATTTCTTTAGGCAGAGTTCCTGATACTTGGTATACTTATGAAAATCATGTTTTGGGTGTAGCAAAAGTTGCTCAAACCATTGCGCAAAAAATTGAAGGTTTGAATCCTGAGAGAATTTATGTTGCGGCAATGCTTCACGATATTTCTCGCACTGAAGAGGAAAGAGAAAAGCGCTTTCACGGAATTTTGGGCTATGAAAAGCTGATTGATTTAGATGCTGATGCGGCTCGTTCTGCCATTACCCATATGTTTCCGTGGAATATTATACCGCCTTTTGAATCTTGTTCTAAAATGTTTTTCGGCAACAAAGCCGATTATGATTTTGTTGCCGCTTTCTTAAAAAATAATCCGCGAACGGATGTCGATTTGCTTATTCAACTCTCTGACACTATGGCAAACAAGGATGGAATCGTTACTTTGGAGCAAAGGGCGCAAGAATATGCACAAAGGTTTAATATCTCCATACCCAAAGAAATGATTGAGCCACGTTATAAACTTAAAGCCTATTTTGATGACAAAATCGGCGGTAATGTTTATGACCTCTTTAAAGCCAAAGATATTGATGTGAATTATCAATCAAAAGTGCAGAAAGAGAGATAATTGTTGTAGGTTATTCCTTGTTTTCTTCCATATATTTATTGATGGCGGCAATGACGCGGTTGACGGTGAGGTCAACTTGTTCGTCTTTGGTTTCAACCACAATATTGGCTTCAGAATAGTAGGGGTATTCTTCGTTTATATATCTTTCCAGTTTGCTTTTTAATTGGTCATCACTGCCGATTAAAAACGGGCGGTGCTTTCTTCCTGCCGTGCGGTGATACAAAACATCAATATCGGCTTTGAGCCAAATGGTTAAGGCATGTTCTTTTGCTAAAGCTCGGGTTTGTTCGGCAACAAATGAACCGCCGCCGGAAGCTAAAACGCAAGGCGCACCTTGCAGCAAGCGTTTCATTACACGCATTTCTCCGGCTCTAAACTCGGTTTCACCAAAGCATTTTAATAAATCCATTAAGGATAAGCCGGCTGCTTTTTCCACTTCCGTATCGCCATCGATAAAGGGCAAATTTAATTTTTTTGCCAATCTTTTACCAACGCTGGTTTTACCGCTGCCCATTAATCCGACAAGTAAAATTATTTTATCTATTTTTTTGACCATTGTTACTTTTTTTCATTTTTCTTTTATAGATTTTGTGCTAACTGTTATATAAACAGTTTTAATTTAATTAAGGTTTATATATCATGCGTCAAAAAAAATCAAAGGCTATCTTTTATATTTTGGGATTAATTATTGTTTTGGCTTTCCTTTTTGTCATTTCTACCGAAGTTCCAGTTAAAGTTGAACATGTAGAACAACCTTTGGAAAATACTTTTTTGAACAATAAATAATCATGTCGGCGGGAGCATTACTCGAAAGCTTTTTGGCCATGATGGTTGCCGAACGCGGCGCCTCACAGAATACGATTGAAAATTATCAGCGTGATTTAGAGCAGTTTTTGGCAATCGTTACCGTTTCTGATATGGCAAATGTCACGGATAATGATGTTTATCAATATGTGCAGAAGCTTAGCCGTATGAATTATGCTCCCAAAAGTATTGCCCGCAAAATCTCAGCATTAAAAGAATTTTTCAAATTTCTTTTTTCCGAAAAGGAAATCAGAGAGAATCCTACCGCTTATTTAATGGCTCCCAAGCAAGAAAAGCCGTTACCCAAGTTTTTAACGGAAAATGAGCTCAAACGCCTGATTGATACGGCGCAAAGTAAAGAAGGAATGCATGCGCGTCGCCTGGCCGTGATGTTGGTTTTAATGTCAGCTTGCGGTTTGCGTGTTTCTGAGCTTGTCGGACTACCTGAAAACTGTATCAATTTTGATAAAAAAGAAATTTTAGTTAGAGGTAAGGGGAGCAAAGAGCGGCTTATTCCGATTTCTGATGAGGCAATAGAAGCCGTGCTGGATTATACAACTTATCGCGATAATTTTATTCGTGGCGGGCGAAAATCCATTTGGCTTTTTCCTTCGCTTACATCATCTTCGGGACATATGACCAGAGAGGCATTTTTTATGGCTTTGAAAGAGATTGCTGCCGAAGCCGGTATTTCGCCTGAAAAAATTTCACCACACGTTCTGCGCCACACTTTTGCCACGCGTTTACTTAATCATGATGCAGACTTGCGTAGCGTGCAAAAAATGCTCGGTCATGAAGATATTTCTACAACCGAAATTTATACGCATATTACTTCGGAAAAATTGATTGATACGGTTAAGCGTTTGCACCCGTTAAGCTGCCTAAAGTAGTTTGGCAAGCTCTAAATATTGTTCCGGTGTGATTTGTTCGGCACGTAAGGTTAAATCTAAGCCTAAAGAGGCGCATTTTTCTTCCAAACCTTTAACTGATTTCAAACTTTGGCGAATCATCTTACGGCGTTGGCTGAAGGCTTGCGTGGTTAGTTTTTCTACCTTTTCCAAAAGTTCATTACTGATATCGGCATGCTTTGGGCGAAACAAAACAACGGTTGACCAAATTTTGGGTGCCGGTACAAAACAGCTGGGATTGATGTCAAACAAGCGTTCAATTTTGCACAAGAGCTGAGAAAGAATGGAAATACGACCATAGTCTTTGCAGCATGTCGGTGCGCAAATTCTATCAGCTACTTCTTTTTGAAACATCAAGGTCAGACTGTCAAAATTTTCAATTTGCTTTAACCAACCGACCAAGAGCGGAACGGAAATGTTATAAGGCAAGTTACTGACAATATTTTTGGGATGACCCTCAAATTGAGAAAAATCTTGTTTCATGGCGTCGCCGTTGATGATTTCAAGCTTATCTTCACCGACTTTTTCTCTGATTTCTTGCATGATTTCTATGCAACGGTCATCCATCTCGACAACGGTCAATTTTTTAGGATTGTGGCGCAAAACAGAGCGTGTCAACCCTCCTGGTCCGGAACCAATCTCAAAGACATATTCTCCGCTGAAATCAGGCTTATTTTGCTTTGCTAAAGAGGTGTTGATGATTTTGTCGGTGATGTTTCTATCCAACAAAAAGTTTTGTCCTAAGGCTTTTTTTGCCATTAGTCCATGCATTTCTACCGTTTCTCTTAAGCTAGGCAGCTCATCTATTTTGATTGCTAAATCGGTCATTTTAGTTTCTGATTTCAATAACGGCTTTTTGTCTTAAATCTTGTAAATATTTTTGAGCCAAAGTTTCCATCTTTTGGTTGGTCAGGTAGTTTTGAATTTCTTCCTTGTTTGGCATGGTCGGTTTATCTTTTCTGGGGTCAAAAGTTTGGTTCAAACGGATGATATAGTAACCATCATTCAAAAGAATGGCGTCGCTGATTTCTCCCTGTTTCATCCCTAAAATGGTTTCTTCCAATTTCTCAGGAAGTTTACCTTGGTTAACCCAACCTAAGTTGCCGCCTTTGGCAGCACTCGGACTATCAGAAAATTTCATGGCATAAAGCTCAAAGCGCGGATCTTTTCTCAAGTTTTCAACCAAATCTTGAATATCTTTGGCTTTAGCCTTTTTTACAAAGATTTCTGAGATTTGATATTTTGGTGTGTTTAAATCTTTTCTAGCTTCAGCCAAGGCATTTTCAATTTCACTTTGAGTGATGTTTCCTTCCATACGCAATTTGTTTCTTAAAAAGCGAACCCAAGCTAAATCGGCTTTCATTTGTTCACGAAAACTCTTTTGTGAAACGTTGGCTTCTTTTAAAATATTTTTTAATTCACCGCTTGGAATTTTGTTGCTTTTTTCAAAATTGGCAACTGCGTTATCAATGTCTTTTTCCGAAATAGTTATACCATCTTTTTCGGCTGCTTGAAGTTTGATTTTTTCATCAATGGCTGAGTGGATGACTTTTTGCACAATCATTCCTTTGGTTTGGTCATTTAAGGGAATTTGCGACGTCATCAAAAAGGAGTTAATTCGGTTTTGAATATCTTGGTTGGAGATGATTTCTCCGTTGACCAAAGCTGCGATTTTTATGGAGTTTTGGGCTTGAGCATTGTGACTGATGATACTCAGGCTTAAGCCTAACAAAATTAAAAATTTTTTCATCAAAATCTCCTTTTCTATTTGCTTGTTCCACCAAGTGTTTTTAACAAGAAGTTGGCACCAAATTCAAAATCACCATCATACTCAGGATCGCTTGAGTTGTCTTTCTGTAAGTACAAAATAAGAGCTGTACATTCATCTTCATAAATCAAATCACCGCCGTATTCCAGAGAACCGCCGTTATCGGTCAGGTCTTGACGGTTATAAATGCTGACGCTCCAGTTCTTTGTTAGCTTACTTCTTAATGCGGTATAAAGTTCTTTACGTTCGCTGTTCTCAATTAAAGAAGAATTGCTGTTATCTTGTAAATATATGTATGAAATGTAAGCATTCAAGATTTGTGGACCAATAGATGTTGAAAGCTCGCTGTATGTCAGTTCAAAGTCATCTTTATCTACTCTGAAACGATAGTTCAAATCAAAATAATCGTTTGGTCTGGCATAAACACGACCGACATAGTCGCTCAAATGACCTTCTTTTTCATTAAGATCTTTGCTGCTGACATTATTCAATGTTTCATTTTTATCAAAGTAATAACTTTGAGCTAAAAAGGCAGAAGTACGACCGGTGATATCTCCATAAGAACTCCAGTTAAAACCATAGCTGACGCGGCTTCCCGTATCGTTACGATCATAACCGGCATAACGGTCAATATCCAAAACATTAGAATCGTCCAATTCAAAATCCTGGCTGTCTTCGTTGGGGATTTTATCAGTCATGTTACTATCGTTTGGAGCCAAGACGGCAACAACGGTCGGCTCTAAAATCTGACGAGATGTTTCGCTTGCTCTGATAAACGGTAACTTCCATTCCAAACCTAATTGCGGGAAAATTCTGGCAACTCCGCCGGTGAATTCTTCTCCTTCAGGATTAAGGTAATTGTCAACATAATACAAATCTGATTTTACCGATGCAACCATGCGATATTTTTCACCGTAGGGAGAAGTGTACGGTAAAACCCAAGAGTTTATCATTGAGAAGCGTTGAGTGTTGGTTTCTTCTTCACGATAAATGGAGGCAAAGTTCAAATTTGTTTTGGTATAAGCTCCATAAGGTCCAACATCGCTGATGTTTTCATAGTTCATCAAAGGCAAAACAACAGGCTCATCATATTCTTTCATGTCATAACTCAAAAGCTGATAATAGTAGCTTTCGATAGATGCGTAGTTTCGGTTATCAAAACCTTGCATCTTTAAGCTTGATGTGAGCCATGCATCATCTTGTTTGTCTAAGGACATATCTTTCAGATAGTTGCGGTCGGAAGCATAGTTGACGTCCATATCGGCAACCCAATAATCATTGACCTCATATCGCCCCTTAGCGAAGATATTTCCGCGCGTTTCATCTTTGTCATCATCACGCATGAAGCTACCTTCCGCAGTTAAGTCGCCACGATAGGTATATTTATTATATTTACCGCTGAAAATTAAGCCTTTATCGGTAGAGAAAATAGGATCTAACAATAAATCTTCATGGTCGGATATGTTCCAAAAATATTTAGGTTGAACGGCAGCTCCTAAATATGAACTGCTGGCGATGTTTGGAATCAAAAAGCCGGAACGGCGTTTAACCGTCGGATCCGGATGTGATAAGAACGGGGTGTAAAATACAGGGACACCTTTTAATTCCAGAAAAGCATGGTCGTAATAGACATTTTTGTTTTTTGCGTCGTGTTTAATTTTTTTGGCTTTAAGTTGCCATAAAGGGTCTTTTCCGGTACATACATCGCAAGGAGAATAAACGGCGTTTTCCATTTCTTTATCATCATTGGCGTATTTGGTTACTTTGCTTGCAGCAACCTGACTTTTGTCTTTCATGATGATTTTGATGTTTTCCATTTCTCCTTCTTGCATTTTATCTGATAAAACAACATAGTCAGAGAAAACAACGGTGCCATCTTCGTTAAGTAAAACAACATTACCGACAGCCGTGACAACATCGTCTTTTTGGTTGTAAACGATTTTATCTGCTTTTACAGTTAGTGTGTCGCGCACAATATTAACATCACCTATTGCCGTGATGGTTTGCAAATGCTGGTCATTTTGCATTTCATTGGCGCTGAAATAAATATCTTGTTCTTCTTCTTCAACTTGGGGTTTTACAATATTGGCGGCATCTGCCAAGTTGAGAGGCTCCATAGTTGCTTGGGGTAATGTTTCTACATCAGAATCGTTTAATACAACTCCGGCGTCGGTTGTGTTGTATACAACTTCTTGTGCCTGAGCCATGCTGGTTCCAAGCAAGAGAGATGCCAAAAGACAATATTTTCCGATTGTGGGTCTAGTCATGACTTAAGACCTCTTCGGGAACATGTTTTTTGCGACTGAACATTGTCGGATTGTAATAAAGTAATAAATATATGCATGCAAAAAGCGGTAATAATAAGTTGGCATAAATTAAAGATAATAAAGATATGTTGTTAACGGCAATGTTTGTTAAAGATAGATCTAATGCCAAAATGACAATCATTAAGGTAACGGAAATGGATATAATTTTGGTTTGACCGCGACGATTGAAGTTTCCGCAAAGTAAGCCAGTACAAGCTAAAACAGCAAAAAGAAGGTTGAAGAAAGGATTGAGCAAGCGGCGGTTGCCTTCAACGAAAAAGCGGTTGGCTTCTTTTTTATCTAAATTTGGGTTGTTGCGAGCACTTAACAATTCTTCCAAACTTCTTTCTCTGACGCCGGCTTCTTTTTTGCGGTGGCTTTCTTGTATGCCGAAATCGACTGAATATCTGGCAAAAGATACAGATGTGAATTGTTGGCTCTTTTTATTAATTTCTTGGCGGGCACCGTTGACCATGATGATTTTGGGACCTTTATCGGTGTAAATAACACGACCTTTTTCGGCAGATAGGGTTACTTTAGAGGCGGGATTTCTTTCATCATTGACCATAATTCCAGTGATGGAGCCGTCTTTTTCATGTGTGGTGATGAAAACGGTTAAACCGTTTTGCAGAGTGGTAAATTCTCCTTCTCTGAGCATGAGATGAGAAACATCATTTTTCACTTTCCATTGTAGCTCGGCAAACTGTTTTTCCGACCATGGAATACCATAGTTGTATACAAAGATATTAAAGAAAGACATCAGCAATCCGAAAACAATGGCGGGAACGGCGCATTGAAGCGGGCTGATGCCGGCAGATTTCATAACAACCAACTCGCGGTCGGAAAGCATGCGGTTATAAACAAACAAAACAGCGGCAAATACGGCAATTGGTGCTAAAATGGTGAAAATTCTGGGCATTAAAAGTGAGGTGAGCTGTACGAATATGCTCATAGGAATCCCTTTGTTGGTTATCAATTCAACAAAGCGTAAAGACTGTGTCAGCCAAATAATGGACATTAATGAGAAGGTTACCAACAAAAAGCCCACGAATATTTGTCTGATTATGTAACGGTTTAATTTTTTCATGCCGCCGATTTTTATTCTTTTTATACCATTTTCTGCATATATGGTTAGTAACATACCTTTATTTCTAAATGAATCAATATTTTTTTACGGAATCAATCATGAAAATACGTTATGCAGAGGTTTTTGATGCTTTTTCCATCACAAAAATACAAAGCGACGGTTGGCAAAAAACATATACAGACATGTTGCCTGATGTTATTTTGCAAAAAAGAGCTTTTTCACAAGAGAGAGTTTTGCGCTGGGAGAATCGCCTGAAAGAGAGGCAACATATTGTTTTGGTTTCGGAAAATGAAAAAGGAATCGTAACAGGCTTTGTTTGGGGTGGAATCGGAACAGATGCGCGAATCCTGATAAAGCACGAACTTTATGCTTTGTATGTTGATGATAGAGAACAGAATCGTGGATATGGTTCTGCTCTCTTAGCCGCTTTTGCTAAAGAAGTTCATGATGATTTTTATTTGTTTGCTCTTCGTGGTAATGAAAAAGCTCAAAACTTTTATCTTAAAAAAGGCGGAATCTTGAAACCCGAATTTGCCAAAAACCAAGAAGATGAAGGTTATTTTTTGAAAGAGGATTGTTTTTTCTTTCTTAAATCATAAAAAAAGCACTTGTTCAAATTTGAGCAAGTGCTTTTGTTGTATCAAGGTATAAAACCTTAAATCATTGCCATACCACCGTTGATGTTGATGGTTTGACCGGTGATGTATTGAGCTTCATCAGAGGCCAAGAAAGCAACAACGTTAGCAATATCTTGAGCTTCACCAAGTTTGCCTTCAGGAATTTTTGCAAGCAAAGCAGCTTTAACATCATCAGGCAAAACATCGGTCATCGGAGTACGAATGAAACCCGGAGCAATAGAGTTTACGGTAATGCCGCGAGAACCAACTTCTTGAGCCAAGCATTTGTTCATAGCAATCATACCAGCTTTGGAAGCAGAGTAGTTTGCTTGACCAGCGTTTCCGGTTACACCAACAACAGATGCAATACCGATGATACGACCGAAACGACGTTTCATCATGCCGCGAACAGCAGCTTTTGCCAATTTGAAGCCGGCAGAAAGGTTAACATCCAATACCAATTGCCAATCTTCATCGCTCATGCGCATGAACAAGTTATCTCTGGTTAAGCCGGCATTGTTTACCAAAATGTCAATGCGACCCAATTTTTCTTCAACTTTAGCAACCAAGTTTTTAACATCGTCAGCGTTGGTCAAGTTAGCTGTGAAAACTTCTACGCGGTCACCCAATTCTTCTTTGAGTTTGAGCATGGGTTCTTCGCGCATATCGGTCAAAGCCAAAGTTGCGCCTTGTTTGTGCAAAGTGCGAGCAATTTTGTCGCCCAAACCACCGGCAGCACCGGTAATCAAAGCTACTTTATCATGTAATTCGAACATGTCTGTTTTCCTTATTAAATTAAACTTTTAGCCAATTCTTCAATTTCAGCGGCTGTTCCGACTGAAATTGCATTAATTTCTTTGTCGCATCTCTTTACAAGACCGGACAAAACTTTACCGGCGCCGAGTTCTACAACATCGGTTACACCGTTATTCTTCATGTAAGCAACACTTTCTCTCCAGCGAACAGAACCTGTTACTTGTTCGATTAAGTGTTGAATGATTTCTTCTTTTTTGCTGATGGCAGAAGCCAAAACATTGGCAATCAACGGAATGTTGGCATCATGAGCTTTAACTTCGTGCAAGGCTTTGGCCATAACTTCGGCAGCCGGTTTCATCAACGGGCTGTGGAACGGAGCACTTACAGGGAGTTTTAAGCAGCGTTTGGCACCAAATTCGGGACCGGCAATTTCAACGGCCTTGTCAATAGCTCCCATATGACCGGAGATAACAATTTGTCCGTCTGAGTTGTCATTGGCACATACGCAAACATTGTTTTCATCAGCACATGCATCAGCCAATTCGCGTACTTTTTCTGCGCTCAAACCGATAACGGCAGCCATACCGCCAACACCTAACGGAACGGCTTTTTGCATGGCATTACCGCGGGTACGCAATAATTTTGCTGTGTCTGTTAATGAGAAAACACCTGCAGCGCAAGCAGCTGAATATTCACCTAAAGAGTGTCCGGCAACAAAAGAGGCTTTATCTTTGAGGTTGATGCCGAATTCTTTTTCCAGAACTCTGACAACAGCCATAGAGTTTGCCATCAATGCCGGTTGTGCGTTGCTGGTCATTGTTAAGTCCGCTTCCGGACCTTCTACCATAATTTTGAATAAGTCTTGATTTAAGGCTTCATTGACTTCTTCGAAAACTTCTTTGGCTGACTTAAAGTTCTCAGCCAGTTCTTTTCCCATGCCGACAAATTGAGATCCTTGTCCGGGGAATACGAAAGCTCTAGTCATTCATTGTCTTCCTTATTATTAATATCAGGAAAAGCATTATCTTATAGAACGAAAAAGTCAAGTATTTAAAGCCTTTTATAAACTTGAATCGTTAATCTTTATTAATTACATATTAATCAATTAAGTCTATAACCCTTATATATTGATTAAAAAAACAAGTTGAATGCGAGAGGTTAAAATGTTTGAACTTGTTCCGGCTTTGGCTAAAAAAGCTCATGTTATTGATTTGAAGCTTTGTTCCGTTTTGTTTGAAGATAATGCTCTTTACCCTTGGGTGATTTTGGTTCCGAGGGTGGCAAATGTTAAAAACATGCTCGGTCTTTGCATGGAAGACAGATTGCAGCTCATGCGAGAGATTGACTTATGTGAAGAGGTTATGGCAGAAAACTTTCCTCATGACCAGACCAATGTGGCTGCCATCGGCAATCTTTGTCCGCAACTTCATGTTCACATCGTTTGCCGCAAAAAAGGTGATCCGGATTGGCCGACAACGGTTTGGAATAATCATTCAGAGCCTTATAAACCGGAAGATAAAGAAGCTAATATTGCCAAAATTAAACGTGCTATCATGATTAAACAAACCGATCCAAAGTATATGCAAGGTATGCATAAGCCGGATTACAGCACTTTTGAGTGATAATTAAGAATATTTTGATAATTTATGCTTATACTTCCCTGTATATAATCATTTATGGGTATTAAGGTTCATGGCGAAAAAGAAGAAAAAAGAAAAAAGTTTTGCGGCAAAGCTCGGAATCAGGCTGTTAGGTCTGGTTTTGATGTTTTTATCCCTTTTTATGATTGTAAGTATTTTCTTTTTTAACCCGTTTGATTCCTCCTATAATACGGCATCAGCCGAAGTACACAATATGTTAGGAAGCATGGGGGCTTTGTGTTCAGACTTTATCTTATCTTGGTTTGGCTATGCTTTGCCTCTGTTTTTGATTGCGCCTTTTGTTTGGGGATATCATCTCTTGCGATTGCGCGAAGTGATTAATCCTTACAGCCGCATTTTTGCTTTTGGTTTCGGTATATTTTGTTTTTCTGTTTTGCTCAGTTTGGTTCCGCAAACTTGGGGCTTTGGCAAAATTGGCGGAAATATAGGCGTGTTTTTTGCCCGCCATTTATTGACGTTGTTTAACACAATCTATGTTTATGCCTACGGAAAATATATTTTTGCCCTTATTTTGTTTGTTTTAGCCTTTTTGGCTTTTGATTTTGCCGTTGGTATTACTTATAAAAATTGGTTTGCTTGGTTTAGAAAAGCTTATGAGTTTTGTGCTCGCGGAGCCAACTTGTTGGCACAATGTTGCTACGGAATTTTCAATTTTGGACGTCGCTTCAAAAAAGAAAATGATGAGCAACGCGTGGTTAAGCCTAAAAAGACAAAAGAGCGTAAAGAACCTAAAGTTTCCGATAGTTCTCCCGCTGCTGAAAAAATGGTTGCAAAAATGTCTGTTGCCAAAAACAAAGAAGTTGATGACGGTTATCAAAAACCGAGTGTCAATTTGCTTTCCATGGTCAAAGATAAAAATGCCGGTCAAGTTAATGAAAAAGAGCTTGAAGCCATTGCCAGAGATTTGGAAAATGTTTTGCAGGAATTTGGTGTTAACGGCAAAATTGTTAAAGTGCGTCCCGGTCCGGTTGTTACCTTGTATGAGTTGGAGCCTGCTCCCGGTACCAAAACAGCTCGAGTTATCGGCTTGGCTGATGATATTGCTCGCTCAATGTCTGTTGTATCGGTTCGTATTGCCGTGGTTCCCGGCTCTAATACCATCGGTATTGAAATGCCGAATGCCAAACGCGAAACCGTATGGCTCAGAGAACTTCTGGAAGATAAAGCTTTTGAAGAATCCAAAAATATTCTTAACGTGGTTTTGGGTAAAGATATCGGTGGTCGTAACGTTTATGCCGACTTATCTAAAATGCCGCACTTGTTGGTTGCCGGTACCACAGGTTCCGGTAAATCTGTCGGTGTGAACTCTATGATTTTGTCGCTTCTCTACAGAATGCGCCCTGATGAATGCAAACTCATCATGATTGACCCGAAAATGCTTGAGTTCTCCATGTATAACGGTATTCCGCATTTGCTTACACCGGTGATTACCGATCCGGCTAAAGCGGTTATCGGTTTGAAATGGGCAGTGCGTGAAATGGAAGACCGTTATCGTGCGATGGCCAAACTCAATGTGCGCAATATTGTCGGTTATAACCAAAAACTTAAAGAACTTCGTGCCAGCGGCGAAAAGGTTACACGTACCGTCCAAACCGGATTTGATAAAGAAACCGGACAGCCGATTTATGAAGAACAAGATTTAGATTTAACCCCGTTGCCTTACATTGTGATTGTGGTCGATGAAATGGCAGATTTGATGCTTGTTGCCGGTAAGGAAGTGGAAGCCGCCATTCAGCGTTTGGCACAGATGGCTCGTGCCGCAGGCTTGCACCTCATTATGTCCACCCAACGTCCGTCTGTGGATGTTATCACCGGTACGATTAAGGCAAACTTCCCGACGCGTATCAGTTTTCAAGTTACCTCAAAAATCGATAGTCGTACCATTTTGGGTGAGCAAGGCGCCGAACAGCTCCTTGGTATGGGTGATATGCTCTATATGCCTGCCGGTCAAAGACCATTGCGTGTTCATGGTAGCTTTGTTAAAGACAGCGAAGTTGAAAAAGTGGTTGAATTTTTGAAATCACAAAAAGAGCCGGAATATGTTGAAGGTGTGACCGAAGGTGAGCTTAATGAAAAAGGCTCATCAGGTTCAGCCGTGTTTGATAAAACCGGTATGGGCGGCGGTGACGGCGGCGATGAGGACTTGTATGCGCAAGCAGTGGAAATTGTCCGTAACGATAAAAAAGCCTCAACCTCATACATTCAACGCAAACTACGTATCGGTTACAACCGTGCCGCATCTTTGATTGAACGTATGGAAGAAGAAGGTGTGATTTCGGCAGCCGACCATGTTGGTCGTCGAGAGGTTTTGTAAGACTATACCTACCAAATTATCAACAAAAAAACCGCTGATTGATAAAAAAATCAGCGGTTTTGGTATGTATATTTTTTATCTTTTTATTCGCCACCTTTAGAAACCACAACCATGGCTTCACGCAAAATACGGTCATTAATCATGTAGCCGGTTTGCAGTTCGGCAATAACGGTGCCGTTCGGTTTGCTTTTATCTTCAACTTCTTGAATAACTTGATGGAAATTGGGGTCAAAATGTTTGTTCAAAACTTCCATTTTGGTGATACCGTGTTTGTTGAACACTTTCATCAACTCGGTCTCGGTCATCTCAACACCTTTGAGCAAATCTTGGCAATTTTCGGCATTTTGAGCGGCAGCTTCAATAGCGCGGTGCAGATTATCAGCCACGGTCAGTAAGTTTTTAGCAAAGGAGGAAATAGCGTATTTGTTGTTTTTTTCAATTTCTTGAGCGCAACGTTTTTTGGTATTTTCACTTTCGGCCAAAGCTCTTAAATATTCATCTTTGAGGTGAGCATTTTCAAGGCGCAAACTTTCAATATTGTCTTTTTCAATTTGTGAAAAATCACCTGCTTCGGCTATCTCTTTCGCCATTTCTTCTTCACTTAAATTAGCTTCATTTTCGGTAGGAACATCATTAACATCAAATGTTGTGTTTTCAGCCGGTTTTTCTTCATTATTTTTATCTTTTGTCATGCGATTCCTCTTTACAAATCAACTTATCGATTTTATATTTAGATATCTAGTGATAATTGACGCACAAGTCAAGTATCTAACCTCAATTATCAAATAAATTTGACGCTAAATTAATTATTAAAGGCAGAAGGGTTTAGTCATGAATAATAATGTTGCCATCACAGGTTCCGATGCGCAGTATAAATTTTTAGAGAAAGATTTTAATAAAAAGAAAAAGTTTTCAATTATCTATTCTGTCTGTAATAATCCTCATTTAAAAGAAATTCAGAATATTTCCCGTAGTCAATGCTTGGGGCGTTTTTCTTGGCCCGAGATTGATAAAATTAATACATGGATGGTTTCGGCTGAAACCGGAACATTTATGAAATGGGGCGGCTTGGGTATGATTGCCTCCGAACTACCGGAAGCTTTTAATAAAACTTTTGGGGCACAAGGTCATCGTTGCACGGTTGTAACCCCAATGTATTTGGGTAATACCGGAAAGAAAAAAGCCGAGCTTAACGGTGATATTTATCTCGGGGCGGAGGGAAAAAGCATCAAGGTCAAAAAAATTAAGACCATTCACGTTCCTTTCTTTGGTAATCGTGCTGTTTTGAGCCGCTTTGCCGTTAATGTCTATACGGCAAAATTTGATAATACCGATTACATTTTTTTAGAGAGCGATAGGTTCTTTTCTATTAATCCGAGCCCAAAAAATGTTTCGGCACAAGACGGTTGCTATGTCTTGAATGAATTTAACGTTAATGAGGTTGAGCGTTTTGCGTTCTTTTCTAAAGCCGTTTATGAGCTCTTAGAAACAATTGCTTGCAAAAACTGCCGTGAAATTGCTTTGCCGAATGTGATTTTGGCAAATGATTGGCACGTGGGTGCTTTGTCCGGCTTGACCAAATATTTTACTTTGGCACAAATTGATGCCGGAATTTTAGATGAAAAAATTGTTCGTCAGCTCAAAAATATTCCGATTATTCATATTGCACACCACTTTGGTTATCAGGGTTGGGATTACGATAATACATCAAAAATTCTTAACTCTTTGTATGAAAATTTGGCAACAACCGTGTTTAAAAATGCCAAGACTGTTAAAAACAGTAACCCCAGAGCCGTGAATAGTTTGGTCATTTCCGATTGCTACAATCAGGCAGCTTGTAATGTCTTTACAGCAGACAGAATTGTGACTGTTTCCAAAAATTATATGGAAGAGGTTTCTAAAGAACTTGAGCTTGGCTTGGATTTTCGTGATGTCTTAAAAATCAGAAAAGACCACCGTAATTTTTACGGCATTGTCAATGGATATGATAAAAAGCTGATTGCGCCGCTCAAAGATAAAATTGAGGCAATTAACGCTTATTTCAAAACCACCGATTTCAAATATTTTGATGCTGAACACTTAGATGTTAAACTTCATAACAAGCAAGAGTTTATCAAGCTCATTTCTAAAATTGCCAAAGACAAGGCTTATAAAGATGAGGTCATTCCTCTGATTGATATTTATAAATTTGCCGATATTGAAAAATCGGTTCAAAATGTGGCTAAAACGCCCGTCTTTTGCATGACCAGCCGCTTGGTTGAACAAAAAGGTTATGATATTGCCGCCAAAGCCATTTTGAATGTTTTGGAAAATCACACTTACCGCGAATATCCGATTTTTGTTCTCGGTGGCGCCGGTGATAAAGATTATTTCAAACAGCTTCTGGAAAAACTGAAAGATGAGGTGGCAAAAGTCAGTCCGATTGCCGCTAAACGCATTTTTGTTTTCCGTGGTTATAAAGATGAGTTTGCCTACGCCATTCAGCTTGCTGCCGATTTTTATATGATGCCTTCTCGTTTTGAGCCTTGCGGGTTGACGCAAATGGAAGCTATGGCAAAAGGTGCTTTGCCGGTGGCAACATCAACCGGTGGTTTGGTTGATACCATTGAAGAAGGTGTTGATGGTTTTAGAACCGAAGTTTTCTTTGCCAAAAAACAACATGTTTATGGTAACAACATAACGGCGCGTCGCGTTAAAAATAACAATAATGCTTATACCGAAACCCTAAATCATGCCATCAATACATTTTTTGCCAAACCCGAAAAAATCAAGCGTATGCAAGCAGCCGCTATGTGCAAAGATTTTAGTTGGGATATTGAAGGCGGTTCAGTTTATAAGTACTTTAACTTGCTTAAAACCGGTCAACTGTAAAAACTCATATAACGGAAAACTAATACAGAAACTGCGAATAAAATTTTTCGGTCATTTACTAATATGTAACAATTCCGACTAAGGCTTTGCTCTGAAAGCTGTCGCATTCTGACAAAGCCAAGTCTCATTGCGTCTCCTTAAAGAAAGCACATTTAAGGTGCTTTCTTTTGCGGCCGCCCTCAAATTTTTTCTTGTTTCTTATTATTTTTCTCGTTCTCTGAGTTTTTATAAAAATTCGTATTCTACGGAATCCATATTTTGCTGTTTTAAATGACTTTTGTGCTTGATGAAAGGGCGAATCTGGTCTATCTTCATATCAGTTTTGAAACTTGAATGAAAGAAGAATAAAATGCGTCATTCTCAGCGTGAAAATAATCAAATTCGTGAAGTTGAAATTATCCCTCATTTTAACCCTTATGCCGAAGGTTCTTGCCTGATTAAATGCGGTAATACTCATGTGGTTTGTACCGCCAGTGTGGAAGACAAACTCCCTTCTTGGCTCAAAGGACAAAACAAAGGTTGGGTTACGGCAGAATATGCCATGTTGCCGCGTTCGGCGCAAACCAGAATCCCGAGAGAAACCAAGAAACCATCGGGTCGTTCACAAGAAATTCAACGCCTTGTCGGCAGAGCTTTGCGTGCCGTGGTCGATTTAGAGGCTATGAAAGATATTTCCATCTGCATTGACTGCGATGTTTTGCAAGCAGACGGTGGCACTCGCACCGCGTCCATTACCGGAGGTTATGTGGCTTTGGCTTTGGCTTTGCAAAAACTCCAAGATGAGAAAAAACTTCTGGTTAATCCGCTCAAAGGTATGGTTGCTGCCATTTCTTGCGGTATTTGCAACGGTGAATGTGTTTTGGATGTGGACTATGAAGAAGATTCAACCGCTGAAGTGGATATGAATTTTGTTTTGACCGATGATAACAAAATTGTAGAAATTCAAGGCACGGCTGAAGGTAAACCTTTTGATGAAAATCAGTTTAATCAGCTTTTTGCTTTAGCACGCAAAGGTGTTGCCGAACTTATTGAAAAACAAAAACAAGCATTGGGAAAATAAGATATGAAGTTTGATAAAATTGTTTTAGCCACACACAATCAAGGCAAAGTTCAAGAAATCGGTCAAATGCTGAAACCTTTTAACATTCAGGTTGTATCTGCCGCCGATTTGAATTTGCCGGATGTTGAAGAAACCGGCACTACTTTTGAAGAAAATTCTCGCCTCAAGGCTGATGAACTTTGTAAAATCAGCGGGCTTCCTTGCTTGGCAGATGATTCCGGTTTGTGTGTGAATGCTTTGAACGGTCGCCCCGGAGTTTATTCCGCACGTTATGCTCCCGATCGCGATTTTGATAAGGGTATGGATAAACTCCTTAAAGAAATTAAAGACACTGGCTCAAATGACCGTTCGGCTTATTTTGCTTGTGTGATGGCTTTTGCTGTACCAGGTGAAGACACAAAAGTTTTTGAAGGTCGTGTCAACGGCATGATTACGGAAAGCAAAGAAGGCAAGGGTGGTTTTGGTTATGACCCGATTTTCAAACCCAATGGTTATGACCAAACCTTTGGTGATTTGCCGAAAGAAGAGAAAAACAAAATTTCTCACCGTGGCAATGCCTGCAAAAAATTTGTGGCTTATTTAGAAAGTTTGTAAAAAATGTCTGCCTGCCGATTGTATAACATTCCTGCAACCTGCTCTTTTGTTGACACTTTGGCAGGCAAACTTTTGGCGGAATATCAAAATAATCCATTAGAATTAGCCGAGGTTTTGCTCCTTTTACCGAACCGACGTGCGGTGAAGTCAATGGCAGATGCTTTTGTGCGTGCGCAAGGTATGGCACCAACCTTATTGCCCAAAATGATACCGATTGGCGATGTGGAAGAAGATGAGCTTTTCTTATCCGGTCTCGATAGTGATGCTGAGATTTTGAACTTGCCGCCCGCCATTGAGCGCAACGAGCGTTTGCTCCTTTTTACCAAAATCATTATGGCAAAACCTTCTGATTTTGGATTGGAAAAAATCCCCCTTAATCAAGCTTGTTTTTTGGCGCAAGAGCTCGCTAACCTTATTGACACGGTTAATAATGAAGACTTGAGCTTTGCCAATTTGCAAAATTTGGTGCCGGAAGAATATGCCGCGCACTGGCAAGAAACTTTGAAGTTTTTGGAAATCATCACCCGCTTTTGGCCGGATATTCTCAAAGAAAGAAATTTGATTGACCCAAGTGAGCGGCGCAATCTGCTTATTCGCGCGCAAAGCCGTCAGTGGTCAGAAACCAAGCCTGATAAACGCATTATCATTGCCGGAACCACGGCAACTTATCCGGCCATGAAAGAGTTGGTGCAAACGGTTTTGAACTTGCCCAAAGGCGAGGTTATTCTCTCCGGCTTGGATAGAGATTTGGATGATGAAGATTGGCAAGAGATTGATGAAACTCATCCGCAGTTTGAATTTAAGCTTTTGCTGGATTATTTGCAGATTGAACGCTCGGAAATTGCCGATTTGGTAGAAGCGCAAAACAAATCGCGAGAAGAACTTATTTCCGAGATTATGCGTCCGGCAAAAACCACTGATAAATGGCGTGATATTCAAAAGAAAAAACTTGGCATTGAAGCCACAGCCGGTATTAGTTTGATTGATTGTGCCGATATTAGAGAAGAGGCTTTGGCGATTGCGCTGATTATGCGCGAAACCTTGGAAGAGCCTGAAAAAACCGCGGCGCTTATCACTTCAGACAGAAATTTGGCGCGCCGTGTGGCGAGTGAACTCGAGCGCTGGGAGATTAAGGTTGATGATTCCGCCGGAAAGCCTTTATCTTTAACCCCGGTCGGAAACTTTTTGCGCTTGGTGGCAAAAGTTTGCGAATCTGATTTTAACCGAATAGATTTTTTGAGTTTGCTCAAACATCCGCTTACCAATAATGGGCAGAAGAACGGCGAAGTGCGCCGTATGAGCCGTATTTTGGAAGAGAAAATTTGGCGCGCGCAACAAGAAGATGAAAACTTGCAAGCCTTTGAACAAAATATGAAGTCAGTTTTTGCCCCGCTTTATAATCGCTATCTTGAGCAAAAGGCAGATTTGAAAGCGCTTATTCAAGCTCATTTGCAAGTGGCGGAAGCTTTGGCAGCTACGGATGCAAAAGCCGGTGCGCTTAATTTGTGGAAAGGTGATGCCGGTGAGGCTGCCGCACATTTCTTTGCTGATTTGCTTGAGAAAGCCGAAGTTTTGGGCGAGGTAGAAGCGCAAGAATATTTGAGCCTGATTGAAGCTTTGATGAGCAGTGTGACTGTGCGTCCGAAGTTTGGCACACACCCGAGATTGAAAATCTTAGGTCCGATTGAGGCGCGTTTGGTAAAATATGATGTGACGATTTTGGGTGAAGTGAACGAGGGTATCTGGCCGAAAACAGCAACTTCCGACCCATGGATGTCACGTCCGATGAAAAAAGAATTTGGTTTTCCGCTGCCAGAAAAAGCCATTGGTATTATGGCGAAAGACTTTGCTGAGTTTATGGGTGGTGAGGAGCTTTATTTAACTCGTGCCGAAAAAGTGCAAGGCACACCGCAAGTGCGTTCGCGCTGGTGGTTGCGTTTGGAAACGGTGTTAAAAGCTTTGGGCTATGAAGCCGGAGCTTTGGAAGATGTGATTTATCGCCTGATTGCCAAAGATTTGGATAAGCCGCAAGAATATGTCAAAATTTTGCCTCCGGCGCCTAAACCGCCGGTTTATGCTCGTCCGCGTGAGATGTCTGCCAGCAATGTGGAAATGTGGATGCGCGACCCTTATTCTATTTATGCCAAATATATCTTAAAGCTTAAACCGTTGGAAGAAATTGAGCAAGATTTATCGATGGCGGATTATGGTAATATTATCCATGCCATTTTGGAAGAATTTAACAATCTGCACCCGAATGATTTTCCCGATAATGCGGAAGCGGAATTTTTGGCGCTGGGTGAAAAATATTTTGCCGAAAATGAAATTGCGCAAGAAACACGTGCTTTTTGGTGGCCGAATTTTGTGAAAACCGTTGCTTGGGTGGTGGCAAAAGAAAAAGAATATCGCGCCAATATTAAAAAAGTTCATAATGAGGTGAAAGGTAAATTCACGCTCAATGCTCCGGCCGGAGATTTTGTTTTGACTGCCAAGGCTGACCGTGTGGATGAAACAAAAGACGGCAAAATTAATATCATTGATTATAAAACCGGTAGAGCACGCTCCAAAAAAGAAGTGGAAAGCGGCAAAGCTCCACAGTTGCCGATTGAGGGTTTGATTGCGCAAGCCGGTGGTTTTGCGGGTATTGATAAAAAGGCAATTGCTGAGCTTATTTATTGGCAGCTTGGGCGCAAAGAAACAGTGATTGGCGGCGATATAGAAGCAACGCTTGAACGCAATTTGGAAAATATTGCCAAGCTGATTAATTTGTTTGATTTTGAAGATACACCTTATTTGAGCCGACCGAATCCAAAAAATGTGCCGGAATATTCTGATTATGAGCATTTGGCGCGGGTGAAAGAATGGTCGGTGGTTGAGAGTGATGCAGAGGAGTGATTTTGATGATGGATATTAAAAAGGAAAGAGAAAATCGCTCTTTGTTGGCCACACAAAAGCAACGCAAAGCCTCCAATCCCGATAAATCGGTTTGGGTGGAAGCCTCCGCCGGAACCGGCAAAACCAAAGTGCTTTCCGATAGGGTGTTGCGCTTGTTGCTCAAAGGCGTACCGCCTGCCAAAATTTTGTGTTTGACCTATACCAAAGCGGCGGCAGTGGAGATGAGTACGCGTATTGCCGGACGTTTGAGCCGTTGGGCGGTGGCTAAAGAAGAAAAATTGCAAGAAGAAATTTCAGCACTCTTGGGACAAGATGTCTTAAGCTTGAAAGATGGGGAAAAGCTTCTAGCCACAGCGCGCAAGTTGTTTGCAGTTTTGCTTGATACCCCCGGTGGGATGAAGATTCAAACCATTCACAGTTTTTGCCAAGAGATTTTGAAACGTTTTCCTTTGGAAGCCAAGATTTCGCCTTATTTTGAGGTGATGGACGACCGTGCGGCTATGGAAGCTTTGGAAGAAGTTAAAGCACATTTGTTGCGCGAGATTGAGCTGAACCCAAATAGCAAATCTTCACAATCTTTGGCATTTATCACGCAAAACGTGAGTGAATTTACGTTCCCTAAAATTATGAATAATTTGGCGGCGAATCGTAATAAAATCTCTCGCTTGCTCCAAAAATATAAAAATGTGGATGAGCTTCTTGCCCACACGGCAGAAAAGCTTGGCATAAGCCCGACCGACAGCAAAGACAGCGTGATTGCGGACTATGCCGAAAAACTCAATAAAGCCGAGCTCAAAGCACTGATGAATGCTTTGTTTGCCGGCAAGACGACCGATAATAAAAACGCAACTGTTTTTGCTGATATTTTGGAAAAAGGTTTGAATGTCGAAAATTATGATGCCTTTCAGAATGTGTTTTTAACCAGCGGCAAAATCAGAGCTAAATTGGCGACCAAAGATGTGCTCAAAATCTATCCGGAAGCGGAAGAAAAAATGCAAGCTTTGGCAGAAAGCGTGATTGAACTTAATAACAAATTGGCGGCTGTCGGTTTGTTTGAAACCACCAAAGCGGTTTTATATTTGGCGGAAGATTTAATTGGCGGTTACAATGCTTATAAGCGTTTTCATTCCAAAATGGATTATGAGGATTTGATTGTCCTCACACGCGAGTTGTTGGAAGATAAAAGCGTTGCCGATTGGGTATTGTTCAAATTGGACGGCGGTATTGATAATGTGCTGATTGATGAGGCGCAAGATACATCTCCCGACCAATGGGCGATTATTCGTGCCGTGACGGAAGACTTTTTTGACGGCGCCAGCTCCTCAAACCAAACGCGCACGATTTTTGCCGTGGGCGACCGCAAGCAATCTATTTATTCTTTCCAAGGGGCAGACCCTAAAGAATTTGACAATATGCGCCGTTATTTTGCCGAGAAATTGGCACCTTCAAATAGCTTTGAAGAAGTGAATTTGGATGTTTCTTTCCGCTCCACAGCCGCCATTTTAGATACGGTTAATCAGGTATTCTCTTTGCCGCAAGCCAAACACGGCGTGGTGCCTGATATACAAGACATGACTCATGTGCCGTCACGTATCGGTGATGGCGGCAAGGTGGAGATTTGGCCTTTGGTTGAGGCTGAGGAAGATGAGAATCCAGATGTTTATCTGCCGCCGATTGAACGTAAAGTAGCTTCTTCCACCAGTTCGCGATTAGCTAAGATGATTGCGCTCAAAATCAAAGAAATGGTTGAAAACAAAGATATTTTGGTTTCGCAAGACCGCCCGGTGCGCTTTGCCGATTTTATGATTTTGGTGCAACGCCGCAACAGCTTTGTGGAAGAATTGGTACGTGAGTGCAAAAATGCCGATGTGAACATTGCCGGCGTGGATAAAATCAAACTTTTAGAACAAATTGCCATTCAAGACTTGGTGGCCATTGCCAAATTTTTATTGCTTCCGGCAGATGATTTGACCTTGGCAACAATTTTGAAATCACCTCTTTTCGGGCTTGATGACGATGATTTGTTCAAGCTTTGTTATAATCGCGGTCATGCTTCTCTTTGGAGTAAACTCGGCGATAATCCGGCTTATAGAGAAACTTATTCCGAATTGCAAACTTTGCTGAACATGGCAGATTATGTGCGCCCGTTTGAGCTTTATGCTTATATCTTAAACAAAATGCAAGGACGCAAAAAGTTTGTTGCTCGTCTTGGTGAAGAAGCAATTGATGGTATTGATGAGTTTGTTAACCTAACCTTGAATTTTGAGCAAGAGCATATTCCAAGCCTGCAAAATTTTGTGAATTGGATTGCGCAGGACGAGGTGGAAATCAAACGTGAGCAAGAGCAAAGCGATACCGATGCGGTGCGGATTATGACCGTGCACGGCTCCAAAGGTTTGCAAGCCCCGATTGTGATTTTGCCTGATACGGTACGCGTCAAAACCATTAAAAATGAGGCAGGGCTTTTGCTTGATGATGATGTGATGTATTATCCTTTTTCTTCACAAAATTATGAAGAAAACTGCAAACGCCTGAAGCAAGAGGAAAAAGAACTCTCGCTCGAAGAATATCGTCGTCTTTTGTATGTGGCTTTAACCCGAGCCGAAGACAGATTATATATTTGCGGCTATACCAAAAGCAAAGAGCCGAATGAGGAATCATGGTATGCACTTTGTCAGCAGAGCTTTGCCAAAATCGGTTTAGTGCAAGATGACGGTGTGGTTGCATATAATGTAGCGCAAGAGTTCCATAAGGAAAATGAAGAGAAAAAAGAAAAAGCTGTTGTTTGTACGCCGGATTATGCTTGGGTTCACACTATTCCCGAGGCGGAAAGCATGCTTGCCAAACCTTTAACACCATCTAAACTCGATGATGAAGAGGAAGACGAGGTTTTTGCTTCTCCGCTCGGAGAAAACGGACAAAGCAAATATCGTCGCGGTACGATTATTCATAAACTTTTGCAATTTTTACCGGAAATCAAAAATGCCGATACGGCTTTGGTGATTGATGAATTTTTGCAAAAGAACGCGCCTGATTTATCTTTGCGTGAGCATAATCGTGTGATTGAAGAGGTTTCAGTCCTTCTGCAAAATCCGGATTTTGCTGCGGTGTTTGGAGAAAATTCCAAGGCTGAAGTTCCGGTGATGGGGCAGGTAAAAGATAGAATTATCTCCGGTCAAATTGACCGTTTGGTGGTGGAAAAAGACCGCGTAATGATTATTGATTTTAAGACGAATCGACCGGCCGCCAAGGAGATAGCTGATATTCCACTGGCTTATATCAAACAACTTTCAGCCTATAAGGAGCTGATTGCTAAGATTTATCCAACACAAAAAATTGAAACTTATATCTTATGGACAGATACTGCCAATTTGATGAAAGTTAGTTGAATATAAAAAAAATTAGGTTATATTGAGAACATTAAATATTACTTTTGAAAGGAAACAAAATGAAAGCTATTAACGATAGTCAATTCAAAGATGAGGTCTTGAACTCAAAAGGTTTGGTTTTGGTTGACTTTTGGGCAGAATGGTGCGGTCCTTGCCGTCAATTGGGCGGTGTTTTGGAAGAAGTTGCTAAAGAGATTGGTGATAGAGTCGAAATTTGCAAAATGAATGTTGATGAATCTCCAAACACAGCTTCTGAATATGGAATTCGTAGTATTCCGACATTGTTCTTGTTTAAAGATGGTCAACAAATTGATACTAAAGTTGGTTTCAACCCGAAAAGCACATTGGTTTCTTGGTTGAACTCTCATATGTAATTTTGAGTTAAGAAGAAAAAACCTCTCATTTTGAGAGGTTTTTTTGTGCTTTAAACATTCTCCAGTTCTATCGAGATTTTTTGATGAAAAGTACGGGCAATTTGGTTTAAGTACCCCATGTTGAGTTCGGCCAGCCCAAGCTCCAGTTTTTCAATATAAATTGAGGGCACATCGGATTGAGCCGATAAATCGACCACGCGCATATGGTTGGCACGCCTTAGAGCGATGATTTGTTCGGCCAGATTGAGGCGTGTTTGAACCAAGTTTGCTTTTGCTTGTTTTTTATCCAGCATTTTATTCAACTCCTTTTCTCTGTTGCATTACAGTTTGAAAATAAAAACCACCGAAGGAAAGACCAACGGTGGTGGAGCTGAAAAACTGCATATACACAGACACCCTTATTCGTCCTATAAATAGGCTTATATCGGGCACTCCACCATAAGTGGATTTGTATATGAGGTGTTTTTCAGGCACCGCAGGCTATCTCTAACCTGCGAGAGCTATTGTAGAAAGTTTAAGAAAAAATGCAAGTGTTGTTTTATTATGATAAATTTATTTCAAAAACCATGTTAACTCTTTGTTTTGATGTATATTATACCTATTGATAGGCGATAATATGTGCAATATCAATAGGTTATTGCTGAGATGCCGAAACAAGTTCGGCATGACGGGGAGGGAGTATCTAAGAGCACAAATCTTCTATGAGTTTGTTTAAGACTAACCTGCCTTCATCGGTGGCAAGAAGGTGGGTTTGAGTTTCTTCTATCAATTTTTCAGCTTTAAGGGCATTTAAGTTTTTTTGATTGATAAAGTCTGCCAATTTAATTCCGCAAACTTTATAAAACTTTTCTTTATCTATCCCCTCGTTCAAACGCAAGCCCATGATTATCAATTCTTCGGCGCGGTCGCGAGCGGATATTTCCGCTTCTTGGCGGCGATAGGTTAAAGCATAGAATCTTTGGCCGATTTTTAAGCGTCCGTGCGCTGATTTGCCAATGCCGAGATAATCATCACCTTGCCAGTATAACAAGTTGTGACGGCTTGGAAAACCCTTTCTGGCATAGTTGGAAACTTCATATTGCGGATAGCCGTTTTCTTGCAAATATTGATTGGTGAACAGATACATTTCTCGGGCGGCATCTTCCTCGGCAGCTTCTACTTGCTTTTTATAAAAAATCGTACCTTCTTCAATGGTTAGCTGATACATGGACAAGTGTTTGAAGCCAAATTGAACAGCTTGTTTAATTTCCTCTTGCCAAGCTGATAAAGTTTGCTCGGGACGTGCATAAATCAAATCAAAAGAATGATTGTCAAAGTTTTGCAAAACCTCATCAATGGCCGTATAGGCTTGCGCTAAATTATGGGTTCGACCCAAAAACTTTAAATCTTTATCGTTCAAAGCTTGCACACCCAAAGATAAGCGGTTGATACCGGCTTGTCTTAAATCAGCAAAAAGATTTTTTCTATCACTATTTGGGTTGGCTTCCAAAGAAATTTCAATATCTTTTTTGCACTTCCATTTTTGATGAATGTGATTGATGAGCTTTTCAATTAAATTGGGCTTGATTAAAGATGGTGTGCCGCCGCCAAAAAAGATGCTTTCAACAGTTCTGTCAGCGGTTTTTTCGGCATAAAAATCTAAATCTTCCAAATATTCTTTGATGATTGTTTCTTGTTCAACATCTTTTTTTATTTGGCTGAAAAAGTCGCAATAAGGGCATTTGCTCAAGCAAAAAGGCCAATGAATATAAATGCCGAACTTTACGGAATTGTCCTCACGGCTTAAATCGGGTAAAGTTTCGGCATTCATATCTTTTAATTTCATTACAGAATGAATTTTGATAAATCGGTGGCTTGCGTGAATTTTTGCAATTTTTGTTCTACAAACTCAGCGGTAATCACTTCTTTTTGACCGCTTCTGTCAGAGGCATTAAAACTGATGTCTTCAAGCAAAATTTCCATAACCGTATGCAAACGGCGAGCACCGATATTCTCAACATTTTCATTAATCTCAACCGCAATATCGGCAATTTTATCAATTGCTTCTTTCTCGAACTCAATATCAAAGTTTTCGGTTTTGAGCAAAGCGGTATATTGCTCAATGAGGTTGGCTTCCGGTTCGGTTAAAATGCGGACAAAGTCTTCATGGGTTAAGGCTTTTAACTCAACACGGATAGGCAATCTACCTTGCAACTCCGGCAATAAGTCTGACGGTTTTGCCAGATGAAAAGCACCGGAGCAAATGAACAAAATGTGGTCGGTTTTAACCATGCCGTATTTGGTGGTAACGGTTGTGCCTTCAATCAAAGGCAATAAATCTCTTTGAACACCTTCTCTTGATACATCACCGCGCATGTTTTCTGATTTACCGGTAATTTTATCAATCTCATCAATAAAGACGATACCGTCATTTTCCACAGCTTCAATTGCGGCTTTTGTGATTTGGTCGTTATCGAGAAGTTTGTCACATTCTTCGGCAATCAAAACATCATAAGCTTCGCCGACGCTCATTCTTTTGGTCTTATATTTAACGCCGGTTCCACCCAGTAAGTCACCTAAGCTAATCATGCCCATTTGCGCACCTGGCATTCCGGGAATGTCAATTGTGGGCATGGAGGCATTGGAATTGTCTTGAACGCTGATTTCAATTTCTCTATCGTTCAACTGATTTTCACGCAAAAGCTTTCTGAACTTTTGCTTAGTGTCATCGCTGGCGCTCAAGCCGACCAAGGCTTCCAACACGCGGTCTTCAGCCGCTAACTCTGCTTTGGCGGTAACGGACCTGCGCATCTCTTTTCTGGTGTTGTTGATGGCAATTTCCACCAAATCGCGGATGATGCTTTCCACATCTCTACCAACATAGCCGATTTCGGTAAACTTGGTGGCTTCAACCTTGACAAACGGTGCTTTAGCGAGTTTTGCCAAACGTCTGGAAATTTCGGTCTTACCCACACCTGTGGGTCCAACCATCAAAATGTTTTTGGGAACAATTTCATCTCTTAAATGCGGGTCAACCTGCATTCTTCTCCAACGGTTACGCAGAGCAACGGCAACCGCTTTTTTGGCCTCGTTCTGACCAATGATAAATCTATCCAACTCGGATACAATTTCGCGAGGACTGTACATAGCCATTTTATATTAAACTTTCTCTATTGTTACGTTGTGATTGGTATAAATATCAATATCGCCGGCAATCTTCATGGCTTTCTTAGCAATATCTTCCAAGCTCAAACCTTCCACATCATACAGAGCTTTGGCTGCGGCCATGGCATAATTGCCGCCGGAACCAATACCGATGATACCGTCATCAGGTTCCATAACCTCACCGGTGCCGTTTAATACCAAAGAAACATCTTTGTCGGCAACAATCATATAAGCTTGCAACTGGCGCAAATATTTATCCATACGCCAATCTTTGGCAAGCTCTACGGCTGCACGTTTTAACTGGTTGGCGTGTTTTTCCAACTTGGCTTCAAGTCTTTCTATCAAAGTAATGCCATCGGCGGCAGCACCGGCAAATCCGGCAATGATGTTGCCGTTGCCAATGCGTCTGACTTTAACAGATTTTGACTTGAAAACAATAGCTTCGCCCAAAGTGGCTTGACCGTCGCCGGCCATAACCACTTCTGAGCCTTTTCTTATGCATAATATTGTTGTCATAAAACTATTTTCTTTCCTTTACACTCATAGCTTTAGGAGCTTTGCTGCCTTTGGAGTTGTCAATGGCCGTTGAAATCGGTTTGGCAACAGATACAGAGGCTGGAACTTTATTGGTGAATTTAACACCGCAAATATTCAAACCAACGCTCTTCAAAGCTGTTTCAATCGGGATGAACAAGTCACCGCCTTCTTGAGTGCGAATACCTGAATGTGACAGACCGGTAACATTACCGTTCTTATCAATCAAAGAGCTACCCAAAGTGTGGTTCTGAACATAGGTGTTGACAATGATTTCGGCACCTTTGTCTTCAGAATAACGATAGCCGATGACTTCTCCCTCTGTCTCTAAATAGTTTTCGCCTTGGTCAAAGTCAAGTAAGCCTAAGGTCATGAACATTTCTTTGCCAACTTCAGGCAAAGCCAAACGCAACGGTAGCGGATTGAATTTGGTCTTTTCATCAAGCAAAATCAAAGCAACGTTTTTGTTCGGGTTTACTCTGAATGCAGAACCTGTGTAGTCCATACCGTTGATGGTCTTGATGTTGAATTTGTTCTTGGTTTTATCTACCAAGTCAGCAGAGGTCAAAATCAACTGATCAGAGATAATCAAACCAGCACCTTTTCTGCCGCTCGGGTTTTCTACGCTGACAACAGATGCGCGCAGACGATACATATTTTGAGGAGACAGGTTTTCATAAGGTTTAACGCTCTGGATGCAGAAGTTGCTCTTGCCTTCAGCATACATATTTTCGGCAGCCGCGCGGTTTTGTCTTTCGATAAAGCCGGCACTTTCATCAACCGGAACATCAATCCAATAATCATCAGTATAGGTGATGTTGTTCTTGGTGACGGAGATGGTGGTGCAGCTGTCTTGACCTAAAGTAACTTCACTGCAGTTGTCGTTCAAACGAAGTTCTTGAATGCCGGATACTCTGCCATCAGAGAACTTAGATGAACCACCGCTTCTTTCTTCAATCATTTCGCGAGAAATGTAAGCGCCGTTGGCATCAATTACACCGGCAATCTCAAGAGGTTGTCCCATATAAGAGCCATCAGATTCAAAGACGGTATTGGTTACGATGAAGTTACCATCTTCATTAATATAGCCGGAGACAGTATGTCCATCGCCAAATGCACCGCCATTTTCGTTAACGGCATAACCTGTGGCAACAAAGTTACCTTTTTCATCAATATAGCCGGAAACTTGTTGACCTTTGCCTAAAGCACCGCCGTTTTC
>CALXZK010000008.1 GCA_944393225.1 uncultured Alphaproteobacteria bacterium
ATAAAACCGTCTGCGTATCCTCTTAAATCTCTTATTCACTTTTTCTTTATAACCGCACCGCTCTTCATCAGTTTTTTTCAACCGTGCCTCATCGCGGCGACAAACCGGTTTATATCCTCACATCTTGCGAAAGTCAATAACTTTTTTTTATTTTTTTTGACTTTTTTTGCACTTTTTTCTTAATCGATTGTTTTCGTTTATAAAAAAAATTAGATTTTCTGCGCATTTTGGAAAATTTAAGACATTTTCTTTTTTTTAACTTCTATATGCTATTTTATTATCAAAATGCATTTTTTAATTTATAGGACATATTAATATGTTGAAAAACAGTATATTAGTAATTGCTTTGCTTATTTTTACAGCATGCGCCTCGGAAAAACCGCGAATCACCGCTATTGATGGCTCTGCGATTCCGCCCGCGTTTGCTCAATTTCCGGATATTCCTTTTCCTCAAGAATCGTATGTTGACTTAGATGAAACAAAAGCTCTGGGCAGCGGAGAAAACTGGATTGGCTCTCTTGCATTTGATACTCCTTATAATGCAAGCAGCGTTTTTGACTTTTATATGTCTGAAATGCCTAAACTTAATTGGATTGAAGTTGCAACGGTGCGCGCAAAATATAGTCAAATGACTTACGGACGCAACAATCGCGTTGTACAGATTTTAATCGAATCAACAGGTTCCGATTCTGCAAAAGTTACAATAACCGCAATACCGAATCAGAATACATATAAATAGCAGAGTTTAAATTATGAGATTTGATTTTTTTACATTTGGCGGTTCGCAACTTTGGGAAGACATTTTCTTTTATCAGAAATGGCGGATCCAACGTCATTTCGAATCCAAGAAATGCAGACTTCTTGATCCTTGGGATATTCAGCGCCACAGCGGGTCTTTTGAAGAATGTTCCAAAGCATTTTATAAGTATATTGAAATATACGAACTTCCAAGACAAAAAGGTCATATGATTGTGATGATTCATGGTTTGTTCGATTCTAAAAATATTTTCAAACCTCTTTGGCGTGCCGCCCTTGCTAATAAATTCTGCGCGGCTGCCGTTAATTATCCATCATCACAAAAATCTTTAGATGCTCACGTATCTCAATTTGAAACTTTTCTGAACAATTTGGTTGATATTAATGAAGTGTCTTTTGTCACTAAAGGAATCGGCGCATTAATTTTGCGCGAACTTCTTAATCGCCGTAATATGGAATGGCAGAAAAAAATTAAAGTAAACCGCATTGTAGAAATTGCGCCACCGAATCAAGGCTCACGACTTTTTGCCAAATTAAGTCGATTCAAATTGGCTAATTTGGTTTTGGGTCCAATGCTGAAAGATGCTACCCCGAAAAAAGTGGCTTATCTTCCTGATATCGATAAATCTATTGAAACAGGAATTATCAGCTGCGGAACTCCTATTGTAAATTTGATAGAACTTTTGCCAAATGATTATAAAAATAAGCTGCATGCTGAAAACGAAGCTTATTTTGAAGATGCAAAAGATTTTATCAAAGTAAAAAATTGGCATTTTAATCCGCTAAAAAATAAGCAAATTGTCAAAGATACAATTTGTTTTATTAAAAACGGATGTTTTAAAAAATAAAGAAACTGTAACACTGTTGGGAACATTTTTGTGATAATATAAAATCAGAATAAGAAGGACGGAGATGAAAACATATTTAATTAATATATTTATTCTGCTGTTAATATTGGCGGCTTATTATATTAATTTTTTTGATTGGTTTACAGGAAATCTCGCGCTTTTGTTCGCCGTGCTTCTTGTTATTATAATGTTGGCAATTGGTTGGAAGATTATTGGAAACCCCTTTGCAGAGGACAAACATCATGATGAAGATAAATAATATAATTAGAACGGCTGCCTTTATCTTTGCCATTGCGGTCATCGGAATGCCTACGTTTGCTTCTGCTCAGACGGCTGCGCCCGGAACATCTGACTCTTCTTCAAAACCCGCCAACGCTCAAGACTATTTGAATCAAGCACAAAAAAATGAAGCAAACAGAATCGAATCTTCCAAAGGTCAGGATTCCGGAGATAATTATGGTTTGGGTAGCGCTATCGGAAGCGCTGTCGGCGATTCTATGAAAGACGTTGCCGATACAGCTTCTGACGCTTGGAATGAAGCTAAAAAGGGTAATATTTTAGGTGCTTTGTGGGGTGCCGTAAAAACCGGTGCCAGCCTTTCTTTGGCGGGAATTCGTGCCAGCATAAATCTGTTTGGTAATTTAGATATGCTCGGACAAGATGTTTATGTTTATACAGACCCGTATACCGGTAAAGAGAAAAAATATGTTAAAACTTTATTTGGCGGTGCTGCGGCTACAGAAGGAAACTTAAAAGGTTGCCCGCCAATTCCAATTGCCGTTGCAGATGCATCTAGTTGTACCTTCTGTCCGTTATTTGCCGTTATTTATGGTGCGGCTCAAGAAATGACCGAGCTTTCATTTGCAAAATTGGCCAAACCTATTGCCATGGCTTTGTTGGTTGGCTATGCTCTTTATATTGCTTTTAAGGTTTTAGCTCAAGTCAGCTCTTTTACACGACAAGATGCACCCTCATTTATTAATGAGTTATTGGTGCAAACTTTTAAAGTTCTGCTAGCCTTCTTATTCCTACTGAACCCCAATCAAATATATTACTACTTTATTTCTCCTGTTTTAGGGGCAGGTTTGGAATTTGGTACGGCGATGCTCTTCCAAGCCTCTGATATGGCAAAACAATGTTTAAGTTTAAGTGTGGCAAACGATACGGCTCTCCTACCCGTTACACTATACGCAAAGTTAGATTGTTATATTCGTTCAATTCAAAATGAAATTGCCGTCACTCAAGCCGTTGGCTCTTCTTTGATGTGTGCAGGGCGTCACGCCGCTGCCGGTAAAATTGCCGGTTTCTGGGATTTTAACATGGTATTTCAAGGCTTATTTATTTGGGCTTTTGCAATTATGCTTTCTTTAGCCTTTGCCTTTTACTTGGTGGATTCAATCGTTACTTTAGGCTTGGTCGGTGCTTTAATGCCTTTCTTGATTGCTTGTTGGCCATTTAAAATTACCAATAAGTACTCAAAAACCGGTCTTGATATGTTTCTTAATGTGTTCTTCACTTTTGTATTTATGGGTATTGTTGTCAGTATTAATACGCAACTTATCGGTCAAGCCATGAATGGAGGAACCGGGGCAACGGCATCTAGCAGCACTACTAGCGGCTCATCATCGACAGGATCTCCATCATCCGGCTCAAGTACGGGAGGTTCTTCTACCAGCGTTCCTTCGTCATCAACATCAGGTGGATTAGGTGCTTTGGCTGAAGCTCTCAGCGGTGATGATATTGATACCGTAAAACAAATGACTGACCTTGGCTTTGGTGGTTTCTTAATTTTGGTTTTCTGTTGCATCTTCGGATTTAAATTTTCTAACCAATCTTCTACCTTGGCAAACAAAATGGCTGGTGGTGCCGGTTTGGGTATTGCTCCCAATATTGGTGGTATGGCTGCAAGAGGTGCGAAAGATTTGGGTGCTAAGGCAACACAACCTGCACGCAAAGCTGTTGCCAATAAAGCAAATGAACTAACCGGAAAAGCCGGAAATGCCGTTGCTGCTAAACTCGGATTAGGCAAATTTGGCGGCAAAACCGGCGCTAATAAGGCTTCTTCCAACTCCGGCGACGGCGGCAAAGGCGGAAATGGTGGTGGAAACGGTAGCACTCAAAATCGTCAATCTCCGACAGGAGCCGGCAATAATAGAAATAATTTGCACGGAGAAAGAAACCCCGGAGGAGGAAACGATAGCTCAGGAGCCAATGGTGGCGACAGTGGCAGCGGAGATACACAAACACAATCTTCCGGTCCGACCGGAGCCGGCGATAACGGAGGCGGCGCTGCAGATAATGGTAGAAACGGCGGCGGCAATGGCGGCGATACCGGTGGTAATGGTAGAAACGACAGCGGCAATGGCAACGGTGCCGGTGGTAATGGTAGAAACGACAGCGGCAATGGTAGCGGCGCCGGTGGTGCTGGCGGTAATAGTTAGGCTAAAATAGGTAAATAAAATGGTTAAGAAGGTAAACATACTCAGATTTTTAGCAATGCTGCTTCTTTTGGTTGCGGTAACGTTTACCTTGTCCGGTTGTTCAAAAGAAGGAACGAATCCTGAAGGCACGAATTCGGAACAAATTGCAAAAGAACACCGCGATTGTTGGCAAAAATCCATGCTTACCGTTTTGTATGATACCATGGGATCTGTTTCTATGGGAATGTACACCAAAATCACAAACGGGGCTTTAACATTAATGTTGGTGGCTTTTGCCGTTTGGTTTGCTTTCCGTCTTTTGAAATTTGTCAGCTCGTTTAAAGATGTTAGTGGTGAAAGTGCTCAAATGTGGAACGAGGTTCTGCAAAAACTTCTTATATGTTTTATATGTGGTTGGCTTGCTTCTTCCGTTGATGGTTTGCTTTGGGTTCTTAATATGATTATCTTTCCGATTTATAATGCTTTTCTTGAGTTTGGAAGCAAAGTTCTGGAAGCGACATCTTCAGCCGACTCTGCCGGAAACAATACCGTGACTGTTTTCGGAGAAACGATTACTGCCGGATACAATGTTGTTTGTCGCGCTAATGGTACCATGCAAGCATCTTTATCCGGTTTTCCGACAGCTCCGCGAGAAATGATGGAATGTATGATTTGTTCCGTTAATGAAAGATTGACTTTGGGTAATGCTTTGGCTTTTGAAGTTATGAAAATGCCCGGTTTTATGGCAACCGTGGTCGGTCTGCTGATTTTGGTATCTTTTACCGTAATTAAATTAGGCTTTGTATTTTACCTTGTTGATACGATTTTTAAATTTACACTCATGGTGGTTATGTTGCCTATTTTGGTTATGTCGTATGCTTTTAAGCAAACAAAAGATTGGGCCGTGAAAGGTTTTAAATCAATTTTGAACTCGGCTGCTTTTATGATGATGATCGCAATTTTAATTTCCATGGCTTTGCTTGCCGTTATGCAAATTTTGCAAGATCACCCCGAGACATTTAATCCGCAAGGAAATCAGTTGGAAACATTTAAAGAATTAAATCCGGCTATTTTATCTTTGCTCCTTATTGCTTTCTTGATTAAAAACACCCTCTCCGTTGCTCAAAAGATGGTTTCTTCCATTATCGGCGGTGAAGCGGTTAAAGCAAACTTCCAGAGAAAATTGGCTGCTCTGGTTAAAATGGTCGGCAAAGGAATTTTGGCTTGGTTAACGGCCGGTGCTTCTAAAGGTTTGGAAGCCGTTAAGAAAATTGAAAAAGTACAAAAGGGTATTGAGAAGGCTAAAAAGAGCCATGTTGGAAAAGCTGCTATTGCAGTACACAATAAGTATAAAAGCGCTAAAGATAAATATACCGAAATTCAGCGGAAGATTGATACTTTGGCAGGAAGACGTTAGGAATGTGTGATGAGTAAAAAGTTTGACATAAAACTTTCTCTGTTTCCTCACCAATATTTAGGAATATTGGCGCTCTTGCTTTTGTTTGCCGTTGTTTTGTTCCCTTCTCTCTCATTTGCGCAAGAAGGATATAATGTTAGTAACGGTTACGCTTGCCCCGGAATGAACGTATTGAAAGAGCGTTATCAAGGAGATTGCTTCCCTTGCCAAATTGTTAATGTACTGCTGGCTTCATTCATGCGTGCCGCAAGCAAAGTTTATGATGTTTCCAGAGAAGCCGGTAATAAATTGCTCTTTATCGGTAGTGCTATTTGGCTTGCTTTTTGGGCTCTTAGAAAACTCTCTTCTTTGGCAAGTGTTGAACCTTCTTCCATGACAAACGAGCTCATTATTTTCTTTGGCAAAGTTTTAGTAGCTTATTGCTTTATCAATGCCGGAATTGGAACATTGGTCAGTTATGCCATTAATCCGATTTTGGGAGCCGGTGCCGAATTTGGTTCTGCTCTACTTCTTGAAACCGATGGAATCGATATAGCTTCAACACCTAAAGCCGAGAACCAATATAGCGGACCAACCGATATTGTTTCAAAATCCGTTATGGATAAAATATTAAAACTATCGGAAGGTGTTAGTAATGAAGTGGCAACCAACTTTGTTATCGGTAGCGGATTGACCTGTTTCTCTATTCAAAATGGACTACATATTTATTTTCCGGCAGTTATTGATATTCATATTCCGGATATTTGGCTATGGTTGTGTGGTGCGGCCATTTGGTGTGTCGGATTTATGTTGGTACTTTCCGTTTGTTACTATTTGATTGATATTCCTTTCAAAATTGGTTTTGCAATTATTGCTTTACCGGTGGTCATCGGTTTATGGCCCTTTAAGGTTACGGCAGGAAAGCTTAAATCTATTGTCGGCATTGCACTTAATGCTGCCTTTACCTTCCTATTTTTAGCCTTGTCATCATCCTATGCTATTCGTTTAATCAGCCAAGCTTTTTCTGCTGAAGGCAATTTGGAAATAGAAGGACAAACATATTCCGGAAAAGAAGCTTTATTTAAGGCTTTTGAAGTTGATAACGTGGAGTTTGTTCAATCTCTGTTTGACTTTACAGGACCCGCATTTTTAATCATTTTGTTCTGTTATATTTACGCAATTAAAATGATTTCAGAAATTACCAATGACTATCCGGGCAAGTTTGATACAGGTATGACCAGTGCGGCAGGCTCACCGATGCACCATATGGCTACGGCTGCCACCATGTGGGCTACCGGTAAAATTTCGGCTCCATTTAAAACCGGTGCAAGTATCATTGCTCACCAAGCCGGAAAAGCAGCAACAACCGTCACAAAAGCCGCTGCCAATGTTGGTATTGGCGCTGCCGGCGCTGCTCTGGGCGCTCATAATAAATTTGTCGGTAAAGCCATTAATAAAGCCACCTCCGGCTGGGTTAAAAAGCAACAAAACCTTAAAGCTGCCGCTGATAGTTTGGATAAATATAACTCTATGCATGCCGACACCGGTATCGGCACAAAACTTCAAGGAAAACTTGGAAAAGTCGGTGCAAATATCGGCTTAGGTTTGGCTAACACAGTTAATCGTCTTGGAAAATCTTTGGAAAACAGCTCCGATACACTTATGAATCCGGCTAAAAATACCATAGACAGAGTTACTTCTGCCACTGTATCGGGTTGGAGCGAAATTAAAGGTGCCGGTCAGGAATTGGGCGGTGCTTTGAAAGAAACGGTTGCCTCCGTAACTCCTAACAAATTAACAGAAAAAATGCAGCAATCAACCCGATTTGCTAAAATCGGAAATGCTTTAGCCGAAACAAAAAGCACAATGCAAGCCCAAGCTCACCAAGATTTTGATAACTCCATTAAAAAGTTCGGCGATGCTACCGGCACCGTCGGTCAAAGTATTTCTAATACCAAATCAAAATTGGTAACGGCTTATTCTTCTCTGCGTAACGGTGTTTCCAGTGTTCGTTCGGGTGAAGTCGGCGATAGATTGCTCAATATGACCTCTAAGGGCATAAAATATGTAACAAGCGGGGAAATTTATACCGATGCCAAAGATGCTACAAAAGCATATTTTTCCGAGGTTCACAGAAAGACAGCTCAAGATATTCAGCGCAGTAAAGAAAACACCATGCATTGGAGCGATGTCGGTCAAAACTTTAAGCAAAACATTCATATGGCCGGAGCTGATTTGAGTGAAGCAAAGCAAAGCTTTTTACACGGCAACATGAAAAGAAATTGGAATGCACTTAAAGAAGATATTTCTACATTTAAGGATAATGTATCAACAGATACCGGCATTCAAAATAAATATGGCGCAGCGGCTGTCACTTTATCCGGAATCGGGCTTGGTATTGCTGCGGCACGCCACTTGGGCAATAGCTTAAAAGAAGGCGGAGATTATATTGCTGATGCTAAAGCTGATGATCTTATGAGCGCTGTCGGAAAAGGTGTTGTTCGTCCATCTATTGCTTTGGGTATGACACTTGTTGATACAACCAGAAATACAATCAACAGTGCATATAATCTAACCGAAGGAACGTTATTAACCGGTATTGGTGTAGCGCAAACCATTTTGGCTCCGGTCGGAAATCTCACTCGTTCTACTATGAATATCGGTGCTGCTATCGGAGATACCGGACTTGCCTTCGCTGCCGCCGGAGGTAGTGTTGTCGGTATGGCGGTAACACGCTTAAATACAGGATACCAATACACAAAATATATCACACGACCTGTCGTCGATGCCGTCGGATTACCTTTCAGAGGTGCCGGCAAAGCTCTTGGATTTGCAGCTAAAACCGTTGATAACACACTGTATGGCGGATACAGAGCCGTGGCTTCCGTTGGCTTGGGTGTTGCTCAAGGCGCTAATGTCCTTGGTCAAGGGGCTAATGTTTTGTACCACGGGGTTAAAGACAGAACCATCGCCGGACAAGCTATTGCCAAAACTCTTAAATCCGGAAGTAAAACTCTTAAAGTTGCGGCTAAAACTCTTAAACTCGGCAGAAACATCATTTTGGCTGCTGCCGGTGAAGATATTCGCGGTCCGAAGAAAGAAAATGAAGCCGAGCGCCGAGAAAAGAATAAACGGTATCTGGAGGAACGTAAGCGTCGCAAACAAGAAGAAGCTAGAAGAAAACAAGAAGAACAACGTCGCCGTGAAAGAGAAGAACGTCAACGCGAAGAAGAGGAGTTGTGGAGGCTTTATGAAGAAAGAAATCGCGCCGAAGAAAACCGCGAGCAAACACCTTTCAAACCGCACAAGCCAACAGATCCACGTCCTACAGACAGACCTGTTTCCGATACCAGAAAACCTCGTTCCGATTCCAGAGAGAACCGAAATGACGATACCCGCAGAGACAGACAAAATAATAATCCTCCAGACGGGAATAAGAAATAAAAGGAATTAACCAATTTTTATAAAAACGATTTTATAAAAAAGGTGAGAAGAAAAATGATAAAGGCAAAAAGTAAAACACAGTATACAACTAAGCTAGGTTTCCAAATTAAATGCGGAATCTGGACTTTGGCTTGTTGTCTTTTTGCTTTTTCCGCTCTGGCACAGAGTTTGCCGCAAAACGGAACCCAGACACCGACCACACCTCAAGGAAACACTGACACGGGCACCGGCACCAATACGAGCACTACCGAAGAAGCTGATTCTTCTTCTGTCAGCGGAACTTTGGCATCCAGATGTTCGACCACCGGCTGTGCCAAGATGTACCCCGAAGATAATATCTCGCAATTGCACCACAAATATGAATCTGCCGGTAACCCTTGTGCTTTTAACAATTGCGTCAGCGGCGATGTGGGCGGTTGTAGCTATGGTTCAAGCCAGTTGGAATGTAATCGAGGCAGTTTTAAAACCTTTTTAACATATCTTAAAAGTTCAAATCCAACAATTTGGAATCAGCTCGGAGGCGGTTCTGTTGAAAGTATGAACTCTCGTGCCTGCAGTGCTCCGGCATCAAGTTTTGCTTCAACATGGAAGAGTATGTGTAGCAACCCTCAAACTGCTGCTTCTTTTGAAGCCGTTCAAGAAAAATATATGCAGAAAACATATTATGATTCTGCGGCTAATTCCATCAGAAAGAATTATGGTATTGATTTTGACAAGCTTTCTCCAGAATTACAAATGTCTTTGTTTTCTGCAGCTGTCGCATTAGGTTCCCCCGGCGGTGTTAACAACCTGATGAAATCTATCAAAAACAATATCGGTGACCCGTCTAAAATGTCAGAAGAAGAACTTCTTGAAGCCATGTATGTTCGTCGTGACTATTTTTACGGAAGTTCTTCCGAATCCATTCGAAATTCCGTACAAAAACGTAATGCTCGTGAAGGTTCTGAAGCCATTGAATCTTTGAAAATTCGTAAGGCTTGGGAAGAAGAACAGAAAAAACCTGCCGACCAAAGAAAATCTTATGAAGAAGTGGTTAAAGAAGTTACCGGAAGAGATGCTTGTACGGGTAGTCAGTCTGCACGTGTAGACTGCGGTGCCAGCGGTGCCAGCGGTGGTCCGAATACAGGTGGCGGTAGCGGCAGTAGCGGCAGTAGCGGCGGTAGCGGAAGTGAAGCCTATAAAGATTATGGCGATAAAGATTGTTCTCCGAGCCAATATAAAGGAAGCTACGGAAATTGTATGATGTGTCCGTTGTTTACCGTTATTTTTAATACGGCAAGCCAGATTGCTAAACTTACTTATGATAAAATGGCACTTCCCGTAGTAACCGTGGTTTTGGTGGCGTGGGCTCTCTGGATTGCTACGCAAGTTTTAAAATTTGTTTCTTCTTTCAAAACAAAAGATGCCCCGACTTTGATTAATGAATTGTTGCCGAAATCTTTTGTCGTGCTGATTGTTGTTCTTTTCTTGCAGGCAGATTCCGGAACATTTTTTGCCATGCTCATGGAGCCTATTTTTAATACCGGTTTCAAATTAGCTCAAATGGCAGCATCTGACCAAGCTTGTTCCATTTCTCAATACGCTTTAATGCAAGACGGTGGCTTGCCCGTTTCGATGGGACAAAGTATTTTGTGTGCTTTGCAAGCTATTCAAAACCGACTGGTTGACACACTTGCACTTGGTGCTGCGACCATGTGCGTTGCCTTCTTTGTCAAAGGAACGTTGTTTATCTTTCCTTCTCTTCCGTATCTGTTCTCCGGATTGTTAATCTTTTGCGGGGCCGGTATTGTTATTATTGTTTTCCCATATTTATTGGTGGATTCAATATTCCAACTCACCGTTGCCTGCGCTCTGCTTCCTGCCGCAATCGGAGCATATGCTTTCAAAAAGACACAAGGCTATGCTAAAAAAGTGTGGAGCATTTTTATGAATGCTATATTCAACTTTGTTTTCATGAGCCTTGTTATCTACGTATTAACCGGTGCTATTGAAAATACTATTAACGAAGGCGGCGTCGGAAAACTTACGGATTCAAACTTCCAAGAATCTATTCTTACAACGTTTGTTTGGGGCGGTGTTACACTTCTTAAAATCATTTTCATTTTGCTTTTGACATGGGTTACTTTGGATGAAGTGAATACCTTTGCCAGCCAATTTGCACCAAGTTCGGTTCCGGGCGGTTCAGCACGCGCCATCGGTGGTATGGCTGCCAAAGGAGCTAAAGATTTGGGCTTGAAAGCCGTTGGCGGTGCTAAAAAAGTGGGCGGCGCTCTGGCTGAAAACGCCAAAGAAAGATTTGGCGATATGCGCCGTAACGCCCAAGCGCGCAGTCTACAAAAACATGGCGTTGAAAAAGTTATTACCGATAAAGCCGGAAATATCATCGGCAGAACTTATACCGTTCAAGGAAAATCTTGGGCAAAAGGAAGAAACAAAACAAAAACTTTGACCATTATGAACAATGGAACAAAGTTGATAGAAACCAGTAAAGACTATGGTAACGGTAAGATTGTCAAAACTCGTTCCGATGGTTACTTAAAGCAAGTTCAAACACTCAAACGTGACGAAAAAACCGGTGAAACATCTATCGTTTCCTCTAATCTTGAAATTGAGAGCGCCGGCTTAAAAGCTGCCCGAAACAGTGATGGTAGTTTGAATATGTCATCATTGAATGTGGCTCTGAAAGATTCTGCTTTTTCTGAAAAAATGGTTAAAGCTGCCGTATTGCAACAATATGCAAAAGATTCCGGCATGAGTATTCCGGCAAATATTACCGAAGATACAATTAATATCACTCAGGACGAAGATGGTCGCGAAGTTGTTGAGATTGTTAATAAGGGTGAAGAAAAAGCCGCTCAAGCTTTGAGAATGCACATGCCTTTGGAAGAAGGCGGAAACCGCGTTTTGGTTGAATCTGCTTATATGGACAAAGATGGCAATGAAACTTCTTATGCTACCGATGGCATGATTAACCGTAAACGAGTTGCCGTTTTGAACCAACAAACCGGAAAATATGATACAAGCGAGCGTTATGGACTATCGCAATATTATGCTCAAAGAACAGAATATGGTGTTGATGTCAACGGCGACTTGTCTAATGTTTTTGAAAAACACGGCGGTTTGGCATATAGCGCAAAAGAGCAAGAAAAAATCAAAAAAGTTTTGTTAAAACAAAGACAAAAATCCAAACCAGGACGCGTCGGCGAACTTCGTTAGTGAAAAAAATTGCGATAAAAATAAATTTGTACACAAATTGTCTTTTTTTGTACTATTTTCTTGATTAATTTTCGGCATATATTAAGATAACGCTTAGTTGAATCCGATATTAAAATTAAGAGGTAGTTGAAAAATGGAAGAGATTATTTTCCCAAATCAAATCAGAATGTTCAGACGTTTACGCGGTCGTTCCATGCAGGAATTGGCTGACCATTTGTCTGTCAGCCTTTCGGCTATTTCTAAAATTGAGAAAGGGTATCGTCGTGTTGACCAAGAGCAATTGGTTCGCGTTGCCGAATTTTTAGACTGCCCTTTACAAGATTTATTTGTCAATGAACAAAATTCTCAGCAAGAGATTGTTCAAGCTTGGAGAAGAGAACAAGAAAGACGCAATAAAATTAATGAAAAAACCGGTCTTAAAACTTTGGGTGCCGGCTTGCGTCAAATCAGAAATGAAAAGAATTTGACTCTTATCGAAGTTGCCGAAAGCGCCGATATGACTTTGTCTGTTTATCACCGCATTGAGATGGGACAAAGAGAAGTTTCCGATAAAGAAATGAAAAATATTGCCAAAGCCTTAAACACCTCCGTAGATGAGTTGAAAAATGATATTAAAGCTTTGGAAGATAAGGGTATGTTGGAAGAAATTATCCAACGCAACGATGCCAAGTACAAATTGTTGTCTACTCCGCGCGGCGCAATTTCTACTTTTGGAAGCTCTAACCCCGATGGTTTGAAAATTTCCGTCTATGGAATCGCCGGTAAAGATGGTGATATTATTGTTGATTTTTCTCAAGAAACCAGAAAAATTCAACGTCCGTCAAATCTTTACGGCAAAAAAGATGCTTACGCCGTTAACTTGTGCACCAGAAGATTGGGTAGCTTGTTGCCGACACGCTCTATTTTGTTTGTTGATCCGCAAGAAATGGTTAGCGTTGGCGATATTGCCGTTTATTATACTTCTGAAAACGAAGCTAAAATTTTGAGCATTCGTGAAGATGAAAACGGCAAATTATACGGCATGAGATGGAATCCTGATGATCGTATCGAAATCGGCAATAACGATTTGAACAAAATTCACAAAGTTGTTGCTATTTATTTGTAAAAATTTTGCCGATAGAACATTAAAAAAACTCTGCTTCGGCAGAGTTTTTTTTGTGTTTTTGTAAACTTATTAACCTGAAATTTACAAGATTTGTACTAAACTTGGTACTATGGATAAAGTGTAAACAAAATTTTTGATAAGGACGTTGTTTCGTGAGCGAAGAAAATACATCTTCCATACGCAGAAATAAGAAAGTGGCCGGTGTCGAAGACCCGATTGTCATTATACAACGTCTTTTAAATATTTTTCGCCAGCGCCACATTCTGGATGAAAAACAAAAAGCCGATTTTAATAATTTAATTTTGCAACAACCTCCTGAAATTAGGCATATGTGCAATGTTTTGCCTGGTGGTTCTTTGCTGCAAGAATATATTGACGAATTGGAAGAACAAAACGGCATTACTCCTAACCAAGATTTGAATACGGCCGGAAATAATACCATTTTGGCTAATGCTCTTGCCGACAACAGTCAAAACGCCGCAGGAAACGAAAATACATCTGCTCAACCAGCGCAAAATTCGGCAATCAATGCACAAACATTAGAATTGCAAAAACAAATGCTGATGATGATGCAAAAGATGCAAAGCCAACCTGCTGCCGCAGCTCCGGTTGTACAAAACGTGTCGGGAGCAGCAACCATCAAAGCAGATGCCTCTTTTGCAAAAGATATTGCCTCCGCAATTGCCGATGCCTTGGCTCAATCAGACGAAAAAAGACGTCAGGAAGTTTATACTTTGGCACAATCTATGGCAAAGTCTCAGCAAGAAGCAACTTCTGCTCTTGTTAAAGAATTGAGCAAAAAAGAAGGTGAAACGCATATTGTTTCTTCGGGTTCGGAAGGTAATGTAAAAATTATTGATAACACAAAAGAAATCACCAAAGCGATTACAGAATCTCAACTGGAAATGGCTAAAATGTTTTTGCAACAAAATGCCATTAATGCCAGCAACAATGCTAATAACGCCAACAACATTCAAATTAACAATGCTCCTTTTCCCAATACTCAGGATCTCATTGGCGATATTATCAAGGCGCAATCTCAGCTTTTTAGAGAAATGGCTCGAGAACAAACCAAAGAAATATCTACCATTATTACCGGTGCTTTAAAAGAAAGCAGTCAACTTTCTAATCAATATTTGATTAAAGCATTGAGTGAGTTTCAAAAAGAAAATTTGAACTTTTTAAAACAACAACAGGCAACACACCAAACGGTTTATTATCAACCTTTGCCCAATGTTGCCGGAAGCGATGTTGCGCCCAAAGACTATTCTCCCACAGTTTCTCCCGAAATTTTGGCACCTGCTCCCGAAAACAAAGATGAAAAGAAGTCTTCCGGACTGAAGCATGTTTTCAGCAACATGTTTAATTTGGGTGGACAAAACGAGAAAACGAATCCGTCCGATATAGAGCCGGCAGACAATGCCTTAATTGAAGAAAATATGCCTGCCGAAGATTTGCAACCTACGCAAACTTTTGAAGCTGATGATATTTTTTCTCAACCTACAGAAGATGTTGAACAAGACGTTACTTCCGAGGATGTGATTAACGAATCCGCCGCTAAAAAGAAGAAGAAAAAAAAGAAGAAAAAGAAAAAAAATAATGACGTATCAGAAACCCAGCCGATGTCTCCTGCCGATTTGGAATTGAGAGATTTACTTGGCTTTGATTCCGATACTCCAACCAATTCTGATGAAGACGATGATGTTATACTTTCGCAGGATGAAGATATTCCGGTTTTAGATGATACATTTTCGGATATTCCCAACAGCGAAGATGTTCTTGATACTTCAAATCAAGAAACCAATGTTTCAGAACCGGAGATTTCTTCCGATGCAAACGATTTTGAAGAAATTTCTTCTTTTGAATTGCCGGATACAGACACAAATATTTCTTTAGATAACGAACCTGTTTCTTCAGAATTTGAAGATATTTTTTCTGATAATACCAATTCTGATAAAGACACTGCTTTAGCTCAAGAAGAGCCGAAACAAAATGAAGCTGAAGCAGAAGAGCTTATTCCTGCCGAAACGATAGAAGAACCCCAATCTGTTGAAACGCCCGTTGAAAAGAAGAAAAGCGTATTTAATAAATTTCTGAACAGTTTTGATACCGAAAATGCTTTAGAAAAACTTATTTCTCCTTTTCAGAAAAACGAAGAAGATGCTTCAAACGCAGACATTGACTATAAACAAGAAACGTCTCCTTCTGAGCAATCTGCCGAAACATCAGATGATGACTATGAATGGGCATATGAAGAAGAACCGGCTGAAGGCGATAATTTAGATGCTGATACTCAATCGGAAGAGCAAGCCGCTTCTGCCGATGATAACGGTGATTGGGAGTGGGAATACGAAGAAGAGCCGACTGAAGGCGATAATTCCGAAGCTGACGCTCAATCGGAAGAGCAAGCCGCTTCTGCCGATGATAACGGTGATTGGGAGTGGGAATACGAAGAAGAGCCGACTGAAGGCGATAATTCCGAAGCTGACGCTCAATCGGAAGAGCAAGCCGCTTCTGCCGATGATAACGGCGATTGGGAGTGGGAATACGAAGAAGAGCCCGCTGATGGCGATAATTCCGAAGCTGATGCCCAACCAGAAGAGCAAGCTGCTTCTGCCGATGATAACGGTGATTGGGAGTGGGAATACGAAGAAGAGCCGACTGAAGGCGATAATTCCGAAGCTGACGCTCAATCGGAAGAGCAAGCCGCTTCTGCCGATGATAACGGCGATTGGGAGTGGGAATACGAAGAAGAGCCCGCTGATGGCGAGAATTCAGCAGCTGATGCCCAACCAGAAGAGCAAGCTGCTTCTACCGATGATAACGGCGATTGGGAGTGGGAATATGAAGAAGAGCCAGCTGATGGTGATAATTCCGAAGCTGATACCCAACAGGAAGAACAAGTCGCTTCTGCCGATGATAACAATGACGAAAATGTTTCTGATGAAGAAAATACAACAGAGCTTGCAACAGATGAGGATAACAACGAAGCGGTTCAGAAAGAAAACCCGTCAGATAAAAACGATGATCCTGACTTTTCCGCATTGTTTGATGATTTTATGGCCTCGTCAAATGACCCCTACTCTGATGAAAGACCCGCTGATGACGATTTAGAGGCCAATGGTTTAGGCGCCTCTAATATTTCGGCTCAACCGGATATTCTACCTAAATCAGAGGCAAAACAACCGCTGCAACCTATTCCGCCAAGCGATGACGATTTCTTTTTGCCTGATTTTAATAATGATACGGATGAAAACGAACCCTATCATGCAAATAGTGATTTAAAACCTTAAAATAATAATTTACAAAGCCGGTGAGCTACAGTAAATTAGTACTGATTAAAGGAGCCGATCATGGATGAACAGCAAAATAATACAAATACCCTCCCGCAAGTTGATAAAGAAACTTTGTGGGTGTTGGATAATTATATCTTGCTGAAAGATTATTTGGACCGCACCGTTTCTCGAATTGCGGCTCGTTGCATTCGTAAAGGAAATATTGCAATTGAGGAATATCCTTTTTACAGCTATATCTTGGATGTTCTGGAAGAAATAAGCGAAAGCGGTGATTTTATTTTGGCTCATCAGGAATTGTATCCTTACGTGGAAAAGAAAATTGCCGGCGGAATGCAAGCTTTTAAAAAGAATCTGAACGATTATAAGATTGAGCTGCGTAGTAATTCTACTCCGGATATGATTAAACAAGATGCCGCTCAAGAACTTGAAAAGATGAAGGCAGCTCTTGGTTCCATTGAACAAGATAAAGCTCATGACCCAACCGTCGGTGCCGGTATGAGCATGGATGAAGTTATTGAAAAATTGATGGCTAAACAAAACTTGGAAGCAGAAGAAGGTAGCTCTTTAGCTTTGAGCCAAGAACAGTTGCAAGCAAATGCTCCTCGTCCGCAAGCTCAGCCACAACCGCAGCCGCAGTTAAGACCTCAGCCACAACCGCAGCCGCAGTTAAGACCTCAGCCACAACCTCAACCGCAGCCGCAGTTACGACCGCAGCCACAGCCACAGCCACAGCCGCAACCGCAACCCGTTGCTCAGCCTACTGCTCAACAAGTGCAGCCTCAAGCAGCAACCATTGTAAAACCGGCAACTCCGCAAAATCCCCAAGTCATGCCGAATAAGGTAGAAGAATAATGAAACTTTGTAAATTGACATATCTTATGCTGACTTTTTTGTTCTCCTTAAGCGCTTGTCAGCAACACGAAGAAAACGCTCCAATTATCAATTTCAAAAAATCGGGTATTGAAGCTAAGATCAGCATGCCTCAAGATGCCAATATCATCAAAACTCCCAAAGGGGCTCAAGTTTTTGATTTGGAAACACCTTTGCGCTGTTCCGTAAACTGGCAAACACAACAAATGATTACCAGTATTCCTTACAACATCAAAGCTTTTAATTTAGTGCAAAACGGCAGTAATGACCTTATGCCGCGCTTTGAAGTAACCGGTTTTTCTTTTGAAACTATGCCGGCTGAAAAAGCTTTGCTCAAATTGACTAAAGAAGCCGGTATCAAACTCATTGCCAAAGATCCTCCGTATGCCAGCATCTCAGCTGAAAATTTGCGCGGAGAACTCTCTGAAGTGGTTAAAATGATTGCTGATGCCGCTGAAATTTATTATTCATACGATGCGCATAACAAAACATTACGCATTAGCCGTAAAGCTAATTTCAGTCTTTATGTGCCAAAATCAAGACCGATTTTGTTGGCGTTGCTTGACGTTTTACGCGGCTCGGGAATCACCGATATTACTTCAGATTGGGATGATTATTCCATCACATTTGATGCTGATTTTGAGTTAAAAAACAAAATTTTAACCTTAATCGGATATTTTGAAGAAAATCCGCTGTTGATTGCTTTTGATGTCTATGTCGTTAAGGTTTATCCGACCAACCCGCAAAAAGATATTCAATGGCAAAGCTTGCTCAACACTTTTGACTATGGTACAATTAAATCGGCTAAAACAGGTGTTATCGGTCGTGTTTTAACAACATCTAACGATTTGAACATTGATGCTCTTAATATCTTTCTTTCCATGCAGGGAAAGGTGGTACCTGTGGCTCAAGGCAAATTTGTTGTGCCTAACCTATGGTATGCTCGTTTTGATGTTGGTAAATGCGGTCAAAGACAAGATATTGACGCCAACTTGTCTATCTTGGCAAAAGCATCTATTGAGCAAAACAATAAAATCTTTTCAAATATCACTTTAGACTCTACCGAAGGTGAAGTAACTCAGTTTTCTATTCGTAGCCAAATAGGCGAAAACTTCTTAATCATCGGTATTCCGAACGAAATTTTCGGTTCTAAAGATAAAGATTCACAAACAATTGTCTTTATGGTTCCGCGCATTATTCGTACCATGAAAACAAATCAACATTTACAAAACAAAATTTAATTCTGGATAGAGGAATAATACTATGAATGATACTCCAAATTTTCAAAATCCCATGAATCCGGATCCGACAAGACGCTTAAAAAAAGTTAAACGTCCGATTAAACGTATTCCTCCTCAAGGTGGAAATATGCCTGCTGCGCCCAGACCACAGCAAGCCAATGCCCCGCGTATGGCTCCGTCTGCTCCGCAACAAGATAACACTGATGCTTTTAATCTTGATGACTATTTAGACGATACAAATTTGCCAACTATTGCTGATTCATCACAGATTGAAAACCAGCAGAATTATGCAAACAGTGATGCTCCTCACTTCATTAATGAAGAAGAAATGATGTATGAGCAAAATCCCAATGCTTTTGCTTTCAACGGAGCTTTTGTTGCAAAAAAAATTGCTATTGCTATCGGCGTTGGAGCTTTTTTGGTCGGTGCATTGTTTACAAAATTTTTCTTTGGCGAGCAAAAGGTTGTTCGTGACGGATTGCAAGGCGTTGTTGTTAATTCAGAAGTTCCGAGAGGACGTGCTCGTTGCGGTGTTGCTGAAAAAACACAAGGTTGCGTTCTCTATATTATGAATCCGCAACGTCAAGAACTAAGCGCCAGCGATTTTTATGATTTGGCTTCACAATTGACCGGTCGTCAACGCTTTATTATAGAAACCGGAAATATGCGCTATTCCAACAGAAAAATTAAACCCGGTGAAATTGCTCAATTTAACATTCCACCATTACAATAGATAAAAAAAAATCCCGATAAAATCGGGATTTTTTTTGCTATGTAACTTCTGTAACCGCACGTAAGTTGCCATCACGATTGATTTGAACGACACGCAGCTTTTTCTTCATTTCTTGTATGGTCTTATTACGATCAATGGTCGGAGATGCGTGCATAATACGATCTACAAAGGCATTATATGCCGCTTCGGAACTTTCAGCGTGAATTGTTGCCAAACAGTTATCGTGACCAGATCCCATCAACTCCCATATTGCTGCTGCGTTACTGGTTGAAATCTCACCGCCGATAATAGCATCAGGAGTAAAACGTACGACCAAGTCGATAACTTTGGCATATGTTAAATCGTTGGTTTGTTCCGTACGGGACAAGGTGATGTGTACTCTGTTGGGATGAGGAACAATTAATTCTCGCGTATCTTCAATGGTTAAAATACGTTTATGAATGTCCAAAATCTTCAACAAGTTGTTCAAAAATGTTGTCTTACCGGTTGCTGTTGCACCTGAAACCAAAATATGGTCACCACGCTTGATACTCAACAACAATTTTTCATAAGGATCTTCCGGATCTTTAATTTGCTTCAACACATTAATTTGATGCAGTTTTGCACCTTGTGACAAACCATAATCGCCTAAACCGAAAGCCACATCATCACTATGAATACGGATTGTTAAAGCAACACCGCCGGTTAGGTCATCTTGGTCGTACATGACGTTTTTGCCGGCAATTGCTGAAAAACGGTGCTCTCCGGGAATGGTGGCATAAACTACCGGGCTTCCGGCGACCGGATCAAACGGCAATTCATAAGTGTTGGCGATGATGTACAACAAATCAATCAAATAGTCTTTGGTTAATTTTTCATCTTTATACATCACCCACGGATAGGCTCTTTTGCCACGCAGACGCAACCATATTTGTCCCGAACGGTTGATGGCAACCTCTTCAATATTGTCCTGATTGTACCAATAAGACAATGGACGAAGAACTGATTCTAATACGGCAAATGTCATAGATTTTACTCCTTTAGAATAGCTGCGGAACCGAGGGGTTTGAGTTGCTCTTATTATTGTTAGATGAAGTACCGCTGCCAGCCCCTGCCGTATTCTTTGAAGTATTCGACGTTGATGGGGTTGACGTTGATGACGATGATGATGGCGGCGGTGGCGGAACAACAACTTGTTGTTTGCCTCCGTGCTTTTTATATCTATCGCCGGCAATCAACGGTACGGACTGTGAACCTTCGGTGTTTTCTTGATAGCTTACTTGACCATTATCTGAAGTACCACCACTTACGTTAGTTGTACCGGTATTGTTAACAGGTCTGCCTCTATCTTGAAGTCTAGCTTCATCATTAATCAAGACGTCTGCATCACCTTTATATTGTTCATCTGTATCATTTTCAACGGTTCTTAACCACAAATCAACTTTCGGGAACACGATAATACGAGTTCCGGCAGGAACATAGGACATAGCCTGAATGCTTGACTTATCTTGCAGGATTTGTTCAAACATTTGGTTCATTTGATCCAAAAAGTTTTGACGTGCATCGTTAGCAGCTTCTTGTTTTGAACTTTCGGTTTCACCGTTTCCATCATCATCAGTTGCCATCATATAAGCCATTGTGCTGGTTAAAACAGTTGTCATTACCGGCATGGTATAGCGCTTGAACAATTGTTTATCCATATAACCTAAAGCACCACCACGACCTTGAGCATCACCGGTCAAACCATCAAACTTGAACATGGAACCATCAGGACGAATCAATCTTTGCCATGTGATTTGAACTTTGGCAGATTCAGAAGAAGCTTCCGATGTCGGAGATAAACCGCCTAACTCACCAATGAAACGGCTACCTGCCGGAATCAAAACATTTCGTCCTTCTTCGGCATAGACGTTTCTTTCTACAAAAGCCGTTACCGGTGTTGGGTTGTTAGAGTCAATTGAACGAGCCAAAACAGCCGGAATCGGTTTATCAGCCAATATCATTTGGCTCATATCAACACGCCATGAAGAAATGGCTTTTTCAATGCCTTGTTCACTCCAGTCTTTTTGCATACCGTCAAAGGCTTCTTTACGAACATTGGTGCTGATTTTGCCAACTTGCATATTTTGACGTCTTTGTCCTTGAGCAACCGCCAAAGCCGCACTTCTTTGCGGATTGTATCTCTCGCCAGGACCATAACCGCCTCCGGGACCCAAGTTATCTCCGGGACCAACGCCGACACCATAGGCAGAACCTTGACCAAAGCTTCCTGCCGGCACAAAAATTTCACCTTCTTTAGGCTTTTGAATCTCTTCAATTCCGATTAAGGTACCATCTTTATCAACAATCAAACCATCGGGCATTTTTTGACCAACGACACGACCTTTTTTATCTATCACCGTACCGTCTTCCATAATTTCACCCAAATAGCCGCCATCCGGTGTTAAAGCAATATTCAATGATTTACGATAACGACCATCTAAATTTTGTGATTTGCCGCCATCGCCTAAAGTACCGATAATCGGGGTTGTATCATCTTTTTTCTTTGAAACCGGGGTTTTTACTTTTTCATACCAGCGACTGCCCATTCCGCCAATAATGTTATTGTTAGCATCCAAAGCATTACCGTTTTCATCAACTCTACCGATAACTTTTCCGTTTAGATCTTTAATTGTGCCATCGGCTTGTAAGTTTCCGACCAAATTGCCTTTTTCATCAAAGATTCGACCATCGGCAAAAACTTTGCCCAATATATTACCCATGCTATCGACTATACGACCAGCGGCATCTTTCAAGCCAACGATTTTGCCTTTAAAGTCAACAACTTTATTATCCGGTTGGACGTGAGCAATAATCTTTCCGGTATTATCACGAACAGCATTGCTATCATCTAAAATTCCAACAATATTTCCGTTTTTATCAACAATGTTATTGTTGGCATCTTTCTCACCGATGACTTGACCTTTTTCATTAATCACCGTGCCGTTTTCTTGCAAACGACCAACAATTTGTCCATCTTCGTTAACCACATTATTACTATCGGCAACATAACCAACAACTTCATTTTTGCTGTTTTTCATAAATCCCGAAGCATCTATTTTACCGATTTCAACACCATTACTATCTAAAACGCGTCCATCTTCGGTTTTGCGTCCGATAATATTGCCGTTTTTATCTAAAACGTTATCCGGATTGATAACACGACCAATAACATCGCCGGCGGCATTTTTAATAAAACCTTTTTTATCAACGGATTGTCCGGAAATTTTATTTCCGTCTTTATCAACCAAATTGCCTTTTTCATCAAAGATTCGACCATCGGCAAAAACTTTGCCCAATATATTACCCATGCTATCGACTATACGACCAGCGGCATCTTTCAAGCCAACGATTTTGCCTTTAAAGTCAACAACTTTATTATCCGGTTGGACGTGAGCAATAATCTTTCCGGTATTATCACGAACAGCATTGCTATCATCTAAAATTCCAACAATATTTCCGTTTTTATCAACAATGTTATTGTTGGCATCTTTCTCACCGATGACTTGACCTTTTTCATTAATCACCGTGCCGTTTTCTTGCAAACGACCAACAATTTGTCCATCTTCGTTAACCACATTATTACTATCGGCAACATAACCAACAACTTCATTTTTGCTGTTTTTCATAAATCCCGAAGCATCTATTTTACCGATTTCAACACCATTACTATCTAAAACGCGTCCATCTTCGGTTTTGCGTCCGATAATATTGCCGTTTTTATCTAAAACGTTATCCGGATTGATAACACGACCAATAACATCGCCGGCGGCATTTTTAATAAAACCTTTTTTATCAACGGATTGTCCGGAAATTTTATTTCCGTCTTTATCAACCCAATTGCCTTTTTCATCAACATAGCCAATGATATTGCCATCTGCACCGATAGCTATGTTTTTGCTCTTTGTTTCTACGATATTAATTCGGCTATAATATTGCAAAGGACGGGCTTGAGCTATTTTTTCACCTCTGCTGTTGACAATACTACCAGAAGCGCCGAGTTTGCCAATGACCTGATTGCTATTATCAATAACATCGCCATTCAACTGCAACTCGCCGATAACTTCTTGTTTGTCGTTGCGAATATAAAAATCGCGGTTACCTCTGGCAATAACTTGATCGTCAGAGCTCAACACAAAACCACGTTTCAAGTTACCGATGGTGCGGTTGTTTAAGCTTTTTACAATACCATCTTTACCGATGATACCGATTACATTGAAATTGTTATCATAGGCATAAAAATCATACAAAGCAAAGCCAAGATAATTTGTTTCACGCATAACGCTACCATCAAACATGACATTGCCGATTATGTTATTTTTGTTATCATAAACCTTGCCATCTTCGGCAACACGACCTAAATAGCGTCCGTTATCTTCAAAGGCGACCGTATATTTGAAAACATTTCCGAGAGACTTTCCGCTTCTCTCCTGAACATTACCATTGGGCTGTACGTTGCCGAGAGTTTTACTGTCTGTTCCAATAACAGAACCATCAACAGATGTTCTGCCGATAATTTCATTGTCCAAGCTCATTACCGTACCGGCAGAGATAACTCCGGCGAATATTTTACCGTCATTATTTTTTACGGTTCCGCGACCATCTGCGCAACCTAAAACTTTTCCGGCATTGTCCATGGCTTGACCGACACCGTTTAAGCTACCGATTACTTTTCCATTTTCATCAGCAACCATACCGAAAGCGACCGTATGACCAATAACGGCACCTGTTTCGTTAACAACTTGTCCGTTATTTAATACGTTTCCTAAATAGATATCCTTAAAATTACGAACATCTCCGCGCGGAGTAACAAAGCCGATTAAACTACATTCTTTATCGACGACGCTCGCGGTCGGCATAACATAACCGTTCAAAATATTATTGTTATCAAGAACATAATTATTGGCTGCAACGCGTCCGATTTTGTTATATCCGAAGTCAAAAACACTTCCGGTTTCATTTGCATAACCTAAAAGAGATCCATCGAATCCAAATGCCAAGAAAGATGAAACGGCTCTGCCGGTTTGCGGCATGATGTCGGAAGACGTTTCTTTATCTGACTTGATGACGAAACCTTCTGGAACAATTTTGCCCTGAATTTTTTTGTTTTTATCAATTACCAAGTTGGTTTGGCTCAGTGCGCCTAGCAGACTTGCTTTGCCATCTACGGCAAAATTAGCATTGGAAATTTTTCCTAAAAACTCATTTTGTTCATTCAGTAAAATACCAGATTGCATTATTTTGCCATCAACATCTTTTCCGGCTGAAACAGGTTTACCATTTATACTGAGTTCGGCTACCAAAGCACCGATTTTATTATAAATGGCTTGAGGCTTCAAATTCATTCCGGCAAACAAGCCATCTGAAGACAAAGCTTGTCCAAAAGGAGTAACCTTTATTTGGCTATCTTGAGCTCCTACTTTACCGGCAACACCGCTCATGCCAATAAATCTATTGTTATTATCATACACCAAAGACGGTTCCATAACCGCACCGATAACTCGACCTTGCATATTATAGGCATGACTTTTTTGCATTTTGCCGATATTGCTGCCGCCTAAAGAAATAACTTGTCCGTTACTTAAAGCATGACCAACAATACTTGACTTATAATCAAAAATCGGACCGGTTTTGACTAAGTTACCAATTTGAGTACCATCTTGATTTATGACGCTGCGGCGCGCAGAAATGCTTCCGGTTTCTTCTTTTGACATGGCAATTTTGCCTTCCGGAATGATGCGTCCGATATATTTTCCTTGAAAATCAGTTGCGGTTGCAGACAAACCCACCGAGGTACCAATAACTTCTTTTTTATCATTAATTATGGCACCATCAGCTCTTTGCCATGCAACGGTTTTTCCCTCATTTAAAACTTCGCCGTTATAACCGATATAGCCCAAATAGCGTCCGTAGTTATCAAAGGCATAGCCTGATTTTACCATACCGCCGATAATTTCGTTTTTGTCATTATAAACATAGCCATTTGCTTTGATTTTACCGATGATATTTCCATCAAAATCGGAGACATCACCACCCGGAGCGATGCTGCCTAGAAAGTCGCCATTCATGGAAACAACCATTTTGCTTGAAATGAGCAAACCATCTAAAACAAAATCATCTCCCACACGGCGATAAGCATAGCCATCGGGAGTGATATAGCCGATTTTTTGTCCTTTCAAATCAGAATATTGTCCATCACCGGTCAAACGTCCTACTGTTTTTCCTTCATCACTATAAACCAAGCCGGGGAACAAAACCGCGCCCAAAATTTCATAATAGTCATTAACGACCAAGCCGCTCGGTAAAGCTTTTCCCAAAACTTTTCCTGACGGAGAACGAACCGTGCCATCCGTGCTTACTTTACCTAAAAAGCTGGTATCATTGGCAATTGCAATTCCTTGTGGGACAACTCCACCTATTAATTTGCCATCAAAATTGATAATCATACTATCAGCATTGATATTTCCGATTAAGCGATTATCAAAGCCCACAACATTACCATCAGGAATGACTTTACCCAAGACCTCACCGTTAAAGTCTATTGCCGTAATTTCTTGAGCATAAACATCCAGAGCTCCCATACATAAACCGCAAAAAGCAAAAGTCGAAACTTTTGCTGCTTGCTTAACTTGCTTTATCCATTTTTTAAGCTCAAACTTCAATGTTTAATTCCTCCGGTTTTTTGCAACTTCTAATAAAACATATCCCGATACATTTTTATCTAAATCTATATAAGAACCATTGTTCTTAATGTAACCGATTGTTTCTCCGCCGGCATTTAAGACCTTGCCTCCCGCAGACATACGCCCCGCATACTTACCATCATTTCTCAGTACCGTTGCGCCAATCTTAAATATTCTACCCAAGATATTGCCTTCATTATCAGTTGCCAAATCTTTAGATAATGTTCTGCCGATGATGTTACCATCTTTTGCACGAATTGTACCATCAATATTTACATAACCCACAACTTTATCATTATTTCCGATAATGATATCGCCATTCAAGACATCTCCGTACAATTTTCCGGCATCACTGATAACACTGCCATCAGGCAAAGCCCTGCCGATTTTGCTGTTATATATGTCTATAACCGAACCATCAGGTAATACGGCACCGCTGATTTCTCCCGAAAAATCTATAACTGTACCGCTTTTCAAAATACTATAATTCTTATCTGATGAACCACCGGGCAGGATGATGCCGATTGCTTCATTCTTCATATCCAAAATATCACCCACACCATTGACAATGCCGCGATAATGTCCCCAAGTGTCTATAACAATATCTTCCGGAACAACCTCTCCGATAACATCGCCTTTGGCATTAATCACCTTGCCGTCAGATGATACTTTACCATTATCTTTTCCATCAAAATCTATCACTCTGGCATTGTTCATCACATATCCCAAATAAGAGCCGTCATAACCTATAGCTGCACCTTTTTTGAGTAAAGCTCCTTGATATTCTCCCTTATTGTTGAAGAATGTACCTTTAGCATCAATTTGTCCTAAAACCTCGCCAAATTTATTAATAACTTTCCCATCGGGTAGGCTTTGTCCAACAATATCGCCATTAAAGTCGACAATATTTCCTTGAGGAATTGCTCTTCCGAATGTTTTTCCATAAAAGCTATTTGCGCTTTTTAATTTGCCAATATTTATTCCTTTATTGTTATACACTTTTCCATCAAAGAAAGGTCTTCCGATGACATTTCCTTTGGCATCTAAAATAGATACTTTGTCATCCAAAGCAACACCGATAACTTGATTTTTAGAATCCAAGATCAAATTGTTGACGGACAATTTTCCTTGTCCTTCTGCACGTTCTACAATACCCGCATCATCAACAACATCTAAAAAGTTTCCTTCCAAATCAAAGGCATATTTTTTACCGGTAAGCTTTCCGGCATAACCACCTTTTTTGTTTAAAACTTCTCCGTTGATATTCATGCAACCAATGGCTTCTTTACGCGAATTGAAAACAAGATTGTTATTGCCTACCATACCGAGATAGTTATTATTGTAATCGACAACCATGCCTTTACGTGCAACTCGTCCGATAACCACACCTTTTTCATCTAATACGGTTCCATCGGGATTTAAGCAGCCTGCATATTTTCCATCAGGACCATAAACCAATCCATCTACTCTTGCATCTCCGATGTGACGACAGTTGTTATCATATACTTTACCTGTGGTAACAACTTCGCCCAGATAATTTCCCGAAGCATCGACCACTGTTCCGTCAAAATTGATTTTAGCTTTGGTATCCTCATTATTCTTTTTAATTTTTCCGTCTTTATCCAAAACGCCGATTTGCTTACAACCATAGCCAATAACCAAACCACCGCGCAGCATTTGAGCTACAACCTCTGAACCTGAAACGTCTTTTACCAATCCGTTTGATAGTACTCGACCGATGATTTCTTGTTGTGTGTTATATACGCTTCCGTCATTACCAACGCGTCCCAAAACGACACCTCGCGGTGTTATCGGCAGCATTGTTGTTTCCACCAAAGCACCAACAATCTCCGGCATATTACTAATGATACGACCGTTTTCATTTACCTTACCGACTATATTTCCGGAGAAATCTTTAGCATTACCATTTTTATCAATATAGCCGATAATATTGCCGTCGTTATCCAAAGCAAGATTCATTGAACTCTCAACTTTACCGACGACTTGCAAATCTTTGGTATAGACTTCACCATCTTCGTTGACTTCGCCCAAACTTTTACCCGTACTATCAAAGGCTTCATCACCTTCGGCATAGCCAACTACTTTTCCTTGGTCATCATAAAGCATATTGACGCTTTTACCAACTTTACCGATAACTTTGCCATCTTTATCAATAATTTGACCGTTTTCATCAACCTTACCCAGAATATTGCCATCAAAATCAACAACCGTTCCGTCATCTTGAACATAACCAATCAAATTACCATCTGCGTCATAAGCTAATTGGCGCTCATCGCCAACAACACCTATTTTCTTGTGTTGCAGAACATTACCATTGGCATCGACTTGTCCGGTTACATTACCATTTTCATCAACCACTTGATTTTTATCATTAACATAACCGATAACTCGACCATCTTCTCTAACCGCCAATTTGCCACGATTTCCGGTCATGCCGATTGTTTTCTCACGAACAACATTTCCGTTTTCATCAATATGCCCGATAACTCTGCCCGCAGCATTTACCACAGAACCGTTTGGCATGACAACACCAAGCTTGTTACCATTTTTATCAACAGCGACACGTCCTTGTTTGGAAACCGTTCCTAATATATTGCCTTTTAAGTCGACAACTTCTCCTCGTCCGTTAACTCGTCCGATAATATTGCCGTTTTTATCGACGACACTTCCATCCGGCATCACTTTGCCAATAACGTTACCGTTTTCATCATAGACATAGCCGGTTTCAATAGCTCGTCCAATTACATTTCCGTCTTTATCGACAACACTACCGTCCGGCAAAACTCGACCGATAACGTTACCATTTTTATCAACGACAGAGCCATCCGCACTTACATAGCCGATAACATTGCCGTTTTCATCTAAAACGACCCTCTGGTTGTCTGCAATACCGATAATATTTCCGTTATCATCAATAATCAGTCCATTACTGTTGGTTCTACCGATAATTTTCTGAGAAGCATCTCTAACCAAGCCGTCTTTATCAATGGTACCGATAACTTGTCCGTCGATACCAATAGCCTGTTTAACAGCCTCCGCATCGCTCGTCGGAGATGTAGATGTTCCGAGAGGAAGCTCGCACGAGGTGCAATCTTCTTTATTAACGGCACTACCGATGACCGGAACTTTTTCTGATTTGGCATTTTGCGCTGAAACATTGGTTTCATGCCAAGATACAATAAAATTATTTTGAACATTTCCGGCAACAACCGGTACCCAAGTCATGGTAATGTGACAAGTATCTTTACCGACCAAAGTTTTGCCGCTACAACCATCTTCAAAATTAAAACCTTCTGCCGGTGGTTCAGCCAACAAAACAGACGTAATTTTAATTGAAGCCTTTCCTGTTGTTCCTATGGTTAAAACATTTTTGGCATCCGTTCCCAAAACCACTTGTCCCAGAGGAACCGGATTTGGCGTTGTTGTAATGGGAATTCCAATATCTTCAATGGTTTGAAACTCAATACTATTATCTAAAAGCGGACTTTCTGCACCGATGTTAATGGCATCATCATTATCGGTAAAAGACGGCTCTTCATATTCGTAAGTATTATTATCTTCCGATATCAACAGCATGACACCCAACAAAAAGATGATAAGCGAAGATATACCAACAATTAAAATAATTCGGTTGGTTTTTCTGACATAGCTTTCCGAATGGGTTAACGGAGCTTGCTGTTCTTTGTCATTTTTCATCATTGAGTTCTGACTACGCTACAAAATATACCATTACGACCGAGTTTAGAACAAACGGCATCGCCCTCTTCCAAACTTTTAACCGGACCAACTCTTAAGTGGAACAACTCTTTTCCTTGTCCGTCAGCAGGAGTATCAACCGAATAAAATGGTTCATATCCGGCTAAATCAGACTTATATTTTCGGCTTAAATTATTCCACAAAGATTCCAATTTGCTAACATCGGCATCTGTACCTAACTCAATAGAAATATTGGTATTAGCATCGAATCCGCTACCATAGCCAAACTGTTGTAAATATTTGCTATTACCGTTGCTTTGGTTGGCTGCCGTTTGATTGGGCAATCTTTGCATTTTGGAATAATCATAAGCACCGGTAACGGCTCCTTGGTGTTGGGACATGCCTATATTTCCGCCCATCATACCAGAACCATTCATTCCGCCGAAACCATTTACACCGCCGGCGGCATAAGCTCCATTCATTCCCATATTATTTGCAGCTCCGCCCATATTCATTCCATTTGCGCCCATACCGGCTTGCATATTTCCATATTGAGGATATATGTATTGACCATTGGCGCCCATGCCTTGAGCATTCTGTCCACCCATAGCTCCTGCTGCAGAAGAACCTACGTTAGGGTAATTTTGTGAAGCATTCGGATCAAATGCTGCTGACAAGTCACCGTTTTTAAGCGGAGGCGGGACATCCCAACCCGGTTTGGCATCATCTGCATATACTCCATATTCCAAGCCAGCTGAATCAGAACGGCGCAATTTCAAACAAACAATTCTTTTTCCATTTCTTAAAACCAAATCACCAACAGCCTCGACAACTATCAGACGATTATTCGGTCCTTTGGAACGAAAGCCTACAGGAGTTTCCACTTTTTCATTAATCAATGTAACAATCGGACGCTGGGTCATGTTAATGGCTTTGTTTCCCAAATCGATATAAGTGAAAATATCGTCACGCCATACGCGTTCGGGCGCAATTACGACGTCTTCCGGATTTGGAACATAAACCTCAATATCAAAACGGAATTTTTCCGGATCTACCGGAATGGATTTCAACCAATCTTCTTTTTGATTGCGGCGCGTATATGTTGAAGCGACAGACTTTGGATTGCCGTTACCATAAGCTGAAGCACCTTTTCCACCGTTTGTAACACCACCACCGCCACTACCAAAAGAACCTATTGAAGAGCCACTATCTCCCTCTGCTCCAATAACCTCAATATCGATAATTGAGTTTGTTAAGCGCTCGGTATTGACACCTTCGCTTCGAACATAAAAGACATAGCGATTTCCTGAACGACCAAAAATAATTACGTTGGTATCAACGCCGACATTGGCTCCTTTTTTAGGATACAATAAAACAGTGTTAGGTCCCGAGATTTGTCCGTCAAAAGTTGAATTATCACCGATATAAACATCTTCAATCATTTCCCAATCAGGAAAATTAATCATTGTTATCATACCTTCACGCAAGCGTATCGGCAAAACCAAATCTGACGACCAATAATATTTTGAGTAAGCCGGCTTTGTTTGACCCTCACCCAAATTTTGCAAAGGATCCAACCATGCGCTTTGCATCATACCGATTGAGCCAAACCCAGCATAGCTCATATCCATAGAACGGTACTGACCTTGATCCTGATCTGCGCTTTGATCCAAGCTGTTTTCCTGAGCGACGGCTACTCCGCTGCCCATTGGGAAAGCCATTGCACATAAGGAAAATATTTTTATTATTTGTTGTTTCATTTTTAATACCATTCTACTTTTTACTGAACTTTATTATATGTTAATGAATATCTATCTACCGTAAAGCCAACCGGATTTTTCAGTCTTTCGCCGGATTTCACGGTTTTTCCGCGATACGTTATACGCAGCGATGCCGTCCAATAGTTCACTTGTGGCTTGCTGGAATCCGGATACATATCTCTGGTTTCATATTCAACTTGCCACAAACCACGTGTCAACTCATTCACAGAGATAATTTTTACCGAACGTGTTAATCCCTTACTGCGAATGATGCTCAGAGCCTTCAAAGCCGTTCTTTTCTGAAAATCTTCATAGACGGCAGGAGAAGACATTTCCTGAATCGGACCGCCGGGCATCCAGCGCGCTTCCATCTCCGGAATATTAGAGGTGAAAGAGCTGCGCAAAAGCACATATTGACGAACAAAAACTTCCGTTACCGCTTTTTCATCTTCCAAATTGCGCAACGGAGCGATGTTGAAAACCTGTTCATCTTTATCTTGAAAAGACAACAAGAAAGGTTCAACCCGGAACAACGGCATAACTTGAAAAATTGCCAATATCAAAACGATATTACAACAAATGCTGATTGCTGTTACGATAGCAAAAGCACGAGCCGTCCACAGATATCTCTTTTCGGCAATATTGGCAACGAAAACATTTTCTGCTCTGGGACGTTGCTGCTGAGGTGCTGCTCGGCGCGGTTGTCCGCTGCCAATCAGCCTTTGTTCCGTATTATTTCCTTGTAGGCTTTCAACCATTGATTTTGCTCACAGATTAAATTGTTTCGATATACCAATCAGGCAAATTTTTAGGAAGATCAATATGCATGCATGCACAAGGAGACAATTTGAGCTCGTTTACACCTTTACCAACACCGACCGGCTCCGGCTCATAATATGAACCAAAGCAACCAGTTAACAAGAACAATGTTGCCAAAGCTAAGATTTTGCAAGAAATTTTCATCATTAAGGCCTTTCTCTGATTTAAATATTCTTTATGTTATTTTAACAATTAAACTCTTTTAACATAAATGTCTAATATCAAGCAGATAAAATCCCCAACTTATCAACAAATAATCTTTTATTTATGATTTTCTTTTAGAAAATTTCTACTTCAGACTGAGAATATCTGGTTACGGTAAAACCAATTGGATTGATTAAACGACGTCCCATAAAGATGCGTTCAGGATAAAATCTGGCTGTTACAGAAGCTGTCCAATATCTTTCTTTCATTATTAAAGCTCCTCCGGTACTTGAATTTCCGGGACGCAATTCATAAGTTTTGAAGTCGACCTTCCAAACTTCACTTCGTTTCCCGCCTTGCCGACCAATAGATATGATTTCAACTTCTCGCACAAAATTGTAATAATCTTTTTTCTCCATCATGGACTTTGTGCTATCGCGAAACTGATAAAATACCGGCCAAGATGACAAAAAGTTTATCATTCCGCCCGGAAGCCAACGGCTACTCATTTCTACTTCATCACTAATGACCGTATTGCGCAATATAACATATTGCTTGATAAATGTTTCCAGCAATAAATCTTTTGATGCCATATTTTGAGATATTGGCTCAGATCGAACCATGTTTTCCGAATTATCTTGCCGAATGATTAAAAACGGCTCAACTTCAACCAACGGAGCTAAATGAAACAAAGCCAAACTTGCACTCAAAAAGACAAGCAAAGATATTGTGGCAAAGAAAATGAATAAACGCGATAGCCACATATAGTAAACCATTTTCAGAGAAGATGTTTCTTTTTCTTCTTGGCTGATAAAATTGGTATGTGCGTGCCTATTCTTATCTGCAATAGATAAGATTTGCGCTCCTTGCCCCAAAGAATTTACTTCGTTCATTTATTTATGCTCTTCTTTTCCTTAATATGCCGCACAATATGCCGGTTTTAATGCTTTCAATGTTTCTTCAAAATCTTCATCGCCGTTTTTCTCATATGTGTCATCTACCGCGGTGTTAGTTGTGGCTGTTTTAATTTGTTCTGAAAAGTCAGATAAATTGTCAACATCCATCGTCATTGATACCACAGCTTCACTATCCAGCATCAAACCTTGATAAACTCTATTGTAAGAAGCTTGACTGTCTGACAAAACCTCGGAATCTCCCGGTTCAATACTATCTATTCCGCCTTTGGCTTTAGACATATAATTTTCTTTTGCCTTTTTAAGTTGTTTTACAGCTAAGTCAAAATCTTCTTCTTTAGAAATATCAAAATCTTCGCTCGGTTCAAAGCCAAATTCTCGTAAACTTGTATAAAGTTCATCTTTGGTTTCTTTTACCTGCTCTTCGAGCTCATCCAAAGCCTGCTGATATTTCTGTTCAATTTCAACATGATCCAAGAAATCACCTACTTGGTTATTGTTATATTGAGCTCTGACATAGATGTCATCATTTTGTTGTTCGGCTGCATTCAATTCTTGAGCATCCTCTTGGTTAGCCCTTTCTTCCATACGAATGCCATAGTTAACAACTGATTGCATATACGGGCTATATCCAAACGCTCTTTGTACGAAACTTCCGTCAGAAAGCATCTTACCGCTATAGACATTGATAATGCTTCCCAACTCACTTGCCTCGCCTTCGGTTACAAAAGATGTTGAGGTGTTGCCACTTTCATCGTCTTTGTTCAGCAATGTTAAGTATGGTCTGGAAACGGCTCCGATACCATTTTCGGCGCGTCCGATGGTTGTCTTACATTTTGCTGAAACTTCTTGGCATACCGGCAAACCTTGAGATAGCAAAGCTGTTCTTCTTTCACCGGTAACAAAGCTCAAGCCCATGAAGTATTCATCAGCGTTGGTTGAGCCCTTATCTATTATTGCCGTATCAACCACGCCCGTACCATTATCAATAATGCCTGATGCATTACATGTACCTTTGTCGCTCTTTACGTCTTTCAAGACACACGGATAAATACCTCCGCGATAAAGAGTTGACATTTCAGCACCGAGTTGTAACGGATTATATTCAGGCGGAGTGGTTCCGTCAGGTTCCGTATCCATATCGGCTGTCAGATAAAACTCACTATCCACAAAAGCTTTATCTTTTAACATCAACTTCCATATTTCAGGTATTCTACCACCATAGGATAAGAACTTTTCTTTGTCGATGATTGATATCGGAAAACTTTCAGTCTTTGTCCAAATCTGTTTAACACCACCAATCGGAAGCTTAATGCTTTTATATTGTCCGACTTCCATTTTTGGTGTGTCTTTACCTATGTTTTGTAGGTCGATATAATCTAATCTTACATATTCTCTCAAAGGCGGAAGATTATAGTCCGGCATCGCTTTTGGAGCGGAGAAGTCTTCTTTCTTCGGCTGAGAACCTACAAAATATTGGCTATCAACTCCGGTATAAACACCTTCTAACATTTTATCAAATAACGGAATTGATAATAAGACAGTGGTATTTTTAACAGAATCTCGATAATTGCTTAAATACAACTCTCTCATTTGTTCATCCATGAAAGAACTGATTACAATATCAATATTATAGTTGGTTAAATCGTGAACTTTAGCTACAGCTGCATCTAAAGTAACACCAGCTATTTGTGCTTCTTTTCCGTTCAAACTGTCAATCAAAGCCTGATGATATGAGGCAATTGTATCTTGAACCTGTCCACGATACAAATCATCTCCCAAAGCTTTTAAGGCTGACAATGTTTTATCAATATTTTCATACGCAACCTCTTTTGCATCTTCAATAATCAAATCGGTTTGACCGACAATTTGTTGTGCCGTAACCATAGATTTGCTTCCAATAGCTGCTTTGGCTGCAATTTCGGCCGCATCAATTTTTTCATTTTTCTCTTTTAATTCTTTTTCAATCTCTTTTACTTTTTCATTATATTTATCTAATGCAACTTGACGCTCTCTGGCTGCTTTATCATTAGCTTGAGCGATTTTAGTTTGAATCTCACTCTCAAATTGGATTTTTTCTTGTTTTTTACGATTTACAATATCAGTTTGTTCATCATACAAATTTTGAATATTGTTTCTTTCAGCAATTTGATCGTTGATTTTCTTTTCAATACTGCTTATTTCCGTTTGTATTTGAGATTTCAGATTATTATATTCCGTACGTTGTTCTTCCGTAATTCCGGAACCAGCCAACAATGTATCATAATTGCTGATTTCTTGGCGCAATTCATTGATTTCTTGTGACAAGTTACTGTTTTCAGTATTAATATCGCTGATTTGCGTCATATACTGATCTCTTTTGCGGTTAGCCTCATCGATTTCTCGATTAAACTGTGCAACTTTTTCATCACGCTCTTTGTTTAATGCGGCAACGGTTGTTGATCTTTCATTTTCTATTCGAGCCAACTCTGCCTCATATTCTTGGCGAGCTGTTTCCAAATCTTTTTCATATATGCCTCTTGCCGTTAAACGTGCATCTACGGCAGCTTGTGTTATTTGCTTTTCTGCCTCATTCATATACTCTTCTTGACGTTCGAATACTTTGTCGGCAATTCTTTGACGAACATCTTCCGGAATAGAATAGTTCTTAATATAATTTTTGATATGTTTATATTTTCTTTGTAAATATTGACCATAAAATGTTTTTTGATCTGTCCATACCGGAAAACGTTTTTTTACGCCGCCTAAGTTTGATGAGCTCCAATCCGGTCCCGAAGAAGTGCTATAACCGGCCAAATAATCAGCCATCCAAACGGCAACTTCCGAACCAATGTCTTTACTCATTAAGTCGGTTTTTCTGTCTTCGGCTTCCAATTCTTCTTGACGACTTGGTTCCTTAAAGTAGGTGCCTCCTGTTTGTTTATCCAAAGCATCGACCTCGCTGGAACTTTCTTCATGCAAGGTTTCAATGTTGGTTACATCTCCATCCGTTTTAACATTAACTCCGACTGTACTCGTTGTACTGTTAATAGAAGAATCTACGTCTAAAATATTACCCGAATCATCTGTGGTTTCTTGCGTTTGCAAATCTACACTGACCACATCACTAATATCAATCGGAGAAACTTCCGCTGATTTTGCGGTTTCAAACATGGCAATAGCCCAGGCAGAAAGCCCCTGTCGCAAATCATGATTTTGCGGCGCAGACATCATATCTTTGCCGGACCAAACTTTAACCGGATCATTAAAATAACGTCCCATATAATCTATGGTACATTGTTCAGAATCTTTTAACAACTCAACCGAACGGTCATGCAATTTTACGGCGTTGTTATATTGCTTCTGAATATTTTTATAGTTTCTTAAACGGTTTATCAAATTATGAGCATCTACGGCAGCTTTCAAATTATTTGTAATCGGCTCTAGCTTTTCCAATTCATCCATTTGTTTTTCTGAACCGGTAAAAGGATGTGTTTCGTCTGATGATGCCGCTGTATCTATGCTCAAGACGCTACTTACCCCTGTGCTCTTTGAGGTTTGGGAGGTTTTCGAGGTTGATGTCTGTGTCCCCGTATAAAAAGGAGAATATGTCTCCGCGGCACTTGCTGCTTGAATTATCAATGAAAATGATAATACTTCCGCAGTCAACAATAATGCTATATGTTTATATTTCATGACCGTTCTCCCAAATAATATTACTCTTCTGCCTTCATATAAAGAGGATCAACCTCTCCGTGAACAGCATAAGCAGCCGTCATTTGTGACTTGATGGCAACCAACTCCTGAATCACTATCAAAATTTGATCCGTAGTTGCCGAAATCATATACTTATTATACAAACCGCCATTTAAATCATCCGCTTTGGTATATTCTTTTTCTGCAGTTACGATTTGTGTATCAAGTTCAATCATTTTTTTCTCTAATTCTCTGACTGCCGTGAAGGCTTCTATCATCGTATCTTCAAAAAATTCTTGACCTTCCCTCTCATACATTAACTGCTCATCGGGATTTTCCGAAGGATAGCGGAAAAATAGTTCCGGAAAGATTTCTCGTATTGCCTCTTCATCAGAAACATCAACAACCTTACTTTCTTTAATGACTTTGGTACCAGGAATCTTAGTTTTCTTGCGGCTGAAGAGGTTTTTAAAGAAATCTTCAATTGATTTATATACTTGCAACGTTGCTTTTATGGCCTTGTTTGCATAAGTAGTTACTTTATTGGCAACAGATGCAACCGTATTAGGAACCTGCGTTGTCAAGCTTCCCGGATCAAAAAAGGCCATAGCATCGTTTTTTAACGGCAAAAACGTTAAACTAATTACCATACAAGTGAAGATAAACAATTTAAGACATAATTTATTCATCATTATTTATCTCCCTTCTTTTTGTAGACGTAATCGTCCATATTAAATTCTGCTATATTTTTTTGTTCTTTTTGCAGTTTATAAAATGTTAAGTTTGACATCTCAACTGCTGTTTGACGCTTTAAGTCTTTTATCAATAAGTGTGCATATGTACTCAATGCTTTGAGGTTATCAATCTGCAATTGAGCTGCCGCACCCCATGCTCCGGCTGAAGTATCAAAAGTTGATGCATTATAGCCTAAATCTTCCGTCTCATTGTCTTTGGTCACTAACTTCGGAATTTCTGACAAAGATTCACTATATGCAGATATGATGCTGTCGCGACGCTCTTTCAGACGGTTGTATCGAATGGCATCTTGACGTTTGGGGTTTAATTCCTCATCAAATTGCAAGAAATATAAGTTTGCCGTATTCAACAAAGCATCTTCATCACTGATTTCTTCATCTGAAAAACCGGCAAGTTTACTTAAATCTGCTTTCAATTGGTTGATTTGAGATTTCAGATTTGACAATTCATTTTTATAAGTACCAACCATAGAATCCAATTCTTGTTGAGCGACTTTATCCAAATCATCAATTTGGGCAACCAATTCTTTTTGCTTTTCATTCCATTGATTATATTCAGCTTCGTACGCTTCCTTGTTCGTAGAATCTTCTTTCATCAACTGTTTTAAGTTAGACATGTTTTCATTACATGCATCTATTTGCCCTGATATTGCGGATTTTTGCGCAGCGACCTGCGATTTGAAACTTGTTTCAACTTCTTGGATTTTTAATTCTATTTCTTGGCGTGAATTTTCCAGCGTTTTAATATCATCCATAATCTTGGTATAATCACCTAAGGTTTGATCATAGATTTTTTTGCTGTCTTCATACATTTTTTTATAAGCATCAATGTCACCTTGAACTTCATCGGCAAAGGATTTAAGCTTGCTGACATTACTATCAATCCAATCTCTTGCCTCCGTAAAACCTTTACCAATGGTTTTAACAATGGTTAAGTTACCGGCTTTATCCAATAAGTTTTGCGCTTTTTTTCCGACTTTGGTTGCGGCTGTTGTTACATCCTCCGCCATATTTGATAATTTCATCAACAACCATGCCGAAGCCGTTGATGTCAGACCGACAACAATAAACAAACTTAATATACATGAATATATTATTTTTTTCATTTGTTGTCTCCCTGTGAAGTTGTTTGGCTTCTGGCTGCCGTTTTTTCAGAATCCAAAGTTACGCTTGTCAGCACTTGTGTTGACTTATATTCGGCGATTTGAGCTTCCATAAATAAAATATCGCTCCAGCGTTTAACTATCTTTTCAGCCATGGCGCGATTGCCCTGAAGTATCTCTCTGGTATTTTTACTATCCAAAGTGGTTTCGGGCAAATCTCTTTCTTTTGCCAAATTAACTCTTGTTGCAAGCGCATGCGCATACATGGAAGAAATGTTCATTTGCAATAATTCCGTTTGCTTTTGACGATTTTTCTTCGCCTGCTCCATGTGATTACCTACTTTAGAATAGGTATTGATGTACAAATTTCCGATGGTTTCTGACGCTTTATCAGCATCATTGACATTTGCCGCAACACCTGACGGAAGTTTGATTGACGGAATTAAACGTGAAAATTCTATTTTTTTCAATGTTTCGGTATAACTTTTAATCGCATCAAAGCCAAAGCTTCCCGATTTTACCTCTTCTACGGTTTTTTGAATGGTGGCTTGAACTTGTTCGGCTTGCTCTCCAATAGCATTGATATTTTCACCCAAATCGGCGGCATTATTAGCAATATCGTTTCCAATTAACGGAACCGGAAACGGGAAAAATGCCTGTGCCGGAAAAGCGGATAAACTTCCGATAATCAAGCTTAGTATCATTATGTAGCAGGAGTTTTTCATATTTTTCTCCTTTGTTTATCCTCTTTGGTTACTTCTCTGTTGTCTCATCAATATTTGTTAAATCTCGATTATTAACTTCAAAGGTGCCAAAATCTTTGAAAGCATCAAGCCCTAACTGATTGGAATATACTTGTATTAATTTATTTTTGAGTTTCAATGCTTCCATTTCAGTTAAAGTCAAAACTTCAATATCTCCTCGTTCATCCGTTGCTTTTGAAGATTTTTCTTGCAGCGGAATTAAAACATTCTTTTCATAGCCGGAGGTATCATTCTTAAAACGCGCAGCATCGGCAACTGCATGCGATGTGGTATCAATTAATGATTCTTGATACAATTCATTAATTTGTTCTTTCATGCTTTGTGATGTACCTGAACGCTCTTTAATTAATTTATTCAGGCATTCACTCATTTTATCCAAACTTTTAGTATCAATTTGGCAATAGTTTGCCAAGTTATCGGAGAAGACAAAAACATTTTCTTCTGTAGTTCCTGTATAAGCTTGAGCTGCCTCCTCTTTTGCAAAAGACAATTCTACGCTATTTTGACGGCTGGCAAAATATAGCTCTTCTTGGCCATATTCATTGCTGCTGCGTGTAAATGGTCTTCTGCCGCGACTATTGCTCTTTGATTTGGGAGCAACATAACGCGGATTTCTTTCCAAAGGATAAGATATTGTCTTCTTTTTAGCTGCTTCTTCTTTAGTTTGAGTTGATTTTGCCTTTTCTACCGGCTTTTCTTTTGTTTCAACTTTCTCTTCTTTGTTTTTTTGTTTTTTAGCTTTTGCTGCGGCAATTTTAGAATCATAAGAGGCTACGCCATCAGGTTCTGCCAAAGAAAGTTCCTTTTGATATTTGTTTTCAATATCAGACATCTTTTGAGAAATTTCTTTTTGGCGTTCCGTTGTCTTACTTATATCTGCCTCAACTTGATTTGCCTTGGCTAAAACTTCTTCCAAAGTTGCTGCTTGCGCCATACCCACAGTCAGCGAAGCAAGTAAAACACCATGAGCACTTCCTTTTAGAATATTATGCAAAATTTCTGCTTTTTTCATTTTACTCCTCCGCTCTATGAAAGAAAGTCACCAACATTGTTCATATAGTCTTTACCTTTTTTCATCAAGTCTTCCGCCTGACTATAAAGGCTTTCAGCTCTTTTCTTATATTCATCGCCTTTGTTAATTAACTTATTAGCATCATCAGTCAATTGTTTTACTTGGCTGTTTAAATTCTCAGCTTGTTGCGATAATTTTTTAGAATCATCTATCCATTGTTGACCTTGGCTCATTAAGTCTTCTGCTTCTTTTTTCTTTGCTTCTGCCTGTTGCAACAACTTATCGGCCTCATCTCCGCTTTTTGTTTTTGCAACTTCTTTACTTTGAGCTATCAAGTCGTCAGCTTCGGCTAACAAATCTTTACCTTGTTGTAACAATTTCGGACCTTCTTCGGCATATTTTTTAGCATTTGAAACAAGGTTCTCGGCATTTTTCTTAATATTTTGAGCCTCCTTTAGCATATTTTTACCTTCATTTACCGAATTTTCCGCATCGGAAATCAATTGGTCTCCTTGCTTTTTCAGGTTGTTTGCCTCATCTATCAATGCCTTACCTTCTTTTGCGAGTTTTGCACCTTCTTTTACCTTATCTACGGCAGCTTTTCCTTTTTGAACCCATTTGTTGTTCTTGGCATTTTCAAGTTTCTTCTCATATTTTTCTTTGGCTTCTTTCAATTTTTCTACACGGTCAAGAATATTCTTTTTAATAAAGCCGTTCATGGCTTCATTAAATTTTCCAAGCGCACCTTGAATATTTTTGGCGGTCTTGGTTGCCCATGCTAATTGAGTGGAATTTTGAACATCGGTTACGGCACGCTTTACGGCTTGAACCAAACCTTGAATATCGATGGAGGGAATGCCAAATCCATAACTTGGCTGTGGTGAAACAGATAATATAAAAGCACCTATGAACAGCGCTGAAATAAATTTGCGAAATGTACTCATGTTCCACCTCCGATTAATAATTTGATATAATTTCAGTATATCAAAAAAATCAATTTAATTAAATCTAAATTATTGCTCTTACGCAATATTTAAATATTTTGTAACAAAGTTGTCTTCACCGTATTCTTTGATCAGTTCTTCAACCAACAAAACGTTCTTTCTTCCGGAGTTGTACAGTTTTAAGTAAACTCCCAAACCGCTCAAATCCACATCCAAAATGACAGATTCACCTGTTGCTGGACGTGAAAGCAAAATGGCGTACGGAAAATCACGATAACTACGTCCAAAAATGAAATCCAACTCACTTTGAGTTAAGTTCCAGTTTGCATAATCTTCCAATTGCGCTTGCGGGTTGCGGAAGAATAAAACCGTTTGGCACTGACCACGAATAACTTCACCCACGCCCAATTTATCAATAATGCTCGGCTGTTGGAATGCACAAAGATATGCTTGGCGTTTTTTACGTCCTTCTTGCAAACCGATAATGAAATAGTCTCTAAACATCGGGTGTTTAAGCATCGGCGCCGTTTCATCAATCATAATCAGCGCCGGAATACCGGCATCACCGGTTTCTGACATAATTCGGTGCATGATGTAGCTGATGACTGCAGGAGCCAAAGTTTCATCTTCAAAAATGTGTGTAAAGTCAAATGCCATAAAGCGTTTGCTTTTCAAATCCAAACTATCCGTATCAGCATTAAAAATATTGCCATATTGGTCCGGATTGACCCATTTAAACAATTCGCGACGCATATTTCCGGTCGGAGAGAAGCAGCTTTTATACAAGTTTTTCATAATTCTCTCTTCGGGGCGCAAATAGTCAAAAGCTGTTGTTACGGCGCGAGCAATTTCTTTTTCCGACAAAGCATCATCAACCATGGTAATAGCTTTTAACCAACGACGTAAAAAGGCTCTGTTATTGGGAATATTTTCACAGTCAAACGGGTTTAAGGATACATTTTTCTCATCGCCATCAAAACCGATATAAGCTCCGCCGATTGAACGTGTGAAAATTTCGGCACCACGGTGACGATCAAAGAAGAAGACTTTCAAATCGTGGTGGCGCATAGCTTGTCCAGCCAAGAATGTAAGCAAGGTTGTTTTACCTTGACCGGTCGGACCGATAATACAACAGTGCGCAACGGCAGCTTCTTCCGAAGATACGTGGAATTGGAATCTGTACGGTGAGCCGGAGGTCGTACGGAAGATGCTGATCGCACCCTTACCCCAGTCTGATTTACTGAAACCTTCAGAAGGTTTATCAAAACAAATTGCCGTTGCTACTACTCTTGACAAATAACGATACGTCCGCGGATATGTATCATATGTCGGGAATTGATTAAAGAACGTAGCTTCGCAAACCCAACCTTCTCGAACCGGCGTTACACTGAACAAACGGCAAATTCTTTGAACTTCACTTTCGCCAAATTCAACCTCTTCCAAACTTTGTCCGCGAATAATTACGGACATTGAATATTCGGTTAAGGCTTGATAGTTGGCATCACTATCTTCAATGGAAGAAAGGGCCACGCTGTATTGATCAACGACCTCGGGTGAAAAGCTCGTAATGCCCGCCATTTTTTGTTGTTGCATTAACAATGCGCGCGCATGAGCTCTGAATATGGGTTTAATATTGTGAACTAACGTCAATTCGCAGTCAATTGCAAGCAGAGAGGCTATCATAGCTTCATCCATATAGTCACCGGACGTGCGAATTCCCATAGTTATTTCAAAACATTCTTTATCACCGGAGAAGAATCTGATAATGCCGTTTTCACCGGTAAAATGTATATGATCCGCAGTCAACAATTGGTTGAGCATAGATCCTTCGGAATTTCTGATTTTAGGCTCAGGCTTAGAAATTGGGCTGCAAATACGCGAAAAAACATACAACGGACTATCTGTTGCAGGACTATCCGGTGTTTCATACATAGTCTTAACGCCATAATCGTTTAATGTTGCAAGCAAAGCCTGTGATGCGTAGTTCAAATCTTTCAAAGCATCCGGTCTATCAGGAACTGATAAAATGATATAGTGCGTATTTGAAAAAACACGATCTATATTATGTGACCATACTTGTGAAACTTGTTCCAACAACTGGTTACCAAAATCGCCGGCATCTTCTTCAAGGGGTATTCTTTCACGCAGGGTTATAACACGACAGATAACCTGCATATCGGACATTCCGTCAATCCACGATTTTCGAGCTTCCAGCATAGACATGACTTTTTCTTCATTTGCAAAAGCCAAATCGATACCTTCAACTTTAAAAACACGAACGAGGGAGTTGTTATAGCATTTTATCGTAATGCCATCCGATAACATTTTGTTAAACGGCAAAAAATCTGATACTCTTGATTCTCGAGGTTGAGGCAAAACAAAGTGACCGAATTTTGTAGCCCAAAATCCGGCAAAAGATGCTGCCGAAATAAATCCGATGAGAGCAACAACGACCTCTACATTGGATAAACCCTGAACAAATATATCAAAAAAATCACTACTAGGGTGCAAATTTCATCCCCTTTGATTTATATAAGTTAGTTGTTGGTTTATAGGTCTGCCCATAAGCCTGAAGCATGGTTGAGAGATGTGGCTCTTTCAACCCCAGAGAAATGATTACAAGATGTACAATCAAAATACTAATCAGAAAGAACAAAGGGTTCAAATCCATAACACCGATTGCCATAAACATAATAGGGAACTGCAGACCGATATTAAGCAATACCGGCAAAAACGGCCCCCATAAAATCTTGGGAGGATTTGCAACTGCCTTAAGAATCATTTCTCTCATTGTTATAAATCCTCAACATTTCTCTATTTGTTTATGTTATCTTTTTGGCTCGACTTTGGCAATAAAAACATAATTTTTTATCACAAACAAAGCGAATCAAAAAAGGTACACTCTTATTAAAAGTGTACCCTTCTTTTATGAATAATATGTTAATTTAAGTCGCTAATCTAAATTTTCTTAATTAAGGCAAGATACACTCCCCGTTTACCCATTTGCCGCCTTTTTTATTGCAGCCGTAGAAACTTACACCCATATCTTCCGGTGTATCTTCCTCATCAACCATACTCGGTGTATCATCCTCCTCATCATCTCCCGATGAAACCGGAGCTTTTACACCTTTACATGAACCGGTTGAAGCATCCCACGTGCCGCCCATCTTATTGCAGCCATATTGACTAATACCACTACCTTCATCTTCTTCCGTCTTTTCTGACGGCACAGTTTGACTAACTGTACTACTATTTGATGCTGCAGACTGTTGTGTCGTTTTATTTGCTTCCATCTGCTCCTTTGAGCCGCTTAGCACTTCATCTATGGCAGCTCCGACATTGCCACCGTTAGAGTTTGCAACATCCGTAAAGATGTATCCTGCTCTTGCTGCTTGTTCTTCAGTCATACGACCGGCAGCAATTTCTTCACGCAAGAGCTGGTTCATGTTTATTTTGCCGGTAGATTTATATTGTTCTTGCGCTTTTTGAGCCAAAGCATTCATTTGTTCATCCGAAGGCATATCAGATGTATTTTGATTTGTACTCGGTATGCTAATCGGTGAATTTAAGGCATCATACTCGCAAGACAATTTAGATGAATTCCATTTACCACCTTTAAGCGTACAGCTTTGTTTTTCTTTACTGTAGTCTTTGCCGGTTACAACGACTTCACCCAACTGTCCACCATCTACATCATAGACATTTTCATATCCGGTTCCAGGAAGCGGAGCTTCATCCGGAGTTTCTTCATTGATGATATCCATGCAACGGTTGTTAGACCAATAGCCGCCTTTAGCCTTGCAGGCTGCTGCCTCATTTTCGAAGCCTGTACCAGGAAGAGCTTCTTCATCAGGATCCTCTTCATTGATAATTTCCATACAACGGTTATTAGACCAATAACCTCCTTTGGCTTTACAATACTCGGCCTCTCTCTCAGCCGTGGCTTTATCTTCTTCTATCTGTTTTTTGGAGCTGTCTAAAACATCATTGATCGCATCGCCAACATTACCGCCTTTTGAGTTTGCAGCTTGTGTAAAGATGTATCCGGCCTGTGCAGCCTCTTCTTCCGTCATACGACCGGCAGCAATCTCATCACGTAACAGCTGGTTCATATCTATTTTACCGGTAGAATTATATTGTTCTTGTGCTTTTTGCGCCAAACTGTTCAATTGCTCGCCGGATGGTATACCATTATTATTCGTATTTTCAAAACCCGTGCCCGGAAGTGCTTCTTCATCAGGATCTTCTTCATTGATTATTTGATCATAAATATTTCCAATGCCTCCGGCTGCAGAAGCCATATCTAATCCGGATGTTGTTTCATTTCCCGTTGTTTGAGAAGAACCATTTTTGCCCATAGCGGCAGCAATTTCGTCCGCGCTCATTTCAGGTGCGTTTTCCAATTCATCAGGCAAACCGGAACCATCTCCTCCGGTCTTATCAGCTCCGCCGGTTGTTTCGCTTCCGTTTTCTTTACCTGTTCCCGTTCCACATCCCGTACCTGTTCCGGGGACGCAACCGTTATTTAAATCTTCACTACTATTATTATCTGTTTTGCCATCATTAGCTCCATTCGGGGTATTTTGAGATTGAGGATTTCCATTTGACCCTTCCGTTGGCGTATAAGCCCCCGAGGAATCCAAATATTTACCATAGCCTAAATCTCTGGCATATTGCCCTGAGGCACCTGATTTTGTGGCAAAATAGTCAATAAACAAACCAACGTTTGCAACCAAGAACAATCCTATTGCAATGTTTGCAAACCATTTCCAGCTAATTTTACCAAAAATAGCTCCAAAGGCAAAACCGATTAAACCAAAACCGGCTAAGACAAAAATCAGAGGTCGTAAATCATGAATAAATTTTGCAGCTTTATTTCTAACCGTTTGCAAAACATCATCAGCGTATGCATCTCCGGTCAAAAGCAACAGAGTAAAACAACAAAACAATGTTAAAAAGAATATTTGACTGCTACGTTTCATCGTTTTTCTCCTTTACAAATCTTATTTTAGAGTGTCTTCAATTGCAGGAGCATCTCCGCCGCCAATGTAAGTCAAAATTCCGCCCGTTAAACCAATAACCATCAGGCCAATAACAATAGCTCCAAGCCATTTCCAGTTAATATTTCCAAAGAAGCCACCGATTGCAACAGCAATGATACCAAAACCGGCAACAACATAAATAATATCTCTCATGCCTTCAAATATTTGTATGCCTTTGGAAATCAAATCAGCAAACAAATTTCCACTGCCACCAGTTGTCGGTGTGCTTGCAGCGTCTGCTGCCAGCGTTGGCGCAATACATAAGACTGAAGAAAACAAAATTGCAAGCAACACAACCATACTTATTTTCTTTACTCTTATATACAACATCTCTTTTTGTCCCAATCTAATTTGTAATAAATAAGCAAAAAGGAGGCTGCAAATCAAAACTAAAGATAAATTTGTCATCGCAAGCCTCCTTAAACTTACATTTGATAAATTATTGTGCAGATTGACTGAATGTATCACCCAATTGAGCACCTTCGCTATCACCGGTAGCGTAGTCAACGATTGAACCGGCAGCAGCCAAAATAGCCAAACCTACAGCTAACATTGAGAATTTTTTCCAATCCAATTTTCCAAAGATAGCCATAAATGCCAAAACAACCAAACCAAAACCACCAACGATGAAGATGATACTTTTTACAGCTTTAAATACGGCAACAGCTTTGCCTTGTGCTGTATCTACCAAATCCACAGCAGCGAATGCAGCATCTGTTGTTCCGAGAACAACAAACAATGCCAAGCACAAAATAGTGCAAAGATTTTTCTTAATAAAACGCATAACTTTTCTCCTTTTTTAATCCAGTAGTTCCATCCTAATTTATAGAATAACCAAATTTTTCTTTTTTTTCCAGCATTTTTGTTATTACAACAAAAGAGTTAACATATTGTTTACGTGCAAAAAATTTTCTCGTAACAAAAAATTCACAGTTTAATTTTTTGTTTTTGTTGTTTTTTTTGCTCAACAAATCATCTCCCAACCAACAAACTTTCTTAAAAAAAATCCACAACTTTGCAGGTATTTTTTTTAACTTCTTGCCAAGAGTCGCAATTTGATTTATCTAGTTTTTTGAGGGGTTCACAATGAAAAAAACAGCTTTTAAGACTTTTGTTTGCAGCTTTGTTTTTTCTCTGTTTGCAATTTTACTTACAAACAGAGCGTATTTGCGTACCCCGAAAGCAGATAATAATGACATTAAAATATCTGGAAAAAACATCACATTATTCTTAAAAAATGATGAACTTGCCCCTATTAGTTTAGCATCTATGCCGACTAAAAAAATTGTATTATCAACGGTTGCCGATATTTCAAAAAAAGAGGACGTTCACGTTGATAACATTGAGCCGTTGTCTCAAGATAATGCTTCTGAAAATGTTGCTGAAAATCATTTTGAAAACTCTGATAAAGCAGCGCTGCCCGTTCAAGTGTTGAAAAAAGAAGAAATTCCGGCTCAACCAGAAACAAAGGTTTTAGCTGATACAGACACTCTCCCTTCCGATAAACAAGCTGACACCCAACAAACTATTGCCCTCAACCAACCGCTCGTTCAGGATACCATGCCTCGCACCGAGGATATTTCTGATGAAGAAAATACTTTAATTGATATTAAAATACCATTAGAGCAAAGTAATACCAAAAAAATTGCAACATCAGAACCCAAAGCCATTCCGGCGTCTACCGAGAGCATAGCTAAAGAAGTTAACAAAGAAGCAGATAAACCTGCCGAAGAAATTAAAACTGCTCAAGCAGACATATCACCAGTCGTACAAGAAGAAAAAGAACCGCAAATTCTTATTCCTCTTGAAAATTCACAAAAGAAACTTTGGGCAAAAGCAGAAATCAAAACTGCTGCCGAAGCAAACAAAAATCAAGTTGCTTTAAATAGCAAGAACATTCCCATCAGCAGTATGGATGCAAAAAAACACGATCTTTCAGCGCCTGCTTCCAAAACAAACGACAAAGCATGGAAAAGCATGAAAGAAAAGTACGGCTCTCAAAAAGCAGATGATCCATGGGTTGTTGCCAAAGGAAAGAAATTTCCTGACAATCAATTGTTGCTTGATGAAAAAAAATACAAAATAAGCGACGAAGAAGTTCAAAAGATTTTTGAAGCAAATAAAGCATTATCTTCAAATAACGAAGAAGAAAATATTCAGCTTGCCTCCAAAACCGTTAAAAACCTCCTCATTCCAATTCCGGAGGATATCTTAAACGATGAAAATCTTACCCCTCAATTGATTTCATCACCAAAGAATCAAGAAATAAAAGAAGAATTGGAAGCCAAAGGTTTAATAAGGAAAGAAGAAGCTGAAGAGGAATCCAAAGAAGATAAAGAAGTAACATCTACTTCTGCATCCACACAAACACCTTCCGCAGATACAACCACTAAAGACGGAAGTATTCTGGATAGCCTCACTTCGCTTTTTACCGGAAACAAAACCACGACACCAGAAATCGGCGTCAATGAAGATGATGAAGAAGACACAAACACTTTGTTTTCTGCATTCACCAGAAAACAAAACAGATTAATGTCTAAAATATTGCCGACAGAAATCAGACTTTCATTTCAGCCAAATCGCGCTGAAATTTCCGGTCAGACATTAAAATGGATTAAAGCTTTTGCACAGAAAACCGCAGAAGAACCATCTACCGGATTGGAGATAAGAATTGATGGAACAAGTTCGCCCTTGCTGCAAAGAAGACGCTTAAACCTTTTGCAAAATATTTTGTTAAATGAAGGCGCTGAGCCCGAAAAGATTAACACTGTCTTTACAGCAAGAGAACCGAATTCGTTTATTTTAAGAACAGTAAGAATTAATAAAGAAAGAATAAATACACCGGCAAAAAACAATAACCGCTATATGCAATGGTAATAAGTTGTTGCTTGCGCTTGATTATTTATTTTTCAGTATGTATGATAGGTAAAAAAATTATGACAAAATATTGCTTAGGGACCGCAAAAATGAACAAAAAACAACGTTTAATTATGTTTTTATCCTGCACTGTTATGTTGTCCGGATGTTCTGCCTTTTATCCGGCAGCTCAACCCTCCTCAGCACCTGTAGCTCCTCGCCAAACAGAAGTAAACTCTTCTCAAGAGGCCATCAAAAACATACCTCCTGCAAGCAATGATTTTGTTCAGCACACAGATGTAGCTGCTGATTATAAAGAATACGGCGAAAGAACACCTCGTGACCAATTGATCGTTCAAGGCGGTGCCGGAAGCAATTTATCATCTTCAATTCCACCAACAATTGAAGATGAAGTTGTTGACTATGAAGAAAGCGTACAAATCAGCGAAGCAGAAGAGGTTTCTGACAATCAAGGCTCAAACAACATTAATGAAGACCCGGTTGAAGATTGGTTGGCTGAAGAAGGAAAAAGCTTAAAAACTTTGCTGACCGAATGGAGTGACCGTGCCGGCTGGAGATTGATTTGGAACACTAACAGAAACTATACATTAACTGCCGGAGCAATGTTCAGAGGTCGCTTTGCCGATGTAAGCTCTGCTTTAATCCGTGCTTTTGCAAGAGCAAAACCTGCTCCCATCGCAACATTTTATAAAGGAAACCGCGTCTTGGTTGTAGAGACTTTGGAGGATGAAAATGCATATGAATAATTATCTTAAAACTGCCTTTGGTATTTCCATCACGGCAATTGTTGCCGCATGCTCCATGTCTACTCAGCTGGATGCAGAAATTGAACACGAAGTAAAAACAGCTACAGAATTAAAAGAACAATCTAAAGTTCCGACCAAAGTAGCTCCCGAAGATGTTGTTCGTGTTAAAAACGATATTTGGCTCGGTGATAAGTCTGAAATTGAATATAATGGTCAGCCTTTGCCTTCTTATTTGGAAAGTAAAGACGGTATCACTTTAGTCAGCAATCGTCCGATTACTTTATTTGAAGTCGGCGACATGATTAACAAATTGACTTCAATCCAAGTACGTTTTGCTAACCATTTGGAAGAAAATGTTTTGAACGTGGCTAAAGAAAATAAGCCCGATCCGAACACAATTAATGCCGATTGGACAGAACCTGACAAGATGTTGCTTTCCTATAAAGGACCTTTAAGTGGTTTGTTAAACGAGGTTGCTTCTCGTTTTGGTATTTGGTGGAAATATGAAAAAAATCAAATTTTCTTCTACAAATATGAAACCAGAACCTTTACCGTTTATAGCTTGCCGACAAAGCCTTCTTTGCAAGTTAACATGGGTGGAGAATCCTCCGGTGACAGCGGTAATGCCTCTGCAACTTTGACATCCGGTGCAGAATTGGAACTCTGGTCTAATATTGAAAAAGCAATTCAATCCATGATTGGTCAAGATTCCAAACTCAGCGTTGATTCAGTTAACGGAACAGTTACTTTAACCGGAACACCTATTGAGATTAAGAAAGTGGCAGCATATATCAACGAGCAAAACAATCGTTTGTCCAGACAAGTTGCAATCAGTGTTAAAGTATTGCAAGTTACCCTTTCTGACTCAGATCAGTATGGCTTGGATTTATCCGGCGGTTTTGATGATGGTAAGACCAAATTGAGTATTGCCAGCCCGTCAGGTTTGTCTGAAGAAATTAAAAAGAATATTAATATGACAATTGCTCCCGGAAACTGGAATGTAAGCACATTTATTCAAGCTTTATCCGAGAAGAATAATACATCTTTAGTTACCAGCGGTACGGTTACAACCCTTAATAACAAACCTGCTCCTATTCAGGTAACACGTAAAGAAAACTACATTTCAGAAATTACCAAAACAAACTCTGGTAGCTCTGATACAGGTTCCGACTATGATATTTCTACCGAAACGGAAGAAATTGAAACCGGTTTCACATTAAACGTTTTGCCCAGAATTATGGAACATGGTCGTTTGTTGATGATGTTTAACTTGACTTTGTCTGACTTAATTTCATTGGAAAAAGTTTATTTGCAAACCAATGAAGACCCGTCACAACCGGCTTCCGGTGAATATATTCAAAACCCGATTATTGAAACTCGCGGTTTCACTCAAGAAGTGGCTTTGAAATCCGGCGAATCCTTGATTTTGAGCGGTTATGAACGTGTAGAAAGCGAAGCTAAAAAATCTGGTGTCGGCTCTGCCGATAACTCATTACTCGGCGGTACAGCCGTTGCTACAAAAGACCGTAGCTTGTTAGTGATTATTTTAACACCGGTTGTTTTGGAATCTCCGCTTACTCCGGAATCTAGAATGAAAACTTATTAAAAGGTAGAAAAAAGTGCTTGATGACGCAAATTTTGTAGAAGGGGAAGGAGAAGCTGAAGGTGCTGCTCGTACTTGGGGGACAAGTATAACCGTTGACGGTCAGACTTATGCCACCAGCTTGTTCTGGCAGCCTTTACAGAATCAAGAAGAACCCCTGACTGAAGTAACAGAAGCTTCTGAAGGTATTTTGGAAGGTGCGGATTTATTTTGTATTAAACCCGGAAAAGCGCCTCAGTTCGGTATTTGCGTTTCTCACGAAGGATATAAAAGCGGACAAGTTGTTGCTGCCGTTGCATTATCTACCGCATTAGCCGATCGTTCTTCTTTCATTGCCGTATTTAAGGTTGATGAAGGATGGTGGTATACTTGCGTCAGAAACGATATTATTCTTTCTGATGGTGATATGCTCTTCTTAAATGAAGAAGATGCCAGAAACCAATTTACCTCTATGTTAGCCGTTCCTGATTGGGGACGAAAAATTGCGCCTGAGGAATGGAATATTGAAGATGCCGAAAATATTCGTCTTGAGCATTTGCTACAAAGAGGAACAACCGCTAAACTGCAAAAAATTAAAGGCTTGCGCGGCGCGAAGCTTTTGATGGTTGTCGGCGTTTCGGTTGTTGTCGGTTTATGGTTGTTATCAAGCTTGATTGATGCTTTGCTTTTTTCACCAGTGAAACGCCCTGTTGTTGTTCCGGTTCAGCCTAAGGTCGTAAAAAAAGTAGAAAGACCTCCGGTTATCAAGCCTTGGGAAACTTTAAAAAATCCATCACAGATTATGCAGGGATGTGTTGCCAATATTAAAAAATTGCAACGGATTTTGCCTCCGGGATGGGAAATCGGCAGTTTTAATTGCACTCAATCCGGAGTTTCGACATCTTGGAAAAGAACGGTTGGTCGTATGTCTTGGATGAGAAAAGCATTAGATGAATCCGGTGTCAATTTCTCTTACCGTAATTTTTCTGATGACGGAAACAGCTTAGCTGCCGGAATTAATTATCCTCAAGTAGAGACGATTTCATCTCCTCCGATGATGAGTTTGCCGACTTTGAGAGAGGTAATGAATAATACTTTTCAAAGTATTAATCAGAAGGTTGAGTTGAATAATGGTACTTTTACTCAGACAATTACTGAAAAAGAGCGCTATACATACAGATATCTTGGTTTTCGCTTTTCTTCAGATTACAACCCGTTAACATGGGAAAACTTATTAACAAAATTTTCAGGACTTGATATTAAGGTAATTAAGTATGATGGAAGCACTTGGAGTTATGAGGGAGCAATTTATGCATTATAATATAAAGAAAATATTAAGCACATCAGCCTTGGCTTTGGTTTTGAGCTTTGGGTATGCTAATTTGTGCTCTGCTCAAGGTATTGTCAGCTTAAGCGACAGTGCTAAGACAAATAATTCAGCCGATGAAATTCCTGATGAAATTTCTTTGTTTGGCGATGATAGTGCTGAAGTTAAAGTTATTACTCCGGCAAAGTCAACCTCAGGTGTGAAATCTGCTGCAGCTTTGTTAAACAATAAAAACGATGCCGCAAAAAATGCCAAAGGTAATGTTAAATCGGCAAAAGACTTATTAGCGGCTTCTCAACCGCAAAATGCAGGAGGAAAAGTTCAATCTGCAGCTGCTTTGTTGGGCGGTCAAAATAATGCTGCCAACAACAAGGCTGGTGTAAAAAATGCTGCTCCGAATGCGGTAAAAGGTAACGCAGCAGCTTTATTACAACAGGCTTCTGCCGCTCAAGCAACAAAAACAGCTTCTCCGCAAGCAAAAGAAACTCCGACTGCTCAAAAACAGGTTCAAAAAACAGGAAATATTGATATTAAAGTTGTTAAAGACGTAGAAGATTCAGTTTTTGACCAAATGTCTGATTTGGAAAAGCAAACAGCTATTTTGAACTTGGAATTGAAAAAAGAAAAAGTCAGAAGCGATATCGAATCTTTGAAAGCGGTTCAAGCAAAAGCTCGTGAAGAAGAAAAAGCCCGTCAAGAAGCTGAAAAGAGAAAAATTCAAGAATGGGAAAATGAAGAGAAAAGAAAAATTTTGCAAGAACAACAAAAGTTAAAAGAATTAGAAATTGCTTACGAAAAAGCTCGTCAAGAAAAGCTTTTGAATAGCTATAAAACAAAAATGCTCGAAGAATCTCAGAAATTTATTACATCAAGAGGTGAAACATATAAAGAGATTGCCGATTTAAGAGCTGAGCGTCAAAGCATTATCAGCGACTTTAAAGCACGCTTCTTACAGTTGACCGAATTGGCTGATAAAGCAACCAGTGAAGTTATTCGAGTTCGTGATGACTATGCTAAAACAATTTCTGATTTACAAACTCAGATTTCTATTTTGAAGGCACGTCTTGAGGCCAGTGAGCAACAAAATCCTTTTGCCGGTGACGGACAAGGTGCCGGTCAGGCTGAAACTCAAGAAGTAAAATTAAGTGATTTATACGCCGTTATGGAAATCCGCGGACAAGGAAATGTTTTAACTGCAAAATTGATTAATGAAAGCGGTATTCCTTTCTTAGTTAAAGTTGGTACGGCTTTACAAAGCGGTCACGTTATTGATGAAATTACACCGACTTATGTTCGTGCCGAAAAAGAAGGTGTTAAAGATTATTTATATTTTTCTGCCGGCGGTATTTTAGATAAAGAACCTGCTCAAAATGAAGATTTGAAGATTAAAGTCTCCGAAGATGACAAAGGTCCTAAAAAAGAGCCTCCTGCAGTTATGATGCAGGGTATTCCCGGTGTTGCCGCAGAAATGACTGTTCGTTAGGCAAAAAAAATGGCTCCAGATGAAGAAAATCAAGAGATGACTCAAGAAGCACCGGCGGAAAATTCACCTTCCGCCGAAGCTTCATCTGCTGCTGCACCCGTTTCTGAAGAAATCACCCATTCGCTCGGAAGTTTGGAAGAATATTTCAAAAACGGGCGAAAATTGTTAACTCTTCCCGGTGGAAGTTTAAGTATTAATGATGACACACGCCGTCTTTTGGCATTGTTTTCCGATGGTAGCTTTTTGGTTTCGGAAACACACAAGTTTGATGGACGTGTTTTGAGCTTTGAGGTTTTGGCTCGTAAGAAAAAACTTATGATTTCAAAGCCGGTTTACGTAAGCCAAAATGAACTTAATGCTATTTATAATTATGGTGAACGCAATTCTGTTGATATTGAAGCTGATGAAGATCTTGCCTCTTTGCAAATGCAAAAAGACTTTATCAGTGTAATTGTGCGTGCTGCTGAAAAGAAAGTTTCCGATATTCACGTTGTGGTTGCCGATAGCACCCAAATTATGTTCCGTATTAATGGTATGATGTCTATTGAAATGGAATATAACAAAGATTGGGGTGAATCTTTTGTGCGTGCAGCCTTTGCTTCTGCCGATATTTCAGATTCAAACTATGCACAAAACGAATTTCAGGCGGCGCAAAAACTTGGTTCCACTCCGTTGCGTGGCTCTAAAGGTAAATTGATGCTTCCGCACAATGTGTTGGCTATTCGTCTTCAATTTAACCCAATTGCTTTCGGTTCTCAATATTTGGTTATGCGCTTGCTTTATGCTGATGAGAATCCTAACGGAACCGGCGATTTGTCTTCTTTGGGTTTGACCGAATATGAAGAAAATTTATTCTTTAGATTACGTTCCGTACCAACGGGAGTAAGCATTGTTTCAGGACCGACCGGAAGTGGTAAAAGTACGACCTTGCAAAGAAACATGATTAAGCTTTTGCAAGAAAAAAATTACGAGATTAACCTCATTACCGTGGAAGATCCTCCGGAGTATCCTATTCCCGGTGCGCGCCAAATGCCGGTGACAAATGCTAATACCGAAGAAGAAAAAGATGAGCAATTTACTAAAGCATTGTCGGCGGCGCTGCGTTCTGACCCTGATGTTATGATGGTGGGTGAGGTTCGTTCGCTTTCTGCGGCACAATTGACATTTAAAGGAGCTTTGTCCGGACACGGTATGTGGACGACCCTGCACGCAAACTCTGCGCCGGCAATTATCCCGCGTCTGCGTGATATGGGTGTAGAAACATTTAAATTGGGTGATCCGGAATTGGTTAAAGGACTTATCGGTCAACGTTTGTTCAGAAAGCTTTGTCCGCATTGTCGCGTTTCCGTCAAAGATCAGCTCAATTTGCCTTCTGTTCAACGCTTGAGAACGGCTTTGGGCGACTTTGGTGTTGAAAACACATATATTCGCGGTCCGGGATGTAAATTCTGTGACGGAAGCGGTATTAAAGGAAGAATGAGTATTCAAGAAATTATTTTGCCTGATGCAACTTTCTTGGAACTCATTATCAAGGGAGAAACCCGTAAAGCTATTGACTATTGGACCAGTGATTTGGGCGGTAGAACAATGAAAGATGCCGCAATTGAACGTATGGTCAAGGGATATATTGACTTAGATGAAGTTGAGCGTTGGTGCGGATTGATGGATCAACGTCCGGTTTATTAGGCTAAAAATTTTTTAAGTGAGGAAAAAGATGGCAGAAGCAAACGAAAAGAAAAGTTCGTCAAATTCGATTCATAAGGCTATGCGACAACTGAACGTTGTTGAGGAATATTATGCTAAAATGATTTGTAATTTTTCTAACGATGCCAGATTAAAGTTATATCGCAAAATTGCTTCTTTGATGAAAAACCGTTTCTCATTAATGAGCGCTTTGGATATGTTGCATGATAGTGCCAGCGACGGCGGTAAAAGCCCTGGGGAACCTATGGCTATTGCGATTGCTTGTTGGGCTCGTGCTTTGAACAACGGTTTGACGTTTTCTGATGCTTTGAAAGGTTGGGCTCCGGACCGTGAACGTTTGATGCTTTCCGTAGGTGACGTTTCTGACCTTGAAAGCGCCTTACTTAACCTTATTCGCGTGACCGAAGGTTCTACCAAAATGATACGCCCGATTATCAGTGCGATTGCCTATCCGGCATTTTTGTTCATGATGGCCGTACTCATTATTTATGGTATTGGTGTTTATATGGTACCGCCTATGCTTGATGCTGCACCGGGAACGCGCTGGACCGGAATGGCTCGCGATTTGGTGGACCTTTCGGCATGGATTAAAGATTATTGGCTGGTTGCATTTAGTGCGCTTCCTGCCGTTATGATTATTATCTACTCCACCATCAGCATTTGGACGGGAAGAATCCGCGCTATCGTTGATAATATTCCGCCCTATTCACTTTACAAAGTGTTTGTCGGTATCAGCTGGTTGTTGGCTTTGTCTGCTTTGGTCAAAGGCGGAACCCCTGTTTCTACAGCGATGCGTGCTCTACGCCGTGATGCCAGCCGTTATTTGAAAGAAAGAATCGATAAAGCACTCGTCTTTATTAATAACGGTGATAACTTGGGTGTCGCTCTGCAAAAAACAAAACTAAACTTTCCGGATAAAGAAGTTGTTGCCGATTTGAAAATTTATTCCGAATTGGATAACTTTGAAGAAGCTTTGGAAGCTTTGGCCAACGAATGGTTGGAAGAATCCGTTTATTTGATTGAGCAAAAAGCTGCTTTATTGAACATGGCGGCAATTTTGACCGTTGCCGGCGTTATTGCTTGGGCTGTTATGGGTACATTTGCCATGCAAGATCAAATTACCAGCCAAATGGGAGCATAAGATGAATATAAAAGAAAAAATGCAAACTTTAACACCTTTGCAAAAGCAAGGATTGGTTATAGGTTTTGTTATACTTGTTATATTGCTCGGTATTTGGTTGTTTTCAAAACCGGATGCAAAAATGCAAACTGCCGGAGAGCAGATTACTCTTTTGACAGACAGTGTGCGCAGTTTTTACCAAAAAAAACCTAATGCTTGGGGGTTGAATACCTATTCTGCCATACAAAACAAAATTATACCGCAATCTATGTTAAACGGAAGACAAGTGAAAAACAGCCTGAATAAAGATGTGTTGTTGGGAGCTGATGTCCTTGGAAATACCGTTATGCCGGGGAGCCGAACTTTTGCAATTGTTTACAAAAACTTGAGCAAAGAAGAATGCAAAGCTCTGGCAACATATTCTTTTGATGAAAAAACAATGATTGCAATCGACGCTATTAACATCATCAATGACAAGACATATTCTTTTAGTTGGGGAAGCGACGAAGGCTTGCCGATTAAAGCAGAAGCAGCTGAAAAAGCGTGTCAGCAAGTTAATGATATTTTATGGAGCATATATTTATAGAACGAAAGTTATATATCTATTGCTATTCTTGTTTAGATTTTGTTAATTTTGTATAATTATACTATAAAGCATATAAAAAATTTTGGAGGGAAAAATGAAAATATTAAATAAGATTGAACAATCCGGACGTTCTATGGTGGAAATGCTCGGTGTATTGGCCATTATCGGTGTATTGTCAGTAGGTGGTATTTCCGGTTATTCTAAAGCTATGGCTAAATTTAAATTGACTAAAGCTCAAGACCAATTGTCTATGCTTTTGATTAACATTCGTACCGCTTTTTCAGGTTCTTCAAGCTATACCGGTTTGAGCAATGCAACAGCTATTCAGTTGAACATTGTTCCTTCTGATATGTTGCCGGATGGTTTGGGTGTAACTAACGGTGATATTATCAACGCTTTTACCGGTGAAGTTACAATTGCTGAAGATGCTGCAAACGCTCAACACTTTACAATTGCTTTTGGCGGTTTGGGTACTGAAGCTTGCACAAGTTTGGCTTCTTCCGACTGGGGTACTGAAGGTTTGGTTCAAATTGATGTAAATGGTCAAGCTTATGCTCTACAAGACTTACCGCTTGATGCTATTACTGCTGTGGCCGATTGTGATCAGCCGAACTCTGCAAACATTGTTACTTGGACTTACTACTAATACATTTAAGTTAGTAGCTTAAAAGGAAAAGGCTGTGAAATTCGGTCTAAAAGAACAGACAGGACGCTCGATGGTGGAAATGCTCGGAGTATTAGCCATTATCGGCGTCCTTTCCGTTGGTGGAATAACGGGGTATTCCAAAGCTATGGCTAAATTTAAATTAAACCGAGCTTTGGATCAGCTCTCTATTTTGATAATCAATATTCGTTCTGCTTTCACCGGTTCTCAAAGTTTTACCGGATTGTCAAATCAAACGGCTATCAGCATGACGGTTGTTCCTTCAGATATGTTACCCGATGGTTTGGGAAACTCGAACGGTGTGATTGCACATGCTTTGGCCGGAACGGTTAATATAGGTAATACCAACGGCGGTTTGCATTTTACCATTCGTTTTGATGGTTTGAGCTCGGAAGCTTGCACCAGTTTGGCCTCATCTAATTTTACCGATGAAAGCTTAGAATCAATGCAAATCAATGATGCAACGGCTCATCAGCAGGTGGATTTGCCCTTAAGTGCAATTGAAGCCGTGGCTGAATGTAACAAGCCAAATCAAACAAATGAAATTTTGTGGGAATATTATTAAATTCCATAAAAAAATATTTTCAAAAGCTCTGTTATTTTTGCAGAGCTTTTTTGTTTTGATTTACTCTTTTTTTACGGAAAAAATTTATTATTGATTTAATAAAATTTTATATCCGCGGAATTGTAACTATGGTTAAACTTAATTCTATTCGTTTTTCAGATCTTTATATTACACCGGAAAAAACATTTTTTGTTCCGGACGGACGCACCGAAAATGGTTTGGCTATCATCAAACCGGAAGATATGGATGTGTTTTACACTCTGTTGGAAGAAACTTGGGACGGTGATAATCCGAGTTATTCCGTATTATATGAAAATATCTTTTATCGTATCGAACGCTCGGTTACCATTTACGGCGTACAATATTGTTGCCGTAAAATGCCGGAAAAAGTGCCTCCGATTGCTGCTTTGAATTTTCCGCGTGAATTGACCAGACATTTGCTTTCTTTGAGTAATGCTTGCGGTTTGATTTTGTGGTCCGGTCCGACCGGTGCCGGTAAAACAACGGCTATTTCTTCTTTGCTTAAAGAATATATGACCATGGAAGGCGGTTTTGCCTACACAATTGAAGACCCGTCAGAAATGCCTTTGGACGGTGTCTATAAATCTATGAAAGGCGGCTTGGGCTTGTGCAAACAAACACAACCGATTAACGATAATTGGGGAGATTCATTAAAATCTGCTCTGCGTTCTAAACCGCGTTTCATTCTTGTTGGTGAGATTAGAACACCGGAAACCGCTAGTCAGGTTTTACGTGCGGCTACTTCCGGTCACCTTGTATTATCAAGTATTCACGCTAATAATATTACCGATGCCATCAACTCGGTCATTAAATACGCTTCTTCTACCACCATGAGTGAAGACTTGGCTTATGATCTTTTCTCTCGTGGTATGCTAGGCGTTTTGCACCAAACCTTGGTCGGCGTGGAAGAGAAAAAACCTTTATTATCATATTTGTTTGCCAATCCGGATACGACAAAAGGTGACCAAGTACGTGGTATTATCAAAACCGGAAATCTTAATTTGGGTACTTCTATCGAAACACAAATGACTCGTATGCGCAAAGGCATGAGCCTATTTCCGGATTTATCATAGTTCAAGGCACAATAACAAAAAAAGAGCTTCTTTTCAGAAGCTCTTTTTTTATACTTAAATATCCCAAGGAAAAACTATCCATTCATCTGGCTTATCTTCGGCATAAACATCAACCTGAGATGCACCTTTTTCTTTGGCATAAACTGTGACAAAAGTGGCTTTGGGATAATATTTGCGCAAAACCTCAAAGGTTCTGCCCGAATCTGCCAAATCATCAACGACCAGCGTGTTTTCATCTACATTTCCGACATGAGCCTCAAACTCAATGTCTTCGGTTTTTCTTTTTTCATCATTATCATAGCTGGAAAAGTTGATGGCTTCATTGTTACGAATATCAAGCTCGTAAGCAATAATACCGGCAGGAATCAACCCACCTCGGCTGACGGCGATGATTTTGTTATATTTTCCGTGCGCTTTCAGCTTTTGAGATAATTCTTTAGCGTGTTGGTGAAAGTCTTCCCAACTGATATAAATTTTCTTTGTCATGTTTTTATCCGTGTTGTTCTTTTAGATTTCTAATATATTTAATGACCTTGTCGTCATCCCATTCGGCAGCACCGCGAATCCGACCGATTTCTTGCCCTTTGGTATTTATTAAAACCGTGTGCGGAGATGTAAAAATCCCTAAATCTTCGGCTAATTTGCCATCAACATCGGTATATAAATCCAAGTCTGGTGCTTTGAATTTGGTTACAAAATTGCGTTGCTCTTCCGCCGTTGTCCACTCCGTATTCGGAGAAAGCATAATGACTTTGATGTTGTCATCTTTTATCTTATTTACAAAGCTGTTGATGTTATCCAGCTCTTTGATGCAGGGAACACAGTTTCTTGACCAAACCATAAGCAAAACAAAGTTGCCTTTGAATGAACTCAGTTTTACTTTTTGTCCCCATTCATTGATAATTTCGCGCTTGGGCATATCTCTCGGAACGGCATAAATGTTAACCGCCTCTTCACGCGCCAAAGTTGAAAAGCTGAATAAAACAAACGATAAAAAAGTTAAAATATATTTTTTCATTAATAACTTCTTTTTTGCTTTTGATTAAATTCTATTTAAGAGTATATGTTTAATATATAAATAAAAGATAAAAATATTAAGGTGAAATATGAAATTTTTTGCAAAATTGATTTGGATTGTTTGTCTGACCTCGGTCGTGCTCGGAATTTCCGCTTGTGGAAAAGTTTCTTCTCCCACGCCAATAGAAGGAAGCGGTTATCCTCATACTTACCCTCGTCGTTAATCTTAGGAGGTTATTATGGTTGCCGATAATGATTTTATTGATGAAATGATTCCTTATGTGGAGTTTGCCGATAATGCAAACGAGCGCACACCTTGCGTTTTGGTTTTGGATTGTTCCGGGTCCATGCGCGGTGAGCCGATTAAACAGCTCAATGCCGGCTTGAAAGCTTTGGAAAAAGAGCTCAAAGAAGACATTGATGCCAGCTCCCGTGTGCAGCTCTTGATTATCAAAGCTTTCGGCAAAGATGAAGCGATTGTTTCTTCTGACTGGACCGATGCCATGAACTTTACCGCACCAACTATGGAAGCCGGCGGTTTGACACCCCTCGGCAAAGCCATGGAATTAGCCTTACAAAAAATTGAAGAACAAAAATGTTTGTATGACAACTGCGGTATTACATCCAAACGTCCGTGGATTTTCCTTATCAGCGATGGCGAACCAACCGATTATGACTGGGAAATCGTGGCTGAAAAATGCCGCTATGCGCAACAAAACAAAAAAGTTGTTATTCATGCCGTGGGAACTCAAGATGCCAACTTGGAAAAATTGGCAAAATTCTCAATTATGGCTCCCAAGCGCTTGACCGGTTTGAAATTTACCGAATTTTTCTTGTGGCTCAGCCGTTCCGTTTCCTGCATTTCCAAAGCCGCGCCCAATGTACCCGACTTATTGGAAGACACCGGAGATTGGGATGAAGAAGACGAATAACATTAAGGTTATATCTGCCACTATCCAAGGTCCTTTGCACAGCAACAAAAATTTGCCGTGTCAGGATTATTGCCGTCATGCCACTGCCGGAAAAAACTTTGTGGCTGTGGTTTCTGATGGCGCCGGCTCGGCAAAATTCGGCAAAATCGGTGCAAGAATCGCCTGCGATACCTTAATTGATTTGTTAAAAAATTGCGCCTTCAATGATGTTAAAGAAGCAGTGCGTCACGCCATTGAAATTGCTCGCGCAAAAGTTTTACGTCATAGATTGAACAAAACCCATTGCGCCAAAGGAATGATGGATTTTTCCGCAACAATTGTCGGCGTGGTTTGTTTTCAAGGTAAAGGCATTTTCTTTCACATCGGTGACGGGGCTGCTTTGGCCATTTGTGAAGCTGATATTAACAACTTTATTGTTTCACCGCCTTCAAACGGCAATTTTTCTTGCGAAACCTTTTTTTATACGCAAGACAATTGGCTTGAGAACTTGCGTTTTACGGCTTTTGAAAATGCAGATGCCGTCTTTTTGATGAGCGACGGCTTGACTAATTTTTCTTTTTCTGCTGACTTTAGAAATATAGAAAAGCAATTTATTTTGCCGATTCATAACTTCTTTACGCAAGAGAAAAGCAAAGTTAAGGCTCGGCGCGCTCTGGCTAATACACTCAATGATGCTAAAGCCAGACGCCTTAATTCCGATGATAAAACTCTTTTGTGGGCAAGGTTGTAGTTGATGGAAAATATGGTGCAGACAGATAGTGTAACCGAATTTAATGCCGTTTACGGAGACGGACATTTTGCAAAAGTTCGTCTTGGTGAGCTGATTCATAAGGGCGGTGCTGCCGGAAAAATCTATCTGAATGCCGATAATCCCAATCAAGTGGTTAAAATTTTTCACTCCAAAAGCAAAAGCAGTACCAATCGTCAAAAATTGGAAGCCATGCTCTTAAACCGTCCGCATTTTCCCGATGCCGTGATTGATGGCGTCAATTATGTGCAAATTGCCTGGCCCGAAGCCCTCTTGGAAGATGAAAACGGCTTTTGTGTCGGTTATCTGATGCCTTTTATCAAAATGAGCGATGCCGTTTCTCTCGACCATTTGATGCAAAAAGCCATTCGCAAAAAACTCAACCTGCCGGAAAGCTACGCTTATCGTATTTTTGCCGCTTATAATCTGGCTTCCATGGTCACAGCTCTGCATAAATGCGAACACTATATTGTCGATTTGAAGCCATCTAACGTTTCCGTTTATAAAAACAATATGATGGTTGCCATGGTTGACTGCGACGGCTTTTCCATTAAAGGGGAATTCGGGCGTTATCCGGCTGAATTTGTCAGCGAAGAATATATCTACCCCGAAGGTATGGAACAAAACTGTGCCGATATGGGCGAAGAACAAGATAAATTTGCTCTGGCGGTTATCATCTTTCGTTTGCTCAATAACGGAATTCACCCATTCTCCGGCACACCGCGCAAAGCCGATAGCGAAATGCTGACCATTCAAGACCGAATCGAGCAATATCATTATGCTTACGGCTTGTGGCCCGATGCCTACCAAGCCCCTCACCCGTACAGTATCCACGAGTATTTTGACAAAGCAACTTTAGAGCTTTTTGAACGTGCCTTCACTAAAAGCGGAAATCGCCCCACGGCGCAAGAATGGCAAGAACATCTCTGGAAGCTGATGCACAATCTGAAAATGTGCAAAAAAGATAAAAACCACGTCTATTTTACATCTAAAGGCTGCGGTTTGTGCATGGTTGAAGACAAGTTTTATCACAAACTTTCCAACATCAAAAAACAAAAAGAAACTCCGGAAATGGTCCGCGGTATGGAAATCGGAACCTTGACCATGGAGCATATTCAAAAAGACAAAAAAGAAAAGCTTGCTCTCGATAAAAAAATGCAAATTATCTCTTATGCCGCTTTGACCGCATATATGCTCTTTTTTGCCTTTTTGTATAAAATTTTAACCCCCATGGCAGAGCAAATTTTATCTATCGGTTTGGGCTTGCAAGCCATTATCGTTACGTTGATTATGCTTGGGATTAACTATGCTATTAATAAATATTATGATTATCTTCCCATCTTAAAGAATCGGGCAATTATGCAGATGATTCAGGTCTATGCACTCATTTGCATCATCATCGCTTTGGTTTCTATTAATGATATTCCGCAAAATTTGCTCGATTTAGCTCTTCCAAACTCATAAAGAAAAGAAAAATTCAGGGTAAGGATTATTTTTTTCTCTACAATAAAATTTTTTTGTGTTATCGTGCTTGGCAGGTAAAATAAATTTTAAAGGATGAATATTTTGAAACAACTAAATCCGATTATGATTTCCGGTAAGGAAGTCTATCCGTTAATTGAAGGCGGCAAGGGTATTAATGCCTCCGACGGTAGAAGTTCCGGTGCTTGGGCTCATGAAAACTGCGTCGGTACTTTTTCCGGCGTTAGTCCCGATTATTATGATGCTCAGGGAAATGTCATTTTGGAACAATATTTGAAAAAAGACCGCAGAGAACGTCATCAAGAGATGATTGAACAGTCTATCAAAGGCGGAATTGCACAAGCTCAAATTGCTCATGACATTGCCGGCGGAAATGGTCGAATCCATATGAATATGCTTTGGGAGCTCGGCGGTTCCGAACAAATTTTAAACGGTGTTTTGGAAAAAGCCAAAGGCTTAATCCATGGTATTACTTGTGGTGCCGGTTTGCCTTATAAGCTCGGAGAAATTGCTTCTCGTTTCGGCGTTTATTACTACCCGATTGTTTCTTCCGCCCGCGCTTTCCAAATTTTGTGGAAACGTGCTTATGCCAACTTCAGAGAATTTTTAGGCGGCGTTGTTTATGAAGATCCTTGGCTTGCCGGTGGTCACAACGGCTTGTCTAATGCCGAAGACCCAACTAAGCCGCAATCTCCTTACGAGCGTTTGGTTGAGCTCAGAAAAACCTTGAACAACCTCGGCTTGAATGACTTACCCATCATCATGGCCGGCGGTGTTTGGAATTTGGACGAATGGGACGACTATATTGATAATCCCGATATTGGCAAAATTGCTTTCCAATTCGGTACTCGTCCGATGATTACTAAAGAAAGCCCGGTAAGCGATGCTTGGAAAAAGTTGATGCTCCAACTTAAAAAAGGCGATGTTATTTTGCAACGCTTCAGCCCGACCGGCTTTTTCTCTTCTGCCATCAAAAACACTTTCTTGGAAAAATTGATGGCTCGCAAAGACGGTGAAATTGCTTTCAGCGAATCGCAAAATGAAGAGTTTTCTGCACCTCTCAAAATCAGCGAAACAAAAACTTATTACATTAGACCTGCCGATGTTGAAAAAGCACAAAAACAAATTGCCGCAGGTTTAACCGAAATCAAAGAAACCCCTGACAATACCGTTGTCTTTATGACTCCGGAAGATTGGAAACAAATGAAGATTGATCGCGCAAACTGCGTTGGTTGTCTTTCTCAGTGCCAATTTTCTACTTGGTCTCAAGCTAACGGTACAACCGGTAGAATACCTGACCCGCGCTCTTACTGCATTCATAAAACACTTTATGACATCAGCCATGGCGGCAGCATTAAAGACAATTTGTTGTTTGCCGGTCATCAGGTTTATCGTTTTGCTACCGACCCACTCTACCGCAACGGCATTCCTTCAGTTAAAGAACTGTTGGATAAAATTAAAGTCGGTAAATAAGATATAAAAAAAGCTCTGATTTTTATCAGAGCTTTTTTTGGTCAAAATCGTTTTCTATTGAAACAGTTTTCCTTGATACTGATAGCCTTCATCATCCAATGTAATATGGACGACCTCACAGTTATCAATTGTCGGTTCCTTAACTCCCAGCGCAGCCATTAATGTGCAGATAATGCCAGCATGAGAAACAATGCCTATTCTCCATTCATCAAAATGCAATTTTGTTTTTTGATAGAGAAAAATGCTGTTCAATAAAGGAAAAACACGTTGCAAAACATCCCATGAACTTTCACCCCCTTCAAAATGATTGTCAAAATGTTGAGGATTGGGTTTGTACCATAAGTTTGCAACAGCAGGATAGCGTTCAAAAACCTCTTGTATCGGCATGCCTTCGGCAACACCATAATCCACTTCACTAAGCGCGGGACGCACAAAAATCGGAATATCACAACGAGATGATATGATTGCCGATGTTTGCAAAGCCCTTTGCAAATCGCTGCTGTATAGACGCTCAATATACAAAGCATCCAGTTTCTCAGCCAAATTTTTAACTTGTAAAGTTCCCTGTTCGTTTAAAACGCCGTCGCTGCCTTTTCCTAGCCACAATTGCAATGCATTGTTGTTGGTTTGACCATGACGAATAAAATAAAAATTAGTTTTCATACAAAAATATTTAAAATTAATAATTATCTGTGCATGCAGCTTATAGCAGTTCTTTTACTACAATGCAAACAAAAAGCTCTCCGAAGAGAGCTTTTTTATTACTAATCGATAACTTCGTCCGGAAAGACGCCGAATAAATTACTTTTGGGCATCCAACCTTCTATCGAATCAAACTTAATTAAACAGAATGAACTTCCCGAAGGGCATTTTACAACCTCGCCAACAACCTCATCTTCTACTTTAGCAAGGATTTTGGATTGGTAATTGGCTTTATCATAAATATTGTTTTCTCCGGGAGTAACAACTTTGACCGTACGTTTTCCGGTCAACATGGACTTGTGCATCCAGCTTTCGGAGCCTTGCCAATCTTTAATTTTGCGCCACAACTCAAACTCTGCAATAATCTGTACCGGTGCCATTTTTTGCATATATACCCATTCTATGGGGTATCTGGCGCCCGGACCGGAACGTGCATTAATGTGGTTTGAACGTAATGAAGCAAAACGCGGAAGCGCCAAACCACTTTCTCCTTCATCCGGAAGAGCCTGAGCAAAAGCGCTTGAAATTGACATCCATAAACTTATAAGCGCAAATACTGCTGCCTTCATTTTTTTCTCCCCTTAATCTTTTCTTATCCTATTATGATTATTATCTCTTAATATGATGAATAAAACGTAAAAAACTGACATAAAGGATTAAAAATATGAAGGTGATTGATATTGCGCAAAACTTAATGCGTTTCCGTACTGAAACCGGAAATATCCCAGAGATTGAAAAATGTTTGGAATATGCCAAATCGCTCTTTAACGGATTGGATGTAAAAGGCGGCATCTATCATTTTGACAATGCTTCTCCGGTGTTGTTTTTGGCCAATGAAGAAACCGATAATTATGATGTTGTTTGCTTGGGACATTTGGATGTTGTGCCGGCAACAGATGATATGTTTTCACCCTATATCAAAGACGGCAAGCTCTATGGTCGCGGCTCTTTAGACATGAAGTCTTTTGCTGCCGTTGCGCTTAATTCTTTGGAACATGTTTTGAAAAATAAACTTCCGCTCAAATTTGCAGTTATTCTTTCTACCGATGAAGAAAAAGGCTCAAAAAGCACTCATGCCTTTATGGAAGCACACCCGAATCTGAAAGCTAAAATTGTGCTTGATAACGATGTCGGCGGCGACATTAACAAAATTGTTTCCAAATGCAAAAATCCGGTTTTTGTTAAGGTTATGGCTGATGGTCAAGCTGCTCATGGCTCTACTCCTTGGGAGGGAATCGATGCAAACGAGATTTTGATGGAAACTTTACATAACATTCGTCAAATTTATCCTTACTATTCCAAAGGCGGCGTTAATCCCCAAAACAAATGGATTGATACCGTACATGTTGCCATTATGAACGGTGGCGAAGTCAGCAACGTAATTGCGCGTCATGCCGAGGCGGTTTTGGATTTTCGTTTGACTGAAAATTCTACTGTTGAAAACCTGAAACGCAATTTGGATAAATGTATGGCTCAAGGTGCGACATACAAAATCTCTTCCGAAAGCACACCGGTTGTGATGGATGAAAATAGCCCATTTATTTTGGACTACAAACATTTTGCCGAACAAGCTCTCGGTCACCCGCTTGAATTTGAACATATCGGCGGCGCTACAGATTCAAGAGCATTTGCCGTTCGCGGTTCAATCGTGATTATGCACTCAGGCACCGGTGAAGGTATGCATGCCGAAGGTGAATATGTAGAAGTGGACAGCGTTGAAAAAATTGCCGATACACAAATCAAATTTTTGAACAAACTTGCTCAAGATTTGAAATAAGCTCAATTTTATCAACAAAAATCCCCGCCTTTTGACGGGGATTTTTGTGTTTCTTTATACTAGATATTAAATCCGACACCGGTTACAAAACTACAACCTTCATTACTATCGGCTGCCGTTCCGGTCAACCCTTCAAAACGCACATAGCCTATTGTTGCATATAATGTCAAATAATCATCAAGTTGATATTGGTTCGCCCATTGGACAACTTGGTCGCGATTATCTGTCTTTTGCGCCATAGCTTCAAAATAGCTAACGCCGGTGGTGAATTTTTCATAATTATAACTCAAACCGATGTTCCAAACTTTGCCATCACGGAATCCGTCATAATATGCCGGTGTCAGCGCATTATTAATTTGCTGATTTATCGGATTGTCACTATCGGCATCGGTTTGGCGATAAGAACTGCCTAAGGTCCAGTTGGCATAGTTCAAACTCACACCGACACTCATATCTTGATGGTCATTTACATATAAGCCATAACCGGCATAAGATGAAACATTGATATTGCCAAACTGATGTTCATTACTCACGGCTACAACATAAGCCTCATTATCATAATAAGGGGCATAGCCATTGAGCAAACCTTCGCGACTATATGCAGACGGCATATAAGAAAAACCAATTTGTGTTCCCTTGAAAACCGGACTTAAATAAGAGAACTTCGGTGCAATATTATCGGTATCTAATCTCGTGGAATCCAAGGTAGGATAAAAAGCCGCCTTTCCGCCTATTCGGTTCCAGTTTAGGTTGCTCAAAAAATCGGTAATACCGCTGTCATTAACGCTTAAAGCACCGACGGAAGGTGCGCCGACATACATTAAATAAGCCACGTTGTAATTCATACCGACCTGAAATTGTCCGTATGGGGTTTGCAGCGCACCATAAACTTGATGATCCCATTCTCGCGGTTCATAATTCTTCAAATATTCGGTACCGCTGGAATCTGGTAAATAATAAACCCCAAGCTGATAATCTGGATTGAAATTATATGCTGCGGAAAAGTTTAAGTTCAGAGAAGTATAGGTTTGGTCTTTGTCATTGACAGAATCAAATTTATGAGAAAAAGAATTGTATCCGTACAAAACCTTTGCGTTGGCGCCGGCATTAAATGTCCAATTTTCATAATTAAACTGCTTAGCTTGCACAGGCTGAGTAGATAAAAAAAGATAAGATGAGATGAGCAAGCACAGTTTTTTATTCATGGGATTTTCCTCAAGATATTTCATCTTTTTCTAATATAATTTCATAATGACAAATTTCTACTTTATTTCTTGAAATTTATTGCAAAAAAAATTATAAAAAAAGCGGCGTGTCCCCGTAGCTCATCAGGATAGAGCAACAGTTTCCTAAACTGTGGGCAGGAGGTTCGAGTCCTCTCGGGGACGCCAATTTTTTTCTTAGCCATTCTCTCGGGGACGCCAAATTTTTCAAATTTCTCGTCCGAAGAGGACTATTCCTTGAGCATCTAACTTTTACTTGTGCTCTTAATCTTTATTTAAATTATCTTTCCTAAAATATTTTCAAACTATTATCGAGGGAAAGATGAAAAAAAATATCATTATCGGAATTGGTGAAATTTTGTGGGATATGTTGCCTTCCGGCAAACGTGCCGGCGGTGCACCCGTCAACTTTGTTTATCATGCCATTCAATCCGGTGCCGATGGTTATGCCATTTCTATGATTGGAAATGACGATAACGGCACGGAAATTGTCAATGAACTTCAAAAAAATAAAATCAAATATATTATCGGAGAATCTAAACTCCCGACAAGCACCGTTGAGGTTGAACTCGAAAACGGTATTCCTACCTACAAAATTATTGAAAATGTAGCGTGGGACGATATTGAAGTAACACCCGAAGCTCTGGATTTGGTCAAAAAATGCGATGTGATTTGTTTTGGCACTTTAGCTTTGCGTTCAAAAAAATCCAAAGAAAGCATTTTGACTTTGATTGACGCTGCTCCGGATAATGCCCTCAAAGTTTTTGACATCAATTTACGACAAGATTTCTTTTCAAAAGAATTGATTGAAGAATTGCTCAAAAAATCTAACGTATTCAAAATCAATGATGTGGAACTCGCTATTTTAAGACAATTGTTCTCTCTGAAAGGTTCTGATGAAAAAGTTTGTGACAACCTTTTGAAAGAATATAATCTTCAGTACCTCATTTATACGGTTGGAGATAAATACAGCGTTGTTTATTCTACCCATGACTGCACATTGGTTGAAACCCCCAAAGTTAAGGTTGCGGATACCATTGGCGCCGGTGATGCCTTTGCTTCCGCCTTTTTGCAAGAAACTTTGAATGGAAAAACACAATTAGAAGCCCACAAACACGCTGTTGCCGTTGCCGCTTTTGTCTGCACAAAATCCGGCGCTTGGCCAAAATATGACCGCAAAAAAATTGAGGAAATTGAAAATGGAATTTAAGTTTAATCACTTTAACTTCAATGTCGCAAACTTAGAAAAAAGCCTTGATTTTTATGCCAAAGCTCTCGATTTGCATGAAACCCACCGTCTGCAAGCCGAAGATGACAGCTACACCATTGTTTATTTAGGCGACAAAAAATCGGCTTTTGAACTGGAACTGACTTATTTGCTCGCTCATCCGCAAAAATATGATTTGGGAGAATGTGAGTTTCACTTAGCTTTGCAAACAGAAGATTATGAAGCAGCCTTGAAAAAACATCAAGAAATGGGTTGCGTTTGCTTTATTAATGAAGCAATGGGAATTTATTTTATTGAAGATCCTGATGGCTATTGGATTGAGATTATTCCTGCGCACAAAAAATGATGCCGTTTTTTTGGCTTTGAGCTAAAAAGTCTGCAGAAATTTCTGAAGTCGTCGTTGCCATAACAACACATCGGTTGCGGCGGCTTTCGATTTTTAAAATTGCCAACAAGACACCTGTATCATATTTTTCTTTTTTATCGGGAAAGGGAAAATCTTCACAAATATTTTGTTCCAAACACTCAAAATCACTTATTACCAAAACATCCGTATCCTGCATGGCTATTCTTATTTTTTCGATTATCGGATGATAAAAATTATCCGTTAACATTTGCGAATCGTAAGGAGCATAATTTTTATTTTTTTTGCAGAGCTTATTCAGAAGCATTTTTTTGTTTTGCCAGCCTTCAAAACTTTGATAATCAGCTGCCGTCAGCATGGAAAGATAGGATATGACTTTTTTTCCTTGGCGATGCAGATAGTTTTTGCTCTTTTGCAAATAGGTCTGCACCTCGGCAATTATCCCTGCCGCCTGCTCTATGCTTTTTGTATTTTGGCGCGCAAATTCTTTGCATTTGTAAGAATTGATTTTATTAAAATCATAACAACGAGTGCTCCAATCTTGAAAATCGCGATTGATTTTATATTGCTTTTTTAAGGCTAAGAAGAGAGCATATTCCGAAACCTCCGCATTGTTGTTTTCTGAAAACAATCCCAAACGATATATTGCCGCTAAATCGGCAAAGCGCGGAAAAGGGAAGAGATAATGCAAATCTGATTTTTCTTGCAAAACTTGTTTTAATTGTTTCAAAGAATTTATCGGTGTTTGCGGCTCTATTTTTTTTGCTTCCATATAAGCTTTTTGCGGCGCAATAATTATCAAACTGTCTTGCTTGTCATCTTTGGCTTGCAAACGCAAATGATAATATCCTACGCCCAATTTAGGTAATGTAAAATCCGTGGAAGTTTCAATGCTTCCACTGATCATACGACCATATTCATCTTCAATTTCATAAGCAAGACTTTGCGGCATTGTTTGCGCTTGCCACGATAATATAAAAGCTTGTCCATTTTGCTCAAAAACTGAAATTGGCGATATGTAATTGGTCATTAAAAACATCCTTTTTGCGTTGATAAGATATATGAATAATATTTTTTAGTAAAGTTGTAATTATTTTCTTGCTTTTCAAAATCAAATATGCTTAATTG
>CALXZK010000009.1 GCA_944393225.1 uncultured Alphaproteobacteria bacterium
CGCTTGGCATACACGCAAATCAACTATGATGATGCGACAGATAACTATGGCAAAACCGCAAAATACGGTGATGTTCGTAACATTGAAGTTGAAGCCGGTGTTAAGGTTGAGAAGACATATCTCCGCAAGAACGGCTATGCAAAACTTTATGTTAAACCGAGCATTATCCAAAATATTGGTAGCGGTGATGTTCAAGTTACCTCATTGCGCAAGGTTGATGGACTTGAAAACTCAACACTTGGAAGAATTGAAGTTGGTGGAAGTATGAGCTTTGACGAACAATGGAGCGGCTATGCTAACGCTGCTTACACGTTCGGCTCAGACTATACGAACGCAGCGGTTAATGCCGGTTTGAACTACGCATTCTAAAAAAGACGTATAATGGGAATCTAGAGCGATTTGTCGTCGGCTCGAAAAATTCATGTACGCTTTTGTACACTAAAATTTTTCTCGCTCCGCAAATCACTCTATTTTCCTCATTCTCCGTCTTTTTCGGGTGCCTTGAAGAACTTTTTGAAAATTCTATCTTCCTCATATAACGCCTTTTTATGGTGCCTTGTGGCGCTTACTTTTCCGTCTTTTTGGGGTGCCTTGTGGAAATTACGTTTATATTGAATTAAAAAAGGGAGTGTTTGCGCACTCCCTTTTTTTTATTATTTTGCTTCAGATTCAAATTTGTGTTTTTCTTTTAAGAAAACAATTACACCAACAGGAATCGTCAAAGCATAAATTGCGGTCAAGGTTCCTAATGTTAACCAAGGTTGTGTGATGATAAAACTTGCAAACAAAGCAACAAACAACATCATCGGCATAAACATATAGGTCGGAACTTTCAGCTTTTTGGTAGAAAATGTCGGAATGCGGCTAACCATTAAAAAGGCAACAATACACAAAACCGTAGCGCAAAAAGCATGTGAACGAACAAAGGTCAATTCCGGCATTTCAAAAGAAATCATAACCGGCATCATAACCAAAGCGGCAGCGGCAGGAGCCGGAACACCGACAAAGAAATGTGACCAATATTCAGGTTGCGGTTCATCTTCCAACATAGTGTTGAAACGAGCCAAACGCATAGCCATGCCAATGCTCATCAACAGGCAGAAGAACCAACCGAATTTCGGTAAGTCAAACAAAGCCCATTGATACAACAAAATTGCCGGAGCAACACCAAAGCTAACAAAATCTGACAAAGAATCCAATTCGGCGCCAAATTTGGTTGAGCCTTTTAACATGCGGGCAACACGACCATCCAAACCATCAAAGAAAGCGGCAATAAATACACACAAAACGGCTTTAACCCAATCTTCTTGAATGGAATAGCGAATGGAGGTTACACCTGCGCACAATGCCAGCATGGTTACAATATTGGGCGCAATTTTTCTGAAAGGCAAAGACGTGAGCTTGTGCCTAATCATCATTTTGTTTTTTTCTTCCATTATCTGATTACTCCCTTAACCTGATCTGCACCACTGGTCAGGTTGGCGATAACGGTTTCACCGGCAACCATGGTTTGTCCTAAGCAAACTTGCGGCTCAACACCTTCGGGCAAGTAAACATCCAAACGAGAACCAAAACGAATCAAACCGAAACGCTCACCGGCTTTGTATTCCATACCTTCAGAGGCTTCACACAAAATGCGGCGGGCAATTAAGCCGGCAATTTGAACGAAACAAATGTTTTTGCCGCTTTTGGTTTTCATAGCCAAGAGTTGACGTTCGTTATCTTTGCTGGCTTTATCCAAAGTGGCATTGAAGAATTTTCCGGGTACATAAACAGATTTGATAATTGTACCTTGTGCCGGAGCGCGGTTGACGTGAACATTAAATACGCTCATGAAAACGCTGACACGGGTGAATTTGGCATCGCCTAAACCCAATTCTTCCGGTGCTTTGACTTTGGTAATCATTTGTACGATACCATCTGCCGGAGAAACAACAACATCGTCAATTTCCGGGGTAACACGTTCCGGATCACGGAAGAAATAGAAGCACCAAATTGTTAAAACTAAACCAATCCAGCCCAAAGGTTGCCAAATCATTGCCAGTAACGCTGTTACTGCCGCAAAGATTCCGACAAAGCGCCAGCCTTCATTATTAATGTTGGGCAATACATAGCGGCGCCATGAAATATCAATCGTTTTCATATTAAAAAAATCCTTATGTTATATTGAAAAAAGCTTTACCGGGACGCTGTCTCCTGCCGTAAAGCACCCATGCTTTTATTGCACCGGCATCTTTACTCAAGCATATTTTTGCAAAAGACTCAAGTTTTATGTTGCATTTATTATTTTTTCTTTGTATAACCATTTTTGTTGATGCGCTTGTGGCGGAACAGGTAGACGCTGCAGACTTAAAATCTGTTGGCCGCAAGGCCGTGCCGGTTCGATTCCGGCCTAGCGCACCATTTTGAAAACAAAGGCTTTCAGCAATTTTGCTCAAAGCCTTGTTTTTTTATTTCAAGATATAAAATTAAAAATTTGTCCCACCATAGTCCCACTTTTTTAGAGTATTTTAGCTGTCTTTATCGTATGTTTTATGGTGATTTTAGCTTATTTGGTATAGATAATTACTCAAGATAACCAATTTTTTATCAGCTTTTCTTTTATGTTTTGACTGCCTACTGCATTAATAGAGCTGTATAACACGCCCTTTTCAAACAAAAAACCGATAAACTCATCGCTTAAATGTAACTTAGATCCGATTTCTTTATGCTCTGCTTCTTCCGCATTCCAAGCATAAAGTGTCTTACCATCAGTTAAAATACGAACCAGCCTATGATGTTCACACAGCCTATTAAATTGTTCCTTGTTAAGCATTTGATAGTTATTCATAGTTTTATCGGTTTTTGTTTGTATTATTTATTACCATTCTTTTGTTTTTAGTAATTTGGCAATTTCTGCAGTTGAAGGAAGCTTGGTCTTATTTTCAAATTCCAAAATTTTCTGTAAATTAAAAATTCTTTTACCCTGAGGGGCACGAGGTGTCGTTTTTCGATAAGATGTTTCATAAAATTGATCTACAAAAAAGAAACGATGCGGACATCTATTCAAATCATAGTCATATTGAGAAGCTTCTTGGAATGCTTTTTTTGCATTTTCTTTCATATCTTTTGACAGCGTTCCATCTATCGCACTAAATTCCAATTTGTCTATGTCGTTATTTTTGGCGGTTACCTCAGCGGTTGCTATAATTTCACCAATATTGCGAACGGCTTTTTGTTTATATAACCCCAGATACTTGCATTTTTGATACCCCCATGAAGCCGGACAATAATATAAATTTAGTGCTTTGTTTGTTTCATATGTTGTTCCGCATAAACGTACATCTAATTTCTTGTCCATATCGCTGATAAGACCGCCTTCATAACAATAATTTTCATAGTCTTCCACTATATTCGAAAAATCATCATTAGAATCAATAATGTTTTTAATAAAACCAATGAGTTTCTCAAAAGTTAAATGAATATGTTTTACATTAGGATTTTTAGTTTTAATCATATTCTTGATTTCTTCTTTTTTCTCTTCTTTTAGCTCTTGCGGATCTAAGGTCAGAAGAATTTTTTCTCCATTATTTTGAAAAGAAGATAAATGGTGTTCCAGTTGTTTGGTTCCAAAATTATTATAAAGTTTTGTTTCTATCACTATCTTAAAATTCGGTTGAAAGATGACCGCATCAGGCACACTATCTTTTGATTTTTCTTGTAATTTCATACTTAATTCAAAATTTAATGGTTCATATTCTTCTTCTAATATATTCTCTATTAAATTGTAAAATTTGGAAGAAGAATGGCTATAGAGTCTTGAAAATAATAACATAGTATTTGCTGTACTGACATTTTCTTGAGAATGATATCTTTGAAAGTAATGTATCTCCATTTTATTCTCCTTTTTTATCTGATTTTAGGTCTTTTATATCAAAATTTGGATGTGTGTCCCAAAAATTATTGAACTTTTCAATTGTTTTTAAAATGCCTTTTCCTCTGGATATATTTTTAGCAATAACCGCTTTTTGTTCTTCTAAATTATCTATGGTTAATATGCTTAACGCATCTTCTATATTTTGTAAAACAGGAGCAAAATCGCAACGAAATGCTTTGGTGAAGCGGTTTGTTACCTCGTTTCGGATTTGTTTTTCTTTATCTTCTGTCATTTATTTTTCCTTATACCAATTTTCCGGTTTGATGACTTTTACATGATTGCCCCAAATATAAAGGTGCCAATCCATTTCTAATCTGCCCCCGGCTCTGAACTTAACTGTTAATGTACCGTCTGGATTTCTTGTCTTGCTTTGTGTGGGGTGAAAAATATATTGATCTGCATCTTTGGCTACGTCTTTATCAAACAACCATTCAACATCAAAAGGCTCTTCATGATAAGCCCCAAATGACTCTTCAGCATATTTTTGTAAACTGAAATTCGGTAGTTTTTCGATTACACTATTTAATATTTCCACTTCTCGAATGTTACTTAAAATAAAGTTATGAACCTCGTTTCCATAATATCCATCAGTATGATGAGCAACTAAATAATGATTATGTTCTCCATATAAGAAGCCATAAGGATTAAGCGTATTAATACTTATTTTATCCGTACTTTGGTTGTAGTATTTAATTCTGATTTGATGACTTTCCAAAATTGCTTGGCGAATTGCAGAAACAATCTTTTCATCTATTACAAGTCTTGGGCCGGGGCGGCAAATAAATCCTTCAGCTTCAAGCAAGGCTTCCGTATCAGGTTCAATTTTACGGATTACATCCGGTTTAATGCTGGCCCTGATTTTTTCTATCACTTTAACCAAGATTTCTTTTTTCTCATTCATTTGTTTACTTTCAAACAGCTCTTTAGCTGTTTCTAGAACCGATAATTCTTCGGCAGAAAAATTTATCAAATCCTTTAATGTTCCTTGTGGAATATACCAGCGTTTGGAATTACCTCCTTCAGTAGTTTCTTCTGCTTGAGGAAAGTATGTGATAATCATATCACGCATACGTTCCGCCGTGCGGCGCGAAACTTGATATTTTTCAGCAATATCATTTAAACTGACACCTTCACGGGTGGATTGCATCCAGACGGCTAAATCAAGTAAATCGTATGTTTTTTCGTATGCCATGATTACTTCTCCTATTATTAAGATAAAATCATTTTACGACAAATTTTGACGCGGGCAAGATTATTCTTAAAGAATAAGTTATTTTGTAAAATGTGAAAGGATAGTTATGAAAAAAAATATATTTCTCTTCTTCATGAGTTGTCTTGCTTTATCTGTTTTTATTTTTGATAAAGACCCTTTTCAGAAGATGTTAGAGCAAACCGTCAACTACTTTGAAGCGAAAGGAGGTCAAATTTTTATTATCAATACCCAAACGCATCAAATTAAAAAAGAATATAAAATCGGAGAATCAGCTTTTTCTCCTTTAGCTTTTGGAAAAAAATCAGATTGTTTTCGCCAAACATTGCTTGTGAATAGCAAACAGATTGATACATATTCATGCACTCATATAAAAAAGAATCCCAATCAGGTCGAAACAATTTCATTTGCTAACCTTTCTTCAATCGGGAAAAATTATGAAGTTTGGGTTGTTTTGAATGAACCTAAGCCTAAAAAAGAGACTTTTGGTTTTGTAACAGCTCCGTGGACTACTCTGCCTCTTTTAAGAAAAATTATTTTGTCTTGGTAAAAAATTGCCCTGATTTTATTTTTAAATCAGGGCTTTTCTTTATTTTGACATAGGATGATATAATTGATGATTATTTCCTTGATGTGTTTCTCTTTTTAGCCAAATGAGATTGGTTACACTGTTGTTAAAAGAATTATTATCAATATGATGAACAACACAGGGTTCATTTTCATATGCTTGAGGTTTCTTCAAGAAGAATCGTGCAACTAATTTATGAAGATCATATTGATCTGAATTTCCGGTTATGTTTAAGCATATTTGACAACCAGAGTTTTTGCGATTTAGAGGAACAAAAGCATTATCTCTAAATAAGTCTTTTAATTCATTGGAAAAATCTTTCCAGCTTACACCCTGACTATTTTCGTCAGCTTTTTTCAATTCTTCGGGGATGATTGTTGATGCCTTTTCTTTGTCTTCATCTCGAATTTTTACAACATATCCCAGATTACTGATATAATATTCTTGATAATAATGTTTCCAAACTTCTTCAATTTGGGCTTGACCAATATAGCCCATTTTTTGAACCTGCTTTTCACATATCGGATGATTTTCCTCGCAATTCCATAGACGCTTGCTAATTTCAAGAATATTGTCGTGAGAACTTAAGCATAGGCGCAATGGAGGATTAAATATTTGTTCTACTTGTTCCATAATTTTCTCCTTTAGTTGTATATATATTTCCCTTATACTCTATACCTATGACAATTTCTGACATATGCAAATTATTTCTTTTTCAAATCAAATGAATCTAAAAATTTTAGAAGGTCTTGTTGAGAGGATTCATCTAATAAAGATATTTTATTAATTAGGTTCTCATTGGTGGTTACAATGGCTTCGGCTTTTTCGGATATAAGTTGTAAGAGGTCAATATCCAACGCATAAAGGATTTTATATAAAGTATAAGCTCTTGGGTTTTGTTTGCGATTTTCAATCAGATTAACTGAAGAATAATCAGCATTACTGAATTCTGCTAATTTTTCACAGGAAAGTTTTTTGTTGTTGCGCTGTTTCCTTATAATTTTGCCAATTTCGTTAAGAAAATCTTCTTCATTTAACATTGTGTAAATCCCATAAAATTTATATGAGATTATACAATCGCTGTTTTCCTTATCTATTGTGTGAAGCCAATAAAATATTGTTGACTACTATCTTGTTTTAGCTACTCTGAATATACAGCAGATTTTGATGCGACATATTTTGTCGTACACAAAGTTTATTATTTTGAATGAACTACAAAAATAAGGAGATTATCATGCGTAGAGATTTAACATTATATAATTTAGAGTTTCCTGATCAGGATAAGTTAGAAGAATATTGGAATAAAAGATATTCAAGCGACTTTCACACCGAGGTTTTGGGAAGAATTAACAATCGCTCAAATAGCTTAAAATCTAAATGCGGTAAAATTTATGAGATTAATGATGAAATTCTAAAAGATATTTTTGGAAGCCACAAAAATAATAATGAAAGATGTCTTGGTTGGACATATTTTAAGGTTAAACTGTTAAATGATTTTTACAGCACTGGAATCCAAGATATTTATACGGTTGTTGAAGATATGATTAAAATCAAAAATCTTGATGAAAATATTAAGAATGGCGATTTTAAAGCAGTAAACGAAATCAGAGATATTTTTAAGAACAATAAAGAAAACAAAAACAGCCGTGATATTTATTCTTTTGCCACTAAATTCTGCCATTTTTCAAATCCTGATAAGTTTTCTATTTATGATCGTTATGTCGCTTATTTATTAAAGGACTATATGATAAAGTGGAAAGATAAATTTACTTCCGCTTTTATTAAATATAATGAAATATCTAAAGAAAATAAGATTAATATTGATAAACCGACAGCAAGTGCACTTTTAACCGCTATGAGAGATTATACATTCTTTATGAATGTGGTTGATTTGTTTATGAGTAATTGCAAAATTTCTAAACGAAATTTAAGAGCAAAAGTTGATAATTATTTGTGGTTAGCGGGAATGAGGGAGTACCGTAAATAAATTATAGAGAGTTGTATAGAGATTTAAATTGAGACACTCTATATAAAACCCTAAGGTTTGCAATGCCTTTAGAGAGATAGAAGTTTAATCAAGGATTATATATACCGAGGTATCAATAACAAATATTATTAATTCTAAATAAAAAAATATATAAGATTACAGAAAGAATATTAAAATATATATTATATATACTTTGGGTTGTTTTTTTATTTAGACATTTTATTTGTTATGATATATATATTGTAACCTGTTTTAATTCTCTATCTCTCTAAAACATACAGTTTCCTTAGTTTTTTTATAGTGAGCCTGAAAGTTTAACTCTCTAACCTTGTTAAAAACACTCTATATTAGCATATCCTTTGTTTTCTAAGCATATAAAAGAACTTTGCATATTCCTATATTTGTTTATCAAAAACATTCAAAATCTCGTTATATGCGAAGGAAATACAAGTTATTTTAGACTATTAATAAAATATTTTATTTTTAATAGTATTGCTTTATCATAAAGGGGTAAAGGAGCATCCTATGGAAAAGCAAATAATTGAAGTTTCGAACAATGGATTTTCTTTATTTTTACATAGAGGTTTTATAGTTATCGAGAATAAAAATATTCCGATAGAAACAAAAATTCCATTGGATAATATTTTATCATTAGTAATTAGTGCTAATGATTTGATACTTTCTAAAAATGTAATAAATGCCATAACTGAACAAGGGGCAAATATTATTTGTTGTGGTAAAAATTATGTTCCTTCTTCAATTATAATTCCTTGCGAAGGGCATTGGCTAGTCGCATCAAGAGTTCAAAATCAAATAAAATGTTCTAAGCCTTTACAGAAAAATTTATGGAAGAGTATTATTCAAAATAAAATTTATAATCAATCTAAAATTTTAGAATTCTTTTTTCCCAACCATAGTAATATTGCACGACTTAAACAATTAGCTAAGAATACACTTAGTAATGATGTGCGAAATAATGAAGGAGTGGCGGCTTCAATTTATTTCAAATCGTTATTTGGTAAGAACTTTGTACGAGATAGATTAAGCGGTGACGTTAATATTTTATTGAACTATGCTTACATAGTTCTTAGAGCTATGGTTATAAGAGCAATTTGTGGTAATGGATTATTGCCTTTTTTAGGATTAAAGCATTGCGCTAAAACCAACACATTTCCTTTGGCTGATGATTTAATGGAACCGTTTAGGCCGTGGGCTGACAAATTAGTATTTGAGGAAATAAATAGACTTGTTAATATTCAAGATATTGAATTGACGCCGGAAATAAAACGAAGATTAACAGGACTGATTTCTATTCCCGTTAAGACCGGCAAGGGTTGTGTCTTATTAAATGATGCCGTGTTTGATTTTGTAGGAAGTTTGATTGCTAGTTTTGAAGATAAGAAAGTTAAATTAAAATATCCAGAATTTGAAGATAGTTGACCGTCTAATTAATCTCTGATATGCTTGTTGTGGCAATACTGTTTATAAGATCATAGTTATAGTTGACCGTCTAATTAATCTCTGATATGCTGCAAACGACAAAGCTGTTCGTGAGTTGATTGTTATAGTTGACCGTCTAATTAATCTCTGATATGCTGTTTATTGAGTTGTTGCTCGGTAATAGTACGTTATAGTTGACCGTCTAATTAATCTCTGATATGCTTCCGCTGTTGAACGGAACATATAAAATTCAGTTATAGTTGACCGTCTAATTAATCTCTGATATGCTAATATCGGTACGTTACTATCGTTCAAGCGTGTTATAGTTGACCGTCTAATTAATCTCTGATATGCTAAAAGATATGCTATCAAGTTGATATAAGCTGTTATAGTTGACCGTCTAATTAATCTCTGATATGCTCCTTTTGGCTTGCAATAGTTCTTGAAGTTTGTTATAGTTGACCGTCTAATTAATCTCTGATATGCTCTTAAAACGTCTTTAACGCCCTTGCAATCAGTTATAGTTGACCGTCTAATTAATCTCTGATATGCTAAAGCCGTGATTAATGCTTTCCCGGACTTAGTTATAGTTGACCGTCTAATTAATCTCTGATATGCTAAATACCTATTGTTGCCCCTTGCAGATCTCGTTATAGTTGACCGTCTAATTAATCTCTGATATGCTCTATTCGTTGTGTGACTTCAGATCCTTTTCGTTATAGTTGACCGTCTAATTAATCTCTGATATGCTTATTATGATTGAGTTACGCGACTACCAGCAGTTATAGTTGACCGTCTAATTAATCTCTGATATGCTATGTAATAGCACAAAGCCTTGAAATAACTAGATTTCAAGGCCTTGCTTTAATAAAAAAATGTTGTTTGTTTATTCCTAAAACAGCAATAGCTGTCCATTTTTTTCGCGAATCTCTTCTTCATTATCTTCAAAATTCTTACCTAAATAGTTCTCGGTCATTAGATATTGTTTATCGGTAATATAAATAAACGATACCGAAGAATTATCGGGTATGAATTTGGATAACTTTTTAGTTAAGGTTTGTCCTACCGACAAACTCTTAACCGGTTTGATGTAAACGGAAAACTGCTTCATCATAAAACCTTCATCAAGTAGGAGATTGCGAAAGCGGGTGGCTTTGCGCATCTCGGTTCGAGTTCTGACTGGTATGTCAAACATACAGATTATCCACATCATCGACCAACCGGTTAAGGTTTCAAGCCGTTTTTGTCGAGCCATTGCTTAATATCTTATGTTTTTTCTTTATTTTACCAAACGGGGTTAATTCTACCTTACGGGCATTATGTTTTATAAAATAGCTTAATCCTTTATCAGAAATTGTGTCAACAATCATATATGTTATACTTTTATCTTGAGGAGTAGTCATTCTAGCATCTGACACATAATCTATGGCTAATTTTCCTTCGCTAAACTTCTTGACTTTTGCTAAGCATCTTGGCTTATCAGTATAGCTTTGCCATTCATCAGGTGTGTCCAACTCAAGCAAATCCCCTTGCTGAATCGACCAGATGATTTTTCCTCCCTGCTGTTGCCATTGGGGGATAAAATCTTTTTGATTGATGTCAAAACATCTGATAACTTCCCAACCGATTTTTCCATCTTTTTGATAAAAATCTACTCGGTAGTTATTTCTTCCCTCGTAAGCTGTACCATTAGCTCCATGCTTGGGTATAAAGACAAGAGATGAATTGTTTTCATAACTCCTAAATTTATCGCCTTGCCATAAATCATCCTCTTGAATGAGATAAAAAGCCCTAGTTAAAATGCGGCTTTCGGTTATGGCGATTTCTTTTTTGCCTTCAGACACGGCTTTTTCATTTTCTTCAATTAATTTTTGCTCAGCTGTATTTGCATAAAGTTCAAAGTCTTTGACTAATTGAGCTTGTTTGGCTTTGTCTTCGGCAATGTGCTCATTCCACTCATCTTTAATTGAATCGGGAATGAGTAATTTGTTTAAGTCTTTCATCGACTTGACGACTTGTAATATCTTGCGTGAATAAACTGTGATTAAGGATTTGTTGTCATCTGGATTGACACATAAAACCGTTCTACCGGTTTCTTTATGGAGTTTTCCGGCTTTGCTGTGTTCGGGTTTGTGCGAAACGTTAACCTTACTTAATACTTCAATCACTTGGCGGCGAAACTCTCCGACTGCCTCAATGCTTGTTAACGGCAGGGGTACACGCTGGTGCGGTAAATCGATTTCATTAGCCATATGCTGGATCAGGGAACGATTCATACAAGCAACAGTTATGGCATCCATGGCGTGATGACGATGGTCAATTCTGGGCTTTGATATCCATTCTTTGTTCTTAGTTTTATCAAAAAATCTCCATTTGCCATCAATATTAGGTTGTTTTACTCCTTCAATAATTTCTCCGGTATCTTGCTCAACCCAATAAGGAGAACAATTTACATATCTTGGAATATCCAATCCCATGAGATCATATTCCAAACCTTCCAAATTCCAACAACGACGCATATGAGCGGTTTGAGCTCCTTTAACCGGAAGAATCCGATTATGAATCACTTCTTCACTATCAGGGCTATCAACAATTGCTCTTAAATATCGTGCCGCCATTTTGGAGACATAACGCGTATCTGTTAAATAGCGTGTAGTTTCATCTGCGTCCCCTTCTTCCTCGAATTTTTCGCGGGCGTCGGCCTCAAACCTCCAGGCTTTAGCAGGTGTCCTCTCTCGGGCATTCTTCAGAATTTCTCGGATAAGTTCTTCTGTTTTTTGACCTTTACCGACAAAGTAATCATAGGCAAAATCATTAACTTTAGCATTATTATCATTGCGGTTTACCAGACAAAGGTTGTTATAGGTATCGGTTCCGCCTTTGGCTCGCGGGATGATATGCTCAATTTCAAAACCTGAAAAATTACGGGGAATGCTAACCGTTGGGTTGTAGGCATCTTTCCATCCTTGTTCTTTGGCTAGTTTATATTTCAAAATGTTCTTGCCGTTAATAAACAGCTTGTGCTCTTTTAAATATTGTTTGGCCTCTTCATTAAGTTTTTCATTATTTTTTTGCTTTTGCTCTTCTTGCTTTTTCTTCTTGGTTGACATACCAACATCTCGACCAAGCTCAATGTTAATGTCATACGGTTTGCCGTAAATGCGGATTATATCATTTACCACCAAGCGGAGTTGATTTAAAATCATATGAACTGCTGGATTGGCTATTTTGCCCCATTTAACTTCATTTAATAGTCCTTCTTTTTCTTTTCCTGATATTTGTTTTAGCAATTCAGTTTTGTATTGTTTTATTAACGGCGGTAAGGGTTGCGTATCTGCTTGCAAAATCTCACCATAATAAGGAAGCTCTTGACAATTACCCTGATTTTGGCTGGCGACTTCTTCCGATGCCATAAATCGGGCATCATTTTTAGCTAAATCATCGGTTATTTCTCTGTGGGTTATTACTTGTTCTTTTAATTTTTTCAAAATAATTTTTGAGGCACTTTCTCCTAACATCCCGCGACCTTTGGGCAGTTTGGTCAACAGCTTACCGATTTCTTTGTCATTATCTATTTTTAAAATCGACTTAAGATGATTAATCAGTTCATCCTCACTGTATAAACGACCGTTTTTATCATTGGGGTTGACCGGATTAGCTAAAAAGTCAACAAGTTTTGCCAATTCTTCATCTGAGAGCTTTTGTATATATTCTATTTCTAAGAATTCGGGACGTGAGTATAAATAAGCCTTGATGTTTTTATCATCAAGTAAAGATATTTTTTGTTGAGCTGAAAGACCTAATAATTTTTTGATAGCTGATTTTCCGGCATTTTTGCCTTGCAATAAAAGCTCGTTGATAATTTTATCTCTTTCTTCTAAAGTTAGCTTGCGTTTATTGGTGTCGCTTAATACACGGATATTATTTACTTCTTCATAAATACGTCTTAATTCTGATAAAGGATGTGCTTTCAGCAGTCTGTCTTCATCTTTGAAATAAATACATTTTCCAGTAGCATAAGGAGCTGGTGGACGCTCATAAAACAAGATATCATAAATTTCTTTTTTCAAACCTTCTTTTTGCATTTGGGAAAAATATTGAGCCTGTGTATTCCAGATTTGATTAAATTCATCTTTTACCAGATAACGAGGAATCGCATAATCAACAATATGTTGTTTTAAGGCGTGTTCTTTTTGACGGATTATTCTTTTGTTTGCGTTTGTTTTTACTCCATTTTTATCTTTTTCGTATCCTTCGCGAATTCGTTTGTAAAAAAACTCACCGATTGTTTTAGAATTTGTTTCTTTTAAATGCTCGGACATCATGTCGTAAGCTGATTTTTTAGCTTTGGATTTTTCACCTTCTTCCAAAATTTCTTCTTGTAACTCTTCCGAGGCAGTTACAAATCCGGCACCGCGGTGCTTGGCTATATGCAGAATGGCTCGTCCTATATAATTAGGGTTAGGCAACCTACCATTTAATGCGTCATTGCGAATCTTATAAGGAGATTTTGCGCGTAAATGCTCAGTTCCTTCTGGAGTTTCATTTACCCAAAGGTGGTTTTCAAAAAGTTTTTGCGCTAATAATTCTAATCTTTGGCGGGTACGAACCTGATTCTTGCGCATTGTTCGTTTGAGGCGACGTTCTTCAGCTCCTTCCGAGACATTAAAAATACGAACTCCGACATCGATAATCTTTTGAGGATTGTTATAATCATCTAACTCAATAATTGCGCTACCGATGGAGCCAACCCCTAAGTCTAAACCCAAACGATACTTCATAAACATCTCCTTGTCTTATTGTTGTGCAACCATATATAAAACAACTTATAATATTGTACTTGACTTTTCAATCAAAATATTCTTATATTATAAATAATATATGTTTTGATTTTTTCAGAGATTAATTAGACGGTCAATACATATATAATAAGGCTTTATGCCGCAAAATGAGGGGGTGAGTAATTGCCCCCATTATTTTTATATGTTATCAAAAATCATCGGATATTTGTGAAGGAATTTTTGGAAGAGCTTGGTTGCTTCTTTGTTATCTAAAGTTTTGGGAAGTTTAAGCGTGATGCTATCGGTATTAACTTGTTTGCCGGAAGTATCAATAATGCAATATTTATTGTTTACGGCAACAAAAGCTTGTCCATTATAAAATTGTCCGACCTTATCAAAAATTATCGGAATGATGTTTTTTCCGGTATTGTCCATATATCCCCAGTGATTATGGCAAGTAATCGGTTTAAGCTCTTCTTGGTTGCTTGCCTCTGTAGAACTATTAATACTTTTATCGGGTAGACCTGTAACTCCGTATTTACCATCTTCATCTCTAAATATGACTTTTCCGTTGGGAGTTATATCTTCAACCGACTTATTGGCAAAATTGATTATTTCCTTGCCTTGATAGTCAATAATCGTTTGCCATGAATAGGCTTTGCCTAAATATTCAAAACTCCTTTTTATGCACCAATATTTACCATTAGACCAATAGTCTTCTATATTTTCCAGGTTAAAGTTATATTGGCTTTGTAAGTGTTTTATTCGGTATTCTCTTAAATTTAACAGTTTATTTTTAGCATAATCGGCAATATTTGAGTTATCGGTTGTTAAATTTGCCCAATTTTCTACAGGTGCATCGCTTCTGATTATGGCATTGTAGAAGTTATCAAACAGTCTTTTATTAAATGTTTGCTTAAGGCAAAAATCTTCAAAGCCACGCTGATTTACATATTCTTTCATATCTTCCGGAATAAATGCCGCAAGATTATACATATAATTCAATAAGTCGCTTTTTTTATGTTTAAGCAGAACAGAGATATATTCAGGAGAGTGAGGCTTGTTTCTGGGTAAAAGCTTCAAAATTCGTGAAATAGCAGTTTGGGATAGCAGGTTACTTTTACGTTCTAATTTGTTTTTACCAATAGTTATACGCATAGGTTTTGCAAGGGTAATTTTTACATAATAAAAAAAGGGCAAAGCAAATTCCAGATAGCAACCGCAATCGCCGTTTGCCTGTTTTTGACGGTAAACTTTTATCCATTTGCGGGTATATAAATCCTTATATAAATGTTTTTCAGTCATCGGTGCCTCTTAGGTTTATTATTTAATATAACAACACTCCACGACAAAATATGACGTATATAAGTTCATATCATTTCAATTATTTTTTTATGAGCTTCGGTATTATACTCAATATATCGTTGTGTTGTGGCTAGGCTTGAGTGTCCGGCAAGCTGTCTGACGTCATTTATCGTTCCTCCGGCTTGGCTGATCATTTTTGCTGCTTGGGTGATAAAAGTTCTTCTGCCGCTATGAGATGAGCATCCATCCATGTTTAACCCCTTATACAGTAAATAAAAGAAATTAACGATTGCCTGAGCAGACATTTTCTTATCTCTCTCGGTCGTTATTATATATGAAGATAGGTTCATACTCTCTCTTTTTAAGTCTGTCAGCGACTTTTTTAAGTCTTTATGCAGCGGTATAATCCGACCGGAATATTTACCTTTAGAAGCGTTATTTGGTAAATTGATGCTGTCTGATATATACCCTTCGCTATCACATACCATCGACCATGTGAGTTGGGATATTTCCTTGGCCCTTAAACCGGCTTTGAAGCTCAGTAAAAACATTATTTTGTTTCTGAGCGGATATCTGGTATTTTCCAAATAGGATAAGACCATTGTTTGTTGTTTCGCGTTTAATATTTTTGCTTGTTTTCCTATACCCATAATGTTCTCCAAGTTATTATAATTACACAATATTTTATATAAATTATAATGACTTTATTTTAACTATCAGCGGATTTGTTGTTAAAAGCCTTGAAAAATAAGGACTTATTATAAAATATAAAATTTCTAATAAGTTTTTTAAGAATAAAATTTTATGTTCCATTGACATTTATAAATAGTTGTGGTAGCTATATAAATGCATATCAATAAGGTTATTTGTCAACCGGATATGTTTTTATATAAGGACAAATCTTATATGAAAAGAGTGGCTTTGAAGAGCAGAAAATCGGTGCAACTGCAGAACACAACGTATTTGTGTTGTAATGATGGGAAACACCGTCCATCCAAAGCCACTTCATCTTTATGAAAGGTTTTTTATGCAAAAGATTTCTATCCAAACTGCTTATGTTAAAGGCCAAAAGCTTAAAAGTAAATTTCCGGCTGCAGGAGCTGAGTTCATTCTTAAAAGCATAAAACCTTTGCTTATTGGTGAAAAGCTTGTGGCTGTTTTTAATTCAAAGTTTGATTTAGATATAGCAGATTTTAACGAAAGTGATGTTTTATCTCCCAATAATCGAAATATGTATAATTGGGAAAAGGCTTTTATTTTTGAAATTGGTAAAAATCTTTTATCTGTCGACTTTTCAGCTTATTATTGCTACGAAATAGGACTAAACAGTCATGATGTTTCGTCTTGTGTTGATATACAAAATTTAACAATAAAAGAAATTTCTAAGTATAAAGATGCTTATATGAATATATCTTTTTTATATAATGATATATTAGGCTGTAAAATTCAAAATATTTATCCAATATTATCTGAAGACAACTTATATCTGTCTGCGGTTGTTTTAGATTTGGATAATGGTTATAGTGTAGTCATTAGAAAAGATATAGATAACCCAAGAATGGAGGTTATTCCTTCAAAATTTATTACTGATAAAAATATCTGAATATGTTTTATTGTAAAATAAAATTCTAAAAATAATGACTAACATAAATCTTGATGAGAAAATTTAAAAGTCCGAAGATGGCAAAACAAGCTATGATATAAGTATTTGGATTTTTTAAAAGATATGAAGTTAATACCATATTTTTCTTGGAATTTTGAGGCGCAAAACTATAATAAATACCCAACAGCATAAAAATCATCATTACAGCGGTTAAGCCTGTCTTTGTTATATGAGAAGGTAAAAGATGGACAATGCTTATGAATGCAAAACAAAGCGTTGTTATGATTATTGAAATATTTCCTTTTTTTCCTAAATCTCGATTTCTTTTTTGAATGATTGCCAATGAGGAATAAAATATAATTCCGAAAGATATTATTTTCAGAAGAAAATTTTCTGAATTGAACGCAAAATCACCTAATGTTGAAAGCACTAAAACAGCCAGTAAAAAAACTGTGCCATCTATAGTTCCTTTAAAAGAAAAAAAGAATTGTACCAAAAATAAAATAGAATTTTTTAATTTGTTTTTGAGCATTGTATTAATCTCTTATACATCAAAATAGGAATTTAGAATATTAAGTTCCTATTTTGATGTCAAGATTCTATTGAAAAAATAATAAGTTATTTAGACTTGAAAATAGTTTTTAATGGGTCTTTAATATATTTTTTTATAGGTTCTTCTAAATATTGTTGTCCCATTTTTTTATATGCTTTTTTATATATTTTGGCAGGAGATCCAATATCTATTGCAGCATTAGCCACTTTAAGCGGAGTTCCTAAGTTTTGTGATTTTAATTTATTTTCAAAATTTTGTTCTTGGCGTGTGTATGCTCCATCAAAAATATTATCACTCCATTTTTTTAAGTTATTCATACTCATTCCATTTGCCATTCTTAAAAATCCCTGTTCTATTCCTTCTCCAAAACCCTTTATCCCTTCTAAAGCGATATCTCCTGCCTCCGAACGGTTTAAATTCGGAGTGTTATTGTAACAAGAAAATCCGAAGAACTTAATCTTCGGATTTTGGGTACACTTAACCTAAGTGATAAATTTCATATAACACAATTAAATATAGATTTCAAGTAGATAAGATGTGTTATTAACAACTTTTAGGAATTTCTTCCTGTTTTTTAATATTCATCAGCAAGCATTATGGTTAACACTCGATTGGTGCATTCCTCATTTGCCGAATTGATACTATAAAACAAATACTCGGTATCATAATAATCAATTTTCCAAAAAATCCGGTTACCCTTAAAGTCAAAAGCCCCAAAATCGTGTTCTCCATAAGGGTCATTGCTTTTATTAAAAGAATTAAAATTTTGCACCTGTTTAACAATGTTATTCACGTCGTCAGGCGGTAGTAGGGATAAGCCCTTGGTTATCATTACTTTGCCGCCTGATAAGTTCGTGCGAAAAGAATCGTTTAATTTTTGTATTTTGAGGTGTTCGTTGTTCATTGTTTACTCCATAAAAGAAAGGAGCCCGAAGGCTCCTTAGTTATTTAAATCCATTAAAATTTGCAGCTTGCTGAAATTCCCATGGATCTTCGGCTTCTGCCGCTTTCTTCACTTTTTCAGTTCATCAGGAATATAGCGTTCAAAGGTATCTACAAACATATCATAAGAATAATGGTTTGAATTACGACCATTGCAGTTTTTTTGAAAAGTATATATTTTAAATTCCTTCAAAAACCATGATAGTTTATGTGCTGTTAAAGGTTTTCCTTTGCTAATTTCGTTCCATGGGGCATCTTCAAGTAAACACAACTTATTCACTAAATCAGCAGATGAAATATCTTCAAAATTATACTCCTTAAAGATATGTATGATATTTTTAAGTAATAAAGTTTTTATACTTTCATTATCTTTTGAAGCTTTTGCTGTAAGTTCTTTTGCTGCTTTAAGTGTTCTTTCTTCATCACCAATTATTTGAGCGATTGAAATAATACCTTCCCAAACATCACAATCCCTATCTGATAATCCAGCGTTTATTTTATATATTTTAGAAATTATCTTACATAGATTATTTTTAATTGCAAGACAAAAAAATTTTTATTTAAACTCTTAGCAAACAAAGGCTTTCAGAGATATAATCGGTTATGTCTGAATAAACTTATGCACAATCGCTGATTTTTGAAGATTGCGCCGAATGTTTGTTGGATACATACCACATAATCAAGATCAAGCAGACTATGCTGATCAATATCAAAGCCTTAACGCTTTTGCAAAAGAGAATGGCATTGTAATTGGGTGTGTTCACTCTAGCGATAATTTTGAAAATGTTAAAAGCATTATTCAAGCCGATTGTGAAGGTATCCTTATTAACAAAATAAGTAATATCGGTCCTTATTTACAAGATATAAAAGAAAATCTTCAGTTTTGTCAGGAAAGGAATCTGAAACTATTTTCGATTGATGAAGGTTATATTTTTGATAATTCCAACTTGACTGACGATTTTTTCAAAGGAATGGATGTTACTATTGATATTCGTAGTCACTTAATTTCACAATCCACAAGAAAAGTTTTAAGCCAACGCAAAAAAGAAGGCAAAAAACTTGGTCGCCCATTCGGCGCAAAAGTCAAATCCAAGTTAGAAAAAAATTCAGAAAAAATTTTACAAATGCTTAATGCTGGTATTTCAAAGTCAGAAATAGCAAGACAGCTAGGCTTTAATCGTGCATCCATCTATGCTTTTGCCAGAAGACACGGAATTTCTTTTAGTCGAGGAGGTTAGTAATGCCAAAGGTTTCAGTAAGTATTTCTATTTATAATACAAAGCTAAAATATTCAAAAGACGTTACGCAATCTATTTTTACATATACTTACCATTTGTAAAAGGATGATATAATGAATAAACATTTTCGCAATTTGGTTGTGGGAGCCGGTTTAAGCGGGGCTACAATAGCTCGAAAATTGGCTGAAGAGTTAAATCAGGAGGTTGTCGTTATTGATGCCAAGAATCATGTAGCCGGAAATTGCTTTGATTATAGAGATGAAAATGGCATTATGATTCATAAATATGGTTCTCATATTTTTCACACAAATAATGAAGATGTTTGGAGCTTTTTAAAAAGGTTTGCCGATTTTAATCAGTATATGCACAAAGTTGTTGCTATTATCGATGGTATAGAAACAACAATTCCTTTTAATTTTAATACATTATATAATGTTTTTCCTAAAACCATGGCAAAACGTTTAGAAGAAAAACTGTTAGGAAGATTTTCTTATAACAAGAAGATACCGATTTTGGAATTTAAAAAGCAAGATGATGAAGATTTAAAATATTTAGCTGATTATGTTTATGAAAAAGTATTTTTGCATTATACAACAAAGCAGTGGGGTGTATCTCCAAATGACGTTGATGGTGCGGTAACGGCACGAGTTCCCGTTTATTTGAGTAAAGATAATCGTTATTTTCAGGATAAATATCAAGGTATTCCTCTTCAAGGTTATACAAAGATGGTTAACAATATTCTTAACCATCCAAATATTGAAATTCGCTTAGGGCTGAAATACAAAGATTGCAATGAAAAATGGGATAGAATTTTTTATACCGGTGCAATAGACGAGTTTTTTGATTATAAATTCGGACAACTTCCTTACAGAAGCGTCAAATTTAAGTTTGAAGAGCATGATAGAGAATTTTATCAACAAAATTCTGTTGTTAATTATCCTTGCAATTATGATTTTACGCGAATTCATGAATATAAACATTATCTCAATGATAAATCTTCCAAGACCGTTATTGCAAAAGAATATTCTGAAGCTTTTGAAGTTGGAAAGAATGAAAGATATTATCCAATACCCAATGATACTAATGAAACTCTGTATGCAAAATATAAAGAAGAAGCTGAAAAATTGGAAAATGTTTATTTTTTAGGGCGTCTGGGGGATTATAAATATTATGATATGGATAAAACTGTTTATAGAGCGTTAGAGCTATTTAACAAAGTTAAAGAGGAATAGATGTTTTTAATCCTAAGATAAAAAAATCTAATAGAAATGTAGATGTTTTCCGTTTAAGAAAGAAAGTAAAAAAATGTATCAACTTGTTATTCGAATTTTAGCTTCTTTTATTCGCGATAAAGAGAAACGTAAGAATTTCAGAAGAAAGCTATTAAACTCTGTAAACAATAAATGTTTTAAGGAATATCATTTTAAAAAAAATTTATGTAAAAAAGACGTCGCTCTTGTTGGGTTGTGGGGAAATGTAAATTATGGAAGTGTATTAACAAATTTTGCTGCTTATCATTTTATCAAAGATTTGGGTAAAAGTGTTTTGCTAATAGAACGACCTAAAAAATCATTAGAGGAACCATATGTCGGAAATATTTTTAGGAAAATTCCATATCCCTCTGAGGACGTGTCATGTCAATATGATACTATCGAAGATATGAAAGAATTAAATGATGTGTCAGACACTTTTATTGTAAATTCTGATATTTTATATGGAGAATATTCTGTTCGCGTTTTTAGTCAATTCATGCTTTTAGATTATATTCATAATGATAAAAATAAATATACCTATGCTGCGTCTTTTGGATTTGATACTTTTACCGGTAATGAAATGCTCCGACAAAAGATAGAGACATCTCTTAGTTTTTTTAAAAAATTTACAGTCAGAGAAAAAAGCGGAATTCATGTTTCAAAAAAATATTTTAATGTAGATGCAGAGTGGGTGCTGGATCCTCTTTTTTTGTGTGATATAAATCACTTTAAAGACTTTGCTCAAAGGGGAAAATCGCTCGTTTCTAAAGGACTTTGTTGTTATATATTGGATACGGCAGAACATGATGGTTTAAAAGTTGTTGAAGATGTATCGCAAACATTAAATTTAAAGAATTATGTTATTAGTGACTATCAAAGATATGATAATAGGAAAAAAGATGTTACCATTGAAGATTGGCTCGCTACATATTTAGATAGTGAATTTATTATTACAGATTCATTTCACGGCACTTGTATGGCCATTATTTTGAAAAAACCATTTATTACTATTGCTAATGTCCGTCGTGGTTTTACAAGGTTTGAATCTATTTTAGAATTAGCCGGTTTAAGAGATCGCTTAATTTTAAATTTTGACGAATACAAAGCTAAAAAAGAAATGCTCTTAAAAAAACCGATAAACTGGGAAGAGGTATCTCTCAATATGCAAGAAAAGATTAAGCGATCTAAAGAAATTTTTAGAGAAATGATTGAGTAAAATTGGTCGTTTTCATGAAAAAGGTTGATGAAAAAGAATGCACTTAATTTTACCGCTAAAAAAATGCTGTGATTGTTAATTATAATAATGATACTTGGGCATACGTGTTTAATTAGAGCAGATTTTTTTAGAGATAAAGCCGTATGAATATTATAAAAGGTTTGGTTGAAGGAGATGAATAGATGGCGACAGTATCAATAATTATTCCCGTATATAATGTTGATCGGTATTTGGCGCGTTGCCTTGACAGTGTATTATCTCAGACATTTCAAGATATAGAAATTATTTGTGTTAATGATGGCTGTACTGATAATTCTGCGCAAATTTTGACGGATTATGAAAGAAAAGATAAAAGAATAAAGATAATCACGCAAAAAAATCAAGGCTTGTCTGAAGCCCGTAACACTGGTTTAAAACATGCAACCGGAGAATATATTTATTTTATCGATTCTGATGATGCTATTGAGCCACAAACAATTGAGATTTGCTATAAAACAGCCTTAGCATATCAAGCCGAGTTGGTTTCTTTTTATTTAAAAAAATCTGATGGCATAACGCTTCCTTCTTTAATGTTAAATACAGAAAATATTCAAGCTGAGATATATAATCAACCTCTATATTGTGGTTGTTCCGGCAAAAAACGTATTCCGTTTAGTGTTTGTACAAAATTTTATAAAGCAAGTTTGTTAAAAAATTTAGAGTTTATAAAAGGGATTCAATTTGAGGATTATCCTTTTACTTATGCGGTATTATTAAAGCACCCAAAAACAGCCGTTATTCCATTAAATTTATATCTATATACCACGAATCTTGCTTCAATATCACATCAAAAATCTACCGTAAAACAAATTGCAGATTATTGGAAAGGCATTTCTTATATTATATCTTTATATTCTCAAAAGGGGTATGAAAAAGAACTGAAATTCTTTACAAGGAATGGTTTGCCTCGCTTATTAAAACATCAATATGTAAAATGCAAACGAGCCTCAGATGAAGACAGTTCAGAAATGTGGAGAATTTTTACTAATGAACTTTATGATTTAGAACAAAAGAAATTGCTTTCACCCATCGGACATAATTTATGGAGATATTATCAGTATAAAAAGCTTATAAAAAATAAAACATGTTGATTTTTTATAAGAATAATGAATCCTTTATAAAAAAAACAACCCGTATTTCTATCTGTTTCTGAGAGTTAAGTAATGATACAAATATATTCTTGCAACCATAAACCATATACCAGAGTTAATAGCAATATAGTTCTTCCCATTCATGTCGGGAAATCTGTATCTAAATTGGATTTAGGATATATCGGCGATAATACGGAAGATAATATTTCTGAAAAAAATCCATACTTTTGTGAACTAACCGCCACGTATTGGATTTGGAAAAATGTAAAGGCAGAAATTGTAGGTTTATTTCATTATCGCAGATTTTTAAATTTTAAAAATGCCGAGACAAAAACAAATAAAATAGATGCTGATTTTGCCTTAAAATATGGAATAACAGAAGAAAATATAAAAAATATATTTAATGATTATGATCTCATTCTTCCTTGTAAAACCAAACGAACCTCAACATCACTATATGATTATTATAGCAAAGAACATTTTGCTTCTGATATGGATTTGGTTTTAGACATTATAAAACAAAAATATCCATCAGATTATCAAATTGCCGTAAGCGAATTAAAAGAAAATTCTCAAATGTATAGAGGAAATATGCTTATTGCAAAAAAACAAGTATTTGATCTTTATGCTGAGTGGTTATTTAATATTTTATTTGAAGTTGAAAAACAAATTCATGCCGAGGTCTTAAAAAGAGATAACTATCAGCAACGCGTTTATGGATTTTTGGCAGAGAGATTAATGGGAGTTTTTGTGGCAACACATAAAAATTTAAAAGTAAAAGAACTTCCAATGCTTTTTATTGAAGAAGATAAGAAAAAATATAGAAAATATAGATTTAGACAATTAATAAAACGTTTTTTTGCTTCCATTGGAATAGGAAAAAGATTTATTCTGTAGGTGCGGAATAAAAAAATCAAAAATTATAGATTGCGAGATAAATATGAAACAAATTCAAAATATAATAGATATCATAAGAGGAAAAAAGCACCTTCAATTTCAAGCCAGTCCTAAAGTCATGTCTCCAAACATGCCTGAAATTTATAATAAACAAGGAGAAAAGTTAGAAACTATATATTTTAAAGATAACTTTTTATCTCCTTATGCATGGCAAGGAGATAAATTATTCTTTGACCGCTATAACTTTGGCTTGGAAAAGCATTTATATACTCATCAACATATGTTAAAAACGGATGGAACCCCTCTAAAGAAGTATGGCGCTTTTGTTGAATCTGAAGCGATTGTTCCCGATGATTATAAAATTTTTAACAAACACAAATTATTGGCACAAGAATTTGAAAAAATATTTACTTGGTCGGAAGATTTATTAAATAAATTACCTAACGCACGTTTTCTTCCTGCGGCTCGAGCTTGGGTTAAAAATGATGATGAACAATTATTTATGAAAAAAAATAAAATGATTTCTATGATTTGTTCAAAAAAATCAATTACGCAATATCATAAATTGAGAATCCAAATAGCAAGAGAATTAAAGAAAAGTTCTCTAGGTGATGTTTTTGGTTCATTTGACGGCGGCTCTAGGTTTGCAAATAAGGAAGATACTTTACTAGACTATTATTATCAAGTCGTTGTTGAAAATGATGTCCTCGGATATTATTTTACAGAAAAAATATTAGATTGTTTTATGTCATTTACGATACCTGTATATATTGGGGCTACAAAAATTAGTCAATTTTTTAATCCGGACGGTATAATTCAGATTTCACCCAAGGATTATAATAATATTTCAGAGATAATTAAAAAACTTGATAAACAGTATTATGAAGAGCATCTTGATGCGATAAAGGACAACTATTATCGGGCAGTAAAATTAAATGATATAAATTCGTATTTATATCATCAAATAAACACCGATAAATAAAAAATAGTGAGTTTGGCTCCCTACCTATTGTTTTATCTTAGATATTAAAATTATAAAAAAACAGCACTGTTTTATAAAACAGTGCTGTTTGTAGAAGTTTTTTTAACAACCGCGATAACGTCTTTCAGTTGTTTTGTTTTTTCGTTCCGTTGGAGGAAATTTTTCTTCACATCCTTCAGCAAAATGGGAAAACTCGGAATAATAAAAATTCAAAATTTCTTGCTCTTTGCTGTTGGGATTAACGGCTAACGTAATCTCATTGAATCGGCAGACAACGCCTTTTTTGCTTTGTTGTGCTTTTACAATCATAGCCCTGACCACATCGGCTATACCTTCACCGCTTTTCACTTCATAAAACTCAATGTCTTTCATATCTTTAGTTTTTCACATTTTTTAAGCTATCCGGCATTGTTTTATTTGCTTCTGTGTTGGTTTGAGGTTGGCTGATAATTTGTGCTTTTTCCTCTTTTTCAGAATTTTCTTTAAAAACAATGCTCAATGCCAATATTTGTTCTTGGCAGATATCCTTAAAACGCTTTTTCACACTATCGGATATGGCAACAACATCTTTTTCTGAAGTTCCGCCTTGTTTGATGATTTGCTCTTTGGTCAGAACTTTAATCAAATCTTTGGTATCTTCTGCGTTTATTTTTTGCACAGAGACCGTGATATATTCAATTTCACACTGCACATTTTGGCTGATATCCGTTTTTATCGTGCCTTTTTGCAATTTGTTTTCGGCCTGTGTTTTTTCTTCCGTAAAATGCGGAATAATATTTTTTTGATACAAAATAACGCCGGCAATAACAAAAGCCAGCATGATTACGAATGCTGTCACAAAACTTTTCATAATGATAATTTTTAAAATTGTTAAACATAAAAATTAATTTGTAATCGTATGTTTAACTTTTTTGTGTTTTTTGTCAATATTTTTTATCTGCAGCGATTTTTTATTTTTTCTCAGTTTCCGGAACCTGTTTTTCTTCCTCTTGCTCGGTTTTGCGACCACGCAAGTTGGCTAAAAACTGCGCTTCCATTTTCATATATTGCGTCAACAACCAGCGCGATTGGAACAAAACCAATACCGTACCGCAAAGCATGAGTATAATCACCTCAACATTTTCGGTTAAGAAATGGTGCACAACGGTTACGATGAAAAAGCATATCAACAACAAACGCAAACTGGTCATAACTGCCAAAGGCAAGCGGTTGCTCTTTTTTGCCATCCAGAGTTTATAATAAATTTTTGCCAAAACGCTGTTGGAAACAAAAAAGTTGCGGACGTTTTCAACATTTTCCGACCAACCGCTGAAAAAGTCAAATTTGTCTTCCAACTTTTTGACGACACCTTCTTTATTTTCGCCCTCACCTTCTGTGGCTTCCGTTACTTTGGGTTTTTTCCAGAAAAAGAGATATCTTATTGTACCGATAATAAAGCTCGGCAAAATAGCTTCCCAGCCAATGAGCGCTTTTAAGAACGGAGCCATTAAGACCAAGGTGATGGTTGTGGTGGTGATGCGTCCCCATAATCCCGGAAAGAGCGTATGCATAAAGGGCTGAATGTAGCTACCGGAAATGATGATGATAAAGTATAGAATCATCGAAAACAAAATCAGGCGCAAGAAGTAGTTTTTAAATAACTCTCCCCACATTTTTTCTTCTGACGGTGTGGCACTTGGTGCTTTTTCGGTCTTATTAAAATATTCCGCCAATTTTACCGGCATAATTCCCATCAATTTTTTATAAAACGGATCAGCGGCTTTTATCATCATCGGGGTGAAAAACGTGGTAATGACGCACACGGCAACGATAATCGGATAAACATTGGCATCCAGCACGCCCAAGCTCATACCTAAAGAAGCAATAATAAAGGCAAACTCACCGACTTGTGCTAAAGAGAAACCACCCGAAATTGCTGTTTTTAACGGCTGACCGGAAACAATAAATCCTAAGCAAGACAAAGTGGTGTTTCCAATCATCACGATGGCCGTAATCACCAAAATCGGTTTAGCATATTCAATAAACAATATCGGATTAACCATCATACCGACAGAAACGAAAAAGACCGCGCCGAAAAAGTCTTTCAAAGGCTTGATGTTCTTTTCAATCTTATCAATCACTTCGGTTTCTGATAAAATGGAACCCATTAAGAATGCTCCCAAGGCTGAAGAAAAGCCAAATCCCGTTGCCAGCAAAACCATGCCGAAACACATGCTGACCGTGATTAAGAGCAACATCTCGTCATTCAAATATTTACTGATTTTATTCAAAAATGTCGGAACCAGATAAATACCGATGATAAAGCACAAAATTAAAAAGAAGAACAACTTTGCAGCGCTGATAAGGAGTTGTCCGCCGTCAATACTACTGCCGACTGCAACCATCGGTAACATCACCAACATTAAAATACCGACCAAATCTTCTACCACAAGCACGCCAAAAACCAAATCGGTAAACTTTTGTTTTTTGATATTTAAGTCATCAAAAGCTTTGATAATAATGGTAGTTGAGGACATGGATATCATGCTGCCCAAAAAGAAGCTGTCCATGGTGGACCACCCTAACAACAAGCCCGTACTATAACCGATGAAAAGCATGAATAATACGTTGGAGTTGGCTGTTATCATCGCTGACTTGCCCACATTCATCATTTTTTTGAAGCTAAACTCTAAGCCCAAGCCAAAAAGCAAGAAAATGACACCGATTTCGCCCCATAAGGTTAGATTTTCTTTATCACTCACGGTCGGTAAAAAGTTAAAATGCGGTCCAGCTAAAATACCGGCCAAGACATAGCCCAAAACAATCGGCTGTTTGAACTTTTTGCAAAATAATGTGGTCAAACCGGCATAAATCGTGATTAAAGTTAAATCCACAATCAGCGTATGAATCGAGTGCATCTACAATCCTCAAACAAATATCAGTTATAATTCTTGTAACAAGTCTTTGTAATAGTTTAGTACTGCACGGTTTTTAGGAATATCTTTGCTGCCCTGATGCGTTATCAGATGCAAAGAAATGTTGCTTTGGCACGGCAAATGCTCTAAATGGAACATTCCTTCTTGTTTGAAACGCAACGGCATGATGCCTATTCCCAAACCGCTTTTCAAAACTTCATACATATAATAACTAACATTTGTTGCAAAATTATTACTTTTTGCTTTTTTTAAGACATCTTCCCAACCTTCAATATATTTTTCATAGCCGATTTTATTGATGATTTGGTGATTGGAAATTAAATCTTGCATATCTTGCGGACAACCATATTTGGAAATGTATTGCGGTGCGGCAAAAAAGCCGAATTCCACTTTTTTTGAACAGATTATCACAGAATCGGAATCTGTTGGCAAACTTAAAGAAAGGGCTATATCGACATCAGAAAACGGAATTGTTTTTTGCCCATCTTCATTACGAATCAGGTGCAATAATTTGATTTGCGGATATTGTTCATGAAAAGAAACCAAATCTTTGCTGAAAAGAGCCGATGCCGCAATTGATGATATGGCTACGCGCACTTCCCCCGCAATTTCCTTGCCATCTTCGGCATTGCTTTTGACATCGTCCAAAAGACTTTCGATTATGGCTGATTTTTTTAATAACTCTTTACCGCGTGGGGTTAAAAAAGAGCCACGAACATTGCTGGAAAGAACTTTGTATCCAAGCTCTTGCTCTAAATTGTCGATGTATTTATTTAAAGTATCTATCGAAACGCCGAATTTTTGCGCGGCTTGCTTTTTGCCTGAGTATTTTTCAATGATTTGTAAATAGCATATGGCTTGTAATAAATTGATGTCTTTGATATTCAATTTTGCCTCCGCCTTTTTTATTAGCCACAAAAAAGTTTACATGGAAGCTTATAATGATTACCAATAATTGTAAAGGATTATTCTTTTTTACAAAAAATCAATCACCGTAATAAGCACCTTTGGTGTTTTTTAAAATCATGGAAATGTTAGCTTGGTTATTTTTCTGCGATGAACGTGCTTCTTTTGCTTCTCTTTCCTCGGAAAAATCTTTGGCATATTTGTAGGTCTTGCTAATTTTCTTATCTAAATACCTTTCATCAGCCTTGGTTCCATCTTTTTCATATTGCTCTGATAAATGTGCTATACGTTTGGTTTCTTTTGCCAATTCTGCCATTTTCTTATAACTCTTCAGCATATCTTTGCCATGTTCGCGAGATATTTTTTTGATGTCTTTTAAATCTTTCTTTTCTATATTTTTATCCTGTGCCGTTACCAATTTATCTACGATTTCAGACATTTTGTCTGACATATCAAGTACACCTTCCATCGCAGGCAACATGTTTTCGTGCATTACTTGAGACATCTCCAACTCTATGGCACTCAGGGCTAAATCTAATTTAACATCATACTCCAATTCTTGTTTGCCATAGCCTTCATCTTCACATTCTCCCATAAAGTCGACGCATATATCATAATGCATATCTTCATCAATATTTTTAATCTCATTATAATCGACTTCGACATCTTCTTGTGCTTGCTTGGGCATATTAAGCGTCGGCAAAGATGTATCCATTTCCGCTACAGGAATTGAGCTTGCTCGTTCTGCAACGGGTAACGGCATGGCAATGGTATCTGCCGGAATCTCTTCTGATAAAATGTTTTGAGAATTTTGTTCTGAACTTAAATTTTGGGTTACAGGTTCAATTTTTTTATCAACTTCCGGTCCCTGCATGACTTTTCCGTCGCCTGATTCAAGGGCAACCGTGGTCAGACCTGCGGCTAAAACACCTCTCAGCATTTTTATTTTATTCAAAACTTTTTTTTCCATTTTTTTACACCATGGTCTGTTTTTTGTTTTAGTTTAGCATAATTTATTGCTTATCGCCATATTTTTATTTGCAAGAGTAGTTTTCTGTATTACTAATAAAGCAAATAATATTTTGAGAGAAAGGATTTAATATGACAAAAATTACTTGGAAACCGGGAACTTTGTTAGCTCCTGTTCCGCCGGCACTTATCTCTTGCGGTACTCTTGAAAAACCTAATGTTATGACCGCAGCCTGGACCGGTATTATTGCCTCAGATCCGGCCATGACTTATGTTTCCATTCGTCCGTCAAGATACTCTCATCAGCTCATTAAAGAAAGCGGCGAATTTGTTATTAACCTCACACATTTGCCGTTAGTCAAAGCTGCTGACTGGTGCGGGGTAAAATCGGGCAAAAATGTTGATAAATTTAAGGAAATGGGCTTAACCGCAGCGCCTTGTTCCAAAATTAAAGCTCCGCAAATTGAAGAAGCGCCCGTTTCTCTTGAATGCAAAGTGAAGAGTGTGACCAATTACGGCACACACGATATGTTTTTGGCTGAAATTGTTGCCGTTGATGTTGATGATAAATACATTGATGAAGATGGCAAACTTTGGCTCGAAAAAGCCGGTTTGATTGCTTACGTTCACGGTTTTTATTATACACTCGGTCGCAAAATCGGCAAATTTGGATTTTCGGTGGAAAAAAATCCGAAAAAAGTGAAAGAAAAAGATTTTCAACCGAAAGAAAAAATTGCAAAAAATAAAACAATTGCTCCGCAAAAAAAGAAAAATTTAAGCAAGCGAAAAAAAGCTTATTAAACATATTGCAAAGCCGCAGATTGCTAAGATTTGCGGCTTTTTTATGCTCGATTCCATATGGATTCTATAAATTTTAGTCAATTTTGCGACAAAAAATATTTTCAATTGGATATTTTTTTATTTTTTAAGCTCGATTCTTTTCTTTGTTTTTCCTCTTCAAAGGAGCAGATTCCCTTGTTATATAAAATGTTGTAGACTTAAAACTTGACAAAATTTTAAAAATTTATTAATATGAGGTGCGTAATGCAGCGAACTTGGGAGTTTGATAAATGCTGAATTTTGATGACACTAGAACCAAAGAATTTGAAAAATTATTTTCTCAAAAAGATATTATCGGTTTGGAAAATTTTATTGAAAAGAACCTTGAATACAAAAAAATATATGACCTATTCAAAGGTCGTTTCTACTTCGACACCAAAGATATTTTCACCTTCAAGATATCACCTTCTCACAAAACAGCCGCCCTTATCTCTCTTCTTGACGAAAAACCAAAATCTTCTTCCTTCTTCTCCACCCCCTCTCCTCAATATAATCTCGAAATTTTAATTGCGCGTTTCGGCTCCGACGGAAATTTTCATCGTGCAGAACAAATCAGATATGACTATTCCGATAACATGAATTTTATTGATTTGGAAGATGATGCCGTTTTGCTTTCTAAAAATGACAATCCACAACAAATTATCAGACGTTTTCTTCGCTCTGCCAATGAAATGAAATCTATTCCTAAAATGGAGTTGTTAGCAAGAGAAGAACTTGAGCTCAAAAAACAACAACTCATTATTATTCGCGATGAATATAAAAACAGAATGGCCGGAAAACCCAAAGAAAGACAACCTTTGCGCCCAAACTTTTTGGCTATGGAAAATCAATACAAGCGCAGTGTTTAATAATATAAGAAAGGCGGAGAAAACTCCACCTTTCTTATTACTTTTTATTTTCCAAAAACTTTTTTATCAAGTTTTTCAAGCTCATCAATATAACCGGAGATAAGCTTCAAACCCATGTTCCAGAATTTTGGATCATTGGGGTTCAAACCAAAGGGTTTTAACAACTTGTCATAATCGGTGATGGCTGTTTTTTCCAACATTTGCAGATATTTCTTCGGAAAATCTTTAACACTGCCGTCTTGGCTGACTTGATACAACGAGTTGACCAAGCAATCCGCAAAAGAATAAGCATAAACATAAAACGGCAAGAAAAAGAAATGCCCGACTTGCAACCAAATATATGCCGAATTTTCATCAACATTGACATAAGGTCCTAAGACATCTTTTTGAACCTCTACCCAAATATCTGCCAAGCGTTGTTCCGATAACTCACCGGCTTTTCTTTCTTCATGCGCTTTGCTTTCAAAGAAGTGGAAAGCGATTTGACGGAAAGCGGTGTTAATCATGTCATTGACTTTGGAGGCGATTAAGCACAATTTGGTTTTGTCATCCTTAATGTTTCTTAACATTGACTGGAAGGTAATCATCTCACCAAAAACAGAAGCAACTTCTTCTGAGGTCATGCGCGAAGTTTCATTCAAATCACCATTCTTTTGTCTAAGGCGCATATGGCAACCGTGTCCCAACTCATGAGCCAAAGTCAAAACATCATTTTGTTTGCCGACAAAGTTCAGCAACAAATATGGATGTTTAACGCTACTGGTTCCAGCCGCAAAAGCGCCGCTTCTTTTACCGTCACGCGGCGGAACATCAATCCAAGCGTTTTCAAAGAAGGGCAAAGCTGTTTCATAGAGTTCGGGAGAAAATTCTTTATAAGCATTCAACACGGTTTGAACGGCTTCATCCCAGCTATAATGCAAATCTGCCGAAAAGGGCAAAGGTGCGTTTCTGTCCCAATATTCAATTTTATCAACGCCCAACCATTTGGCTTTTAATTTATAAAAACGATGGCTGATGTTTTTATAATTCTCTTTTACCGTGTTGGCTAAAGCATCAACAACTTCATCTGTAACATTTTCGCACAGATTACGCTCAGATACCGGCTTTTTATATTTTCTTTTGTTATCTTCAATAGATTTATCTTTAATAACCATATTGTAGATAAAGGTAAACAAAGGAGAATTTTCTTTGCTGACGCGATTTAATTCTTTGCCGGCTTTTTCTCTGACTTTTGCATCTTTATCCTGCAAAAGCTTAGATATTTCGGCATCGTTATATTCTTTTCCATCAATTGTGAACTTCAAACGTGAAGACTGTTCTTCATACAAACGAACCCATGCGGCAGACGAAGTGACGGATTTCTCCAGCAACACTTCTTCTACTTCTTCGCTCAGCTCATGTTTTTTGAAGCGCAAAACACGTTCAAACCATGGTTTGTAAAAGCTTACTTTTTCATCTTTCAACCATTCTTTGATTTTTTTATCGGAAAGTTGGTTGATTTCCAAAGAAAAGAAAACCAAGGGTTTGGCATACTCGGTCAAAGCTTCGGCTGTATTTTGATAAAAGGCCATGGCTTCGCCGTTTTTCATTTGCGTGCACATATTCAAATAAGCAAACTCACCCAAGATGGTGCTCAAGGTATCCAAATGCTCATATTCTTTTAATGCAGCATAAATTTTTTTAGCGTCCATATCAGCCAATTTGCCTTTATATTTTTTGGCAAAATCGGCAGCTTTTTTCTTATATTCCGCTAAATCTTTTTGAATTTGAGGATCTTTGGTACTTTTGTATAAGTCCGACAAATTCCATGCCGGAAGTTCATTTTTTTTGTTCATCTTGCTTTTCCTCTTTTGTTGTTTTGCCTTCTTTTATTGTAGCGATGTGTTTATCCAGTTCATCACTCATTTTGATTAAATTTTGCATATCTAATTCCGGAGTTATGCCTTTTTCTTTATACTCAGCATAAAATTCATCATCTTCATCTGCAACTTTTAATGTTTCCGGCTCAAAAATATAATTTGCCCAAGGTGTTGCTTGCTTTCCTTGCCACCAATATTGCCAGCCTTTGCCTATGACTTTTATATTGCACCAGCTGTTTGCCAAAACGTGCTTTATGCCACAGCTATATTTATTATCTTTCGGACAGGTCTGCAAATTTTGCACCAAAGTTTCGGTACAAGGAATAAAGCCTCGTTTTTGTATATCATAACGCGGTGAAACCAAAATAAGCAAAAAAAGCATAAAACCTGCCAACAAAATAAAACTCATCAGCAAGCCAAACCAATAATATTTTAAGAAAGCGAGCAGTTTTCTCATGCAGATTTCTTTCCGTTTCTTTCCTGCAACAATTGTTCCAACAAAGCCAATTCTTCTCTGGTATTGGCAGCAGATGCCTCATAAACAGAACATTCTACGGCACTGCATTTCCAACCTTTGGCCAAAGCAATTTTAACGGCATCGGTCAAATAATATTCACCGGCAGCATTGTTGTTATCAATGGCATCAAGAATTTCAAACATTTTTTCGCCATCAAAGCACATCATGCCTGAATTGCAGAATTTAACGGCTTTTTCTTCATCTGTTGCATCTTTATATTCAACAATACGTTCCAACTCACCGTTTTTCATAATCAAGCGACCGTAACGAGCAGCATCTTCAGGACAAAAGCCCAAGCAAACAACGGCATAGCCTTCTCTTCTTTTGTTCAAAATCTTTTCAATTGTTTCTTTAGTATAAAGCGGTTGATCGCCAAAAATGACCAAAACATCACCCTTAAAGCCTTTTAAGGCTTCTTTAGCGCATTTAACGGCGTGTCCGGTACCGAGTTGTTGGTCTTGAACACAAGTCTTATACGGTGCAACTTCTTTTTTTACCAAATCGCCATCGGGAGAAACAACGACGACAACTTCATCAACCTTTTCGGCTTCCAAAGTGTCTAAGATGTGGCGAATCATCGGTTTGCCGCAAACAGGCATCATGACTTTGGGTAAATCTGATTTCATTCTGGTACCTTTGCCTGCGCCTAAAATTATGGCTGCTACTTTATTATTCATATGCTTTTCTCCTTTTATAATCTTTTATTAATTAATATCAGTCTATATTATCAGAGGTATAATTTTTGTTAATATTGACGAGGCTTTTATGAGAAAACTTTTTCTTGCAATTTGTTTCACTCTTTGTCTTGATCCGGAAGTTGCATTCTCGGCAATCCGAAGTGTATCTAATTTGGTTGAAGCTCAAAAAGATGCCGGCTCTGAAAACCCTTTACAAAGATCACAAGAATTGATGGAAGAAAAACAATATTTTCGCAATATGAATCAAGAGCAAATGCGAGAATATCTTAAAGATCGCTTGTTCCACGTTGTGACCACCGAATTGGAAAAAACTGACGGTCTTGGCGGCGATGGCGCAATCAGTGTGCAAAAATCTGCTTTGCAAGAAGAAATTGAAGCTCAAAATAAGAAAAGTATTTTTGAAAAAATTTACGATAAGGCGATGAACAACCTTATTAATATTACAGAGCCCAGACCCGCGGCAAAAATTTATACCGATGACAGCAATATGCGTCCGCAAGCTGCCGAAGAAGCCGAAAGAATGCAAATGCAACAAGCTGCTTTGCGGCAAGCTTGGCTCAATAGTAACGTTGAAATGATTGATGTGGAATTACCTCCCTTTAATCAAAAAACTCTCGTTCCGGCACAAGAGCATATTCCATATCTCTTTTCCAGAATTGAACTTTTGCCCGACGGTTTGGTAAAAATTACCGACACCATTACCGTGGTTGCCAACGGAGAAAAACTTAAAGACAGCATTCAACGTGCTTTTCCAAAATTTGTTTTTGACCGAGAAGGTAACCGACAAAAAGTTGACTTCAACCTGCTTGGCGTTTCTATCAACGGCAACCCCGTTGATTATAAACTCACCGACAGAAACAATTATGTGTTTATGGAACCCTCGCAAAAGTTAGAGCTTGTTCCAGGCGTTTATGAATATCAATTTGACTATACTATTGATAATCAGATTTTTTCTTATGACGAATTTGATGAATTTTATTGGAATTTGACCGGTAGCGTATGGAATCTCATTATCTCTCGCGCAGGCGCTGCCATCATTTTGCCACCCAACACAAAAACGCTCGGACAAACCTCGCTCTCCGGTTATAACGGATATTGGCGTGAAGATATGGTTACCATCACACAAGAACAAGACAATGTTTTGGGTTTTGTTTCAAAATCGCCTTTGTTTATTGGTCAAGCTATGGAAATGATTGTATCTATTCCCAAAGGCGCCGTTTCTAACATTTCTTGGAGCAAAAAGTTTTTGCGCCTGATTAATGCATATGGCGATGTTATTTTCTCTGCCTTTGGTTTAGCTGCCATTTTCTTGTCTTATATGGTTTCTTGGAACTATATTCGAAAAAACAAAAATATGCCGACCAAAGGAATTTATAAAGATGCCGCTTTGGCACGCTATTTGGCCAAAGGTGTTATTGATAAAAAAACTTTCGGTGCCTTTTTGCTTGATCTTTATCGTAAAAATATCATTGATATTGAAGAAAATGACAACAATATATTGCTGGTTAAGAAAACAGATAATTTGGCTTCTTTATCAAAAGCTGAGAAAAAAGCCGTTCATTTGTTATTCGGCAGCGAAGAATCTATCTTAAACATTAATTCTTATGCCAAGTTGAAAATGAATAAAGTGGCTGAGCTTGTTAAAAATGACGTTTCCAAAAAAGTGAAATTACTCAACTTCAAAATCAACATTGGTTATTTGTTGTTTAGTATCGGAATGTTATTATTTACGGAAGCCGCAATTTCTTATCTTAACTACGATTTTCTTTATAACTTTGTTTTCTTAACCTTAACTACACTCATGCTGGTCTTTTGCTTGTGGTTGTTCCAACAAAAATTTGCTCCGGCATGGAAGAATAAATTAGCGCGAGTTTCTTCGATATTTTTAGCCATGGTTACGGCATTTATTATGCTCGCCATTGTTAATTTGACAACAATTATTCTTATCGCCGTTACTTTGCTTGTCATTCAAGAATATAGCAAATTATATGCGCAAAGAGATGGATTGCTTGCTGCTTACGTTACAGAAGTTCAAAACTATGCGCATTTGCTAAAAAATAAAGTTGAAGCCATCAGTTTGGGAAAAGACTTTGTTAAAAATCAGCCTATCATTTTTGCGTTGGATTGCGAGGATGAATATAGTGAATCCGAACACAACAAAAATGTATATAAACTCAATGTAATATCCAAACTGCTGGAAAAATTCTAAGGAAAAAGCCGCTTTTTTTAAGCGGCTTCTTCTTTCTTTCGAGATTGATTGTAAAAATAGATAAAGTACTGATAAATATGTGCCAAAAATGAGGCTTTCAGCGCTTCATTAAACAGACTTATCATTACTAACGCAAAGCTGAAAAGAAAATTGATGAGCCAATTTTCGCTACCAACGGCAAAATATAAAGTTGTCATAACTATACTTGCCAAAGTCATTGGAAGGCTAATAGCTACCGCACCCCAGAATATGGTATTGATATTGCCTTTGGTTAATTTGTATGATGTTTCAAAATCAATTTCTTTATTTTCTAAGGCAATTGCCGGAAAAACCAATGCATAACGTGACAAAAACATGCCAACAAAAAAGAAACTTATCAGAGAAACAACTAAGCTTACTTGCTTTACACTACCCAAGCCTAAAGCGTGAAAAATAAGACCAAATAACAAACCAACCATAAAAGATATGATTATTCCGGCAAAAATTAACTTTATCATCGTCCAGATGTATTTAAAGTTTTTCTTTGCCCAAAACAAATTAAAAAATCGGCTAAATTCCGTACGCTCAATAACATATACAATATAAGATACGGAAATTGAGACGCCGGCAAAAAACATGATTAAGATATATAAATTTCCGCCTTTTTGAGCCATGCAGTTTTCATCTCCGGCATAGCACAATGAAGGAAAACCTTCCAAAGCATCCGTTCCGGCAATAATCAATCCCCATAAAAGGCTGATTTTAAAAAATGTATCAATATGATTGAAGGCAAAATAAAAACTACGTTTAAGAGCTTCTTTCAGCGGCAACTTAATTTCTGGCATTTATTCCTCCTTAACCGAAATAATTTCATATTGCAAATTGAGGTTGTTTAAGATGCTGATGTATATAAATGAGGCAAAAATGTCATAAATATATTCACTCATCAACATATTATAAAGGCTTATCTGACTGACCAAACCTCTGAAATTGGTATATAAATTGCCAAATATAAACATTCCGAGTGTCAATATGAGTAAAAAGCTTAAAAAGATTTTGATTGTGTTTCCAGATGTCTTGCGCCATGCTGCTGAAATGCATGGAAGTTTTTCTCCTCTCATAACATAACCCAAAATATAGTAAAAACGCAATAAGACTATCGGCATAATGAAACCAATTGATACAAAGGCAAAAAACGCCATTTCAATACGCCAATCCGGATTGGGTACACGAACATATAAAACCCACCAAGAAAGCATGGGCAACATGTTGAGAACTAAAAAGAGTAAAAGCAAAGCGGCAAATTTTAAGCATCTTTTATCAATTGTAAAAATTGTTTTTTTGTTAAACTCTACACCGGCAAAAACATAATCATACCATTTAATGCCTAAATAACCCCAAACCAGCATTTTTATCAGACTATGCAACAAATATCCCAACAAAGAATTAGAACAAAAAAGCTCGGAGCTTGGTGCCGGTGAATAGGCGCATAAATAATTGAAACCAAGTAACGTTGATGCCAGACAAATGATTAACGCAGTTGGTATGATGAGCGCAAAAAAGATTTTTCCGTTATCTAAAATCTGATTAAACGGAGAAAACATCAATCTAAACAATGGCAACTTAATTTTTTTAGGCATGTTTTTTTCATCTGCCGGAGCCAGAAAACCGTCTTTTTGAAACAGCGGATTTTTTGAGTATTTTTGTTGTAATTTGGTCAGCAGTTTGTTCAACATGGCTAAAGTTCCTTTATGGTTGTTACCCCCAAGATGGCTCTGATTTTGCTCATGGTATCGTTCACAAAAGCAAAACCGCCGGCGAGTTCTATTCTGACATCCCATTCGGGGACGTCCGGTTTGATATAAATTTTGTTCACCCCGTTATTATCGTGGCGCAAAACTTCATGTATCGGTTTAACCGCGGTCACATCGTTGACATAAATAATCAGCCCGCTTGAAACATTGGCAATGGCTTGGTCTAAGGTTTCGACCAAGTTTATCATCGTGCGCGGCATGGCTTCTTCATTTTCTTTGGTGATAGACACGCTCACCAATAGCGGCAAACCGGAATTGATAACCTCTTCATATTTTGCCAAACCATCAGAGAAAAGCAGTCCCTCAAAATTGCTGCTGCCGTCTGATAATTGCAAGAAGGCATATTTGTTACCCGATTTACTGATACGTTTTTGGAAGGAGGTAACACAACCGGCTAACTTGGCACGAATATTATCTCCGACACGCACGCCGCTATAAACCTCGGCAGCAGGCTTAACACCCAATTTTTCCATACCTTCGTGATAACTATCCAAGGGGTGAGCCGAAATATAAAAACCGATAGCTTCTGCTTCTACCTTCAATTTCTCCAATTCCGGCCAATCGGGTTTATCTGCCAACTTCACTTTGGTATGCAGCTCTTCGGTTCCAAAGAGTGATGCTTGCGAACTGGTCTTGAGCTCGGTTGAAGAATAAATATGTTGCATAATGGTTTCAATATTGGCAAAAATCTTACCGCGATTTTTTTCCAAACAATCAAAAGCTCCGGCTTTGCAGAGTTGCTCCATCTGGCGGCGGTTAATTTGTTTGAAATCGGTACGGTGGATGAAGTCCGACATATCTTTATACGGACCGTGTTTTTTTCTCTCTTCCACAATACTTTGCATATTGGCGGCACCCACACCTTTGATGGCACCCAAGGCATAGCGAATGTTGCCGTTTTCAACCGCAAAGTCGGCTTCGGAATGGTTAATATCCGGCGGCAAGACCTTAAAGCCAAGTTTTTTGCATTCTTCTTTATAACCTTGCAATTTATCTACGTTGGTCATATCCAAGGTCATAACGGCGCACATAAAAGCAACCGGATGGTGCGCCTTCAAATATGCGGTTTGGTAAGACACCAAAGAATAAGCCGCCGCGTGAGATTTGTTAAAACCATAAGACGCAAATTTTTCCATTTGGTCGAAAATGGCCGTTGCCGTGGCTTCGGGAATGCCTTTTTTCAAAGCACCTTCGGTAAACATGGCGCGTTGCTTCGGAATCTCATCGCGCATTTTTTTACCCATAACCTTACGGAGCTTATCCGCACCGCCCATGGTATAGCCACCCAAAACCTGCGCAATTTTCATAACTTGCTCTTGGTATACCATAATACCATAGGTTTCGCCCAAAATCGGCGCTAAATCGGGGTGGAGATAGGTAATTTCTTCTTCACCGTGCTTACGTTTAATATAAGTCGGAATGTTGTCCATCGGGCCCGGACGATAGAGGGACACGATAGCGATTAAATCTTCAAAACGGTCAGGACGGATTTGTTTGTGAACATCTTTCATACCCGGAGATTCAAATTGGAACACTGCCGTGGTATCACCGCGAGAGAGCATTTGGTAAGTGTCTTTGTCATCTAGCGGAATATTATCAATGTCTAAATCTATTCCCTCACTGATTTTGACCCAATCGACGGCTTTTTTGATGACAGTTAAGGTTTTCAAACCCAAAAAGTCAAACTTAATCAAGCCGGTTTCTTCCACAAACTTCATATCATATTGAGTAACCGGCATATCTGCCTTAGGATCTTTATACAAAGGCACAAGCTCATCTAACGGGCGGTCTCCGATTACCACGCCGGCTGCGTGCATACCGGACTGACGATACAAGCCCTCAAGCTTCATGCCAATATCAAACAGCTTATTAATCTGCGGGTCGTTTTGGCGCATTTCTTCGAGTTCCGGAACTTGCTCCAAAGACTCTTTCAATGTGGGGTTTTTACCTTGAACCCCGGGGGGAATCATCTTAGAAATTTTATCTGCCTGAGCATAAGGCATTTGCAAAACGCGCGCCACATCGCGGATTACGTTTTTGGCTTGCAATTTACCATAGGTGATAATTTGCGCCACATGGTCAAAACCATATTTGTTTTGCACATATTCAATGGTCTTGTAGCGGTTTTCTTGGCAGAAGTCGACGTCAAAGTCAGGCATGTTAACACGTTCAGGGTTCAAGAAACGCTCGAACAGCAAGTCTAACTTCAACGGATCCAAATCAGTAATTTTCAAAGACCAAGCCACAATGGAGCCTGCACCGGAACCACGTCCGGGACCAACCGGCACGCCATGCCCTTTCGACCAACGGATAAAGTCGGACACGATTAAGAAGTAGCCGGGGAAGCCCATTTTTTTGATAACGCTCAACTCATATTCCAAGCGGGCATAATAGCGCTCATCAATTTCCTTTTTTTCTTCCGGCGTCATGCCTTCATAATAGACATGAACCTTCATGCGCTCGTTCAAGCCTTTATAGGCTTCTTCGGTAATGAACTCATCCTGTGTTCTACCGCCTGGACATTCAAAAATCGGCAACAATGGCTGAACTTTTTGTGAAATAAAGTTGCAGCGCATGGCAATATTAACGGTGTTTTCTATGGCTTCGGGCAAATCTTTGAAAAGCTCAATCATCTCCTCAGAGCTACGGAGGCGGTTGTTCGGCGAAAATTTGCGGCGGTTTTCATTGGCTACATATTCACCTTCGGCAATACAAATCAAAGCATCGTGCGCTTCATACATTTCGGCATTCATGAAGTAGGCTTCGTTTGTTGCCACTAAAGGAATGTTGTATTTATAAGCCCAGTCGACAAAGGTGTCTTCGGTCTTTTTTTCTTGCTCCAAGCCGATACGGGAGATTTCCATATACAGGCGGTTGCCAAATATTTCATGCAGCTTAACGATATGTGCTTCCGCTTCTTCTCTACGGTTTTCAAGGAGCAAGCGTCCGACTTGTCCTTCCCAACCACCGGTTAAGCAAATCAAACCTTCATTTAGTTCTTCCAAATCGCTCATTTTGAGCTGAGCACGCTCGCCTTTGGGCGGATTGTCCAAATAGGAGCGTTTCATCAAGTGCATGAGGTTTTTATAACCGGTTTCATTCATCACCAAAATAATAATTTTATCCGGCTCAATTACGCGTCCTTTAGACTTTAACAAATCATCGGCATCGGGATTACGCAAAAAGAACTGCGTACCAAGAATCGGCTTTACACCTTCATCGGAGGCATATTTTGACAAAGCCTTACCGCAAAACAAATTGGCGGTATCGGTAATGGCAATGGCGGGAATGTTGTTATCGTGCATATAGTGGATTAATTTGGGCACAAGAATAGCGCCTTCCGATAATGAATATGCGGAATGAACGCGTAAATGAACAAATTTTGGTGCCGACATGTAATCCCTTTTATCTAAGAAAATTTTCTTTTCCGATTATAGCAACTTTGTTTGCTCTGGCAACCACAAAAATTAATATATCATTACAAAATTAACGTTCGTAGCTATCTATCTTCTGCAAAGACGTTTGATTGTTTTTTATTTGTTCTTGCCGAGAATCTATTGCTTGAGGTTGCAGATTTTCATTTATTCCATGTCTTAGATTATAAAGATATTTGCCAAAATCATGAGAAGATGTTTTTAAATTATCTTCCTGCTTCTCTGGATTTATGTTTTCAATTATATTTTTATCTTGAGAACTTTCTTTACTAAAAGAAACGCCCATTTCTTGTGAAAACTGCTCTGGAGAAACGTATATTGCTTTTCCTATATTATCTCCAAATTTTTCAATCAATTCTTCTTTTTTATCTAACGGAGCTATTATTTTGGCAACACCATCTTCTTCTATCATCAAGGGAATATTGGGAAGTGTCTTGTTTTCTTGTTTTACCTGATTAAAAAATTCTGTTGAATCATTAACCATTAAAACCCCTACATTTTTGCAATCACATTTTTCAAGAAAAGACAATTCTTTGCTATCATTAATAGAAAACGCACCATCAAGCGCAATCGAAGCTCCTTCCGGAATGTTTAATTTTGATATGCCTTCTATTTCTGTTCCCAAACCTTTAAACTGGATATTATCTATAGCTTGAAAATCATAGCGATCTTTATAAGCAACTATTTTCTCCAACATTTCATTACCGACGCTACAATTTCCTTGAAATTTGATTTTTTCATCAAATGATATATTGTTTAGTCCTATATTATTTAATGAATCTATTTCTGCATCCTTAAATACATAGCTTGTGTCTGAGGATTCATTTTCTGTTATGACACACGGTATTTTGTCTTCTCTGCTAGCGGATAATTCCTTATAGTCCTCAATACTTGAAAAACTTAAAAGCTTTATACCTGATATATCAATGCTATTTTTATCTTTAATCAAATTAATGTCTGATATTGAAAAATAGCCAGACAATTTAATTTGTTTTGCTGTTTGTATATGTTCGTCGGTTAAAAATCCATCTAATGATGTTGATGCTTTATCCGATAATAATGTTAATTCTGTCTGGCTTAAATCTACCCCTTTATTTACCTGAGAATCTTTTAAAATAATTGATGAAGGAACAATTGCTCCATTTTGCAATGTCGAATTTTCTAAATACAACTCATCAACCGAGGAAAAATCTTCTTGGCATACATGGTTAACTATTCGTGCTTTTTTTATATGCAATTCATTGATACATTCTGGAATAGCTGTTTTTTCATCAAAAGAAACTTGTTTTTCTATTAGATATTTACCATTACTATCCGTAGACACTTCTGCTTCTAAAAAATTACTTTTAACATAGTCTTGCGGGGAAATATGTTTATCGTAGTGAAATTCTTCTAAAGGATTTTCTCGGCTATATGGAATTATCGCCGAGGGATCATCTTTTTCTAAAAGCTCTTTCTGCTTATTTCCTCGTTGTCTCATAAATTCGTTGCTTGCCAGAGAATATCCTTTATGCAATTCCATAAAATCTTTCCATTCAGAATTTATATATTCTCCCTTTTCTCCCGCAATTTTATAGACATCATTTCCGTTTACAATATATATGCTATCTATTTCATTTCTATGCGAAAAGACATCTGTTTCATATGTTCCCTCTGATTTTTGCCCACATTCTATCATCGATGCGGCGTAAATCTTTTGATCTGGTGTTGCTTTGTAACCAACCAAAAAACCATAATCTCCCGTATTGAACCCATTGACACCTTTGGCATAACCTTGAGCCGTTAACATGCTCGGCGTTGCATATATCAAATCTCTATTTCTGCGGACATTTATAATTTCATAGGGATTACAAGTGCGTCCGCTATATATAACAGATGGATTATCTTTTTGCTGAGCATCAATTTCTGCTGCATTTATTTTTGGTAAGGTTGATAAACTTTCTAACTGTTTGGATATAAAAGAACTTACACTATAACCTTGCTCTGCAAGACGTTTGGATACTTCTGAATTTTCGTTATTCTTTAATACATCTATGCTTTGTTGCTTTTTATCAGTATAATAAGTAAAATTTTCTTTTGTTTTTGGCAATGCATAGCCATTTATTCTTTGCCCTTTGTCATAAAGAACATCCACAATATCTGTCGTGGCTTTTAATGCATCTTCAGCATCCATAATTGGTGTGCTAATACCACTTTCATCAACAACAAAACGGTTAGGCTCTGCTGCCTGAGGACAATTATAAGGAACTGCATCTATTCCTTTTTCTCTCAATATATTAACAATATTAAGAACATCATTATTTTTCTTAGTCTGAATTCCGCCTACATCAAAAAATGATGCTAAGCCTAAAGAAACTGACACTCCGCCTTCTAATCCTTCAAAATTGTGATAAATGACTTTTTTCACATAATAATCATTTTCTGATTTTGAAATTATTTCATTAACTTTTTCTGACGATAATTTAGCACTCATGACTAGGACTTTCATTCGTTATATCTAATATATTATTATACAAAAAAAGATTTCAAAATTGAAATCTTTTTTTTTGTATTTAGATTAATCTAATTCAGAGAGCTTTTGTGCCTGATCTTCGGTTATCAAAGCATCTATAATCTCATCCAAAGCATCGCCGGAAACGACCTCATCCAACTTATACAAAGTCAGGTTAATGCGGTGGTCGGTCACGCGTCCTTGCGGATAGTTATAGGTTCTGATTCTCTCAGATCTATCACCGGAGCCAACTTGCAATTTTCTTTTTTCAGAATACGCCGAATCGATACTTGCTTTTTGCATATCATACAACTTAGCGCGCAAGTGGTTCATGGCTTTTTCTTTGTTCTTATATTGTGAACGGTCATCTTGGCACTGAACAACAACACCGGTCGGAATGTGGGTGATACGTACCGCAGACTCGGTTCTGTTTACGTGTTGTCCGCCGGCACCTGATGCGCGGTAAACATCAATTTTCAAATCTGCCGGATTGATGTACATATCCACTTCTTCAATCTCGGGCAAAACGGCAACCGTTGCCGCAGAAGTGTGAACGCGACCTTGAGATTCCGTTACTGGAACACGTTGTACTCGATGCGCACCGGACTCAAATTTCAGTCTGGCAAAAACATCTTTACCGGTAATTTTGGCTGTGGCTTCTTTATAACCGCCCAACTCGTTTTCGGTTACATCGTTAACCTCAAACTTCCAGCCCATTTTTTGTGAATAGCGTTGATACATTTCAAACAAAACTGCCGCAAACAATGCAGCTTCATCACCACCGGTACCGGCTCTGACTTCCAAAATGGCGTTCTTTTCATCTTCTTCATCTTTGGGAAGCAGAAGAATTTTAACCTTCTTTTCCAACTCGGGCAATTTTTCTTTGAGTTCATAATACTCAGCCTCTGCCATATCACGCATTTCTTTATCTAATTCTGCATCTTCCATCATGGCTTTGGCATCGTTCATATTTTGCTCGGCATGGCGCATTTCGTTAACGGCTTCAACAACCGGTGTTAAAGCTGCCAACTCTTTATTCATGCGCACCAAATCTTCCGAGCTGATATTCGGCTCAGACAACAATGCCTGAATTTCATCGTGGCGATTGACTACATTACTTAACTTTTCTGCAAATGACATCTATTCTTTCTTTCCTTATTATCCTATTTTTTTAACTCTTTCTTCTACCAAACGAACCAATTCGTCAACAATATTTTCATTTTTAACTTTATGATCGGGCTTGCCGCCGATGAAAATCATGTTTTCACCCCCTCTTCCGCCGCAAACACCAAAGTCGGTATGTCCGGCTTCTCCGGGGCCATTGACCACGCAGCCCATAACCGCCAAGCTCAGAGGTTGATTGATATGTGCTAATCTTTCTTCCAAAGCCTCAATGGTCTTTTGAACATCATAGCCTCTTCTGGCGCAAGTCGGGCAAGAAACAATGCGAATCCCTCTGTGTCTTAAATCCAGCGCTTTCAAAATCTCGTATCCGGCTTTGACTTCTTCTTCAACATCTGCGGTCAAAGAAACGCGCAAGGTATCACCAATACCTTCCATCAATAAAGCGCCGATACCCATGGCAGACTTGATGGTTCCGGTTCTTAAACCACCGGCTTCGGTCACGCCCAAGTGCAAAGGATAATCACAAGCAGCTGCCAATTTTTTATAAGCATCAATCATCATCATGGTGTTAGAAGATTTCACGCTGATTTTAAACTCTCTAAAATCATTATCTTCCAACATTTTGGCTTGTTCTAAAGCGCTTTCGACCAAAGCATCGGCACAAGGTTCGCCATATTTTTCCAATAATTTTTTATCCAATGACCCACCATTTACGCCAATGCGAATCGAACAACCATGGTCTTTTGCTGCTTGCACAACAGCTTTAACTCTATCTGCTCCGCCAATATTTCCGGGGTTGATTCTTAAGCAAGCGGCTCCGTTTTCGGCAGCCAGAATGCCCAAACGATAATCAAAATGGATGTCGGCAACAACCGGAATTTTAACCTCTTTAGTGATGATTTTCAAGGCTTTTGCAGAATCTTCATCGGGACAAGAACAACGCGTGATATCGCAACCAACAGCTTCTTGTCTTTGAATTTGTTCAATTGTGGCCTTGGCATCTGAGGTCAACGTGTTGGTCATAGACTGAACGCTAATCGGGGCATCTCCGCCGACGGCTACATTACCGACCATGATTTTGCGACTCTTGCGACGAACTATTTTTTCCATTTCAATTATTCCTTATATAACAAAAGGAAAATAGCAGAACAATCTGCTATTTTCCAACTTGTATAGTGTTTGCTAATCTTGTGCTCCGGCAATAATTTCATCAACCGAAATATTCATCTTTTTGTTCGGAGCAATTTCATAGGCTTTTTTGCCGTTATACATAATTTCAACGCCATCAGCTTTGCCTACAGACAATTTCAAATTGCTTGCTTTGGGCAAAGTATAGCTATCACCGGCTTGCAAAACCTTGCTGATGTACAAAGTTTTTTCGTTTTTAACCTCAATCCATGTTTCTTTCAAAACATTAACGGTTACGCCGCTTTTTGCCGGTTTTGCTGCTTTTTCTTGCTCGACAACAGATTGTTCTTGAGTTTCTTCTGCGTTCTTTGCGTTTTCAATAGTTTTGCTTTCAGCTTGTGTTGTTTTTTCAGCTGCCGGCTCAACAAAACTTTTATCCGTCATGGTGACTTGTTGAGTGTTTTCTGCAGATGTAACATCGACTATCGGCAAGCTTTCTTTTTCAGCTTCTTTTGCGTCTTCACTTGCATTTTCTTCTGTTGCTTGAGTTTCAACATTGGTGCTGTAATCTTCGACTTTGAGCGGAAAATCAACATTAGCATCATCAACAACAATGGTTTCTTCTGCCGGAGCTTCTTCTGCCGGTGTTAAAATAAATTGATTATAAGCACTCCATGCTGCATAAACAGCAATCAGGGCAATCAGACTAATCAACAAATATTTGCGGTTGGGAACGGTTGCTTCAACTTGCGGCTCCATAACAAAATACGGATGATTTTTTCTGAAATCGGCCTCAGCTTCGTCTTTATACATTTTGACAATGTTGTTACCGTCCAAGCCCAAATAGTCGGCATAAGAGCGGATAAAGCCAATGCCGTAAGGATATTCGGGAATATTGTTGTAATCGCTGTTTTCGATTGCTTCCAAATAGCTTTTACGAATGCACAAATCTTGAGAAATTTCGGCAAAGGTTTTGCCTTGTTTATTGCGCATTTCTTTTAGCAACAAGCCTACTTTTCCTTCTTCGGCTTTTTCTGCTTTTTTCTCAGCTGTTGTAACAGATGCAGGCATTGACTTTACATCTGATGCTTCTGCTTTTGCTTCTTCTTTCACTTTTTTGGTTTCTTTTGACACTGTATATCTTCCCTTTGATATTTTATGTTTGCTTGATTGTTACACATTTTTTAATAGATTTCAATACCATGGTCATAGGCATAGGAAATTAATTGTGGTCTTAATGTTTTTTTGTTTGATTTCAATAGGGTATGAACATAATCTGCCACTTCTTCAACATTAATACTTCTAACCATGCTTTTTACGCGTCCGAAAGATGAGCCGGACATGGATAAATTGCGATAGCCCAATCCGATTAACGCCATAGCTTCAATCGGGTTTGATGCCATTTCGCCGCAGACTGAGCAATAAACATGATGTTGGTTGGCTTTGGTAATGATTTCATTCATCACATTCAAAAACGGAGCCGACAAAACATCATAACGTTCGGTCAAGCGTGGATTTCCTCTATCGCAAGCAAAAATGAACTGAGCTAAATCGTTGGTACCGATGGAAATAAAATCGGCTTGTTTGAGAAGCGAATCTAATTGAAAGATGACCGACGGAACTTCTATCATCAAACCAACATTGACTTTTGTAGGAATCTTATCGCTTTTGCGTTTTTCTTTTTCCAGCTCCAACATCAATGTTTCTTTAGCCTCTTCAAACTCTGATAAGTTGGTTATCATCGGAAACATCACATTGAGCTCTTTGCCGGCAGCCGAACGTAAAAAGGCGCGAATCTGTTTTCTTAAAATGGCTCTTCTATCCAACGTAATGCGAATCGAGCGCCAGCCGATTGCCGGATTTTCCTCCCCGACATTTCCCCAATAAGGCAATAACTTATCGGAGCCAACATCCAAACTACGAAAGATGACTTTTTTGTCGCCGCATTTATCCATCAATTCTTGATAATATGATATTTGACGGTCAACATCGGGCATCATCTCCGAGGCCATAAACGGAATCTCGGTACGGTACAAGCCAATACCATCACAATTGGTGCTGTCGATATAGTCTAAATCAAAAGCCAAACCTACATTCAAATATAAATGAACATTCACCCCATCTTTGGTTTGCGCCGGAAGCTCTTTTAACTCGGCTAATTTGGCTTGCAGACGCTCGCGTTCGGCGATTTTGGCTTTGAACTTTTCTTGTACCAATGCGGACGGACGTATATAAACATAGCCGTCCATGCCGTCAACGGCTATTGGTTCACCGGTTTTAACTTCGCTGAAAATGCCTTTTATTTTGGCAACGACCGGAATATTCAAAGCCTTTGCCACAATGGCAACGTGCATGGTCGGGGTGCCGTCTTCAATAATCAAGCCGCGGATTTTGGTATAATCATAATCCATTAAATCTGCCGGTCCCATGGTTTGAGCGACGACAATGATATCTTTGGCATCCACGCCTTTGGCGGAACCAAAATCGCCACTCAAATAAGAAGACAATCGGTCAGAAACATCGCGTAAATCATGCAGACGTTCTTTCAAATAAACATCCGTGGTTCCGGACAAACGGTTCCACATATCTTCATAAGCGCGCTCTACCGCTGCTTCTGCCGTCAAACCGCTTTGAATGTTATTTACAAGTTTTTTATACCACCCTTTATCACTGGCAAACATACGGTAGGCATCTAAAATATCAACATGCTCACCCATACCGAGCTTGGCTTCCGCCAACTTTTTATCCAAATCGGCATTCATCTGACCAAAAGCGATTTCCAAACGATGCACTTCTTTTTCTTTATCTTCAGCAAAGATTTTGGTAACGACCTGACGGCGGCGGTGAACCACGGCAACGCCCATGCCATAACCCTTGCTCAAGCTCAGACCTTTGAGCTTATCGCGCTCATTGATATTGTTATTTTTATCAAAATTTTTGCGCCATTCTGCCATTTCGTCAGAAGAAACGATTTCGCTCAAAACCATGGCAACCGTTTCTAAAATTTCAACATCCATGGCAGAGTATTCATGAACTTCTTTGCTTTGCAGAGCCAAAACACCAATTGAACGGTGCCAACGAATTAACGGCACGCCGATATATGATTTATAGTTATCTTCCTCCAATTCCGGCTTATGAACAAACTTAGGATGGCTCCAAGCATCGGCAACACTCAAGGTCCGGCTGTTTTGGGCAACTTCGCCGGTCAGTCCCTCGCCAAAACGGAAAATGACTTTGTTCAACGCCTCGGGGTTCATTTGATGCGCGGCAAACAAGACTAAGCGATTGCCGCCAATGGTAATATAGCAAGCCGCAGCATCTGCAGACATTTGCTCCGCAATCATTTTTACAATTTTATTTAATTTTACCTCTATGGCATCGTTACCTTCGCTTACGCTGCGAAGTTCTTGTAAAATTTCCATCGCCTTGTTAATTGCCGGAGACTGCATTGTTTTTAACCTTAAAAATTTTTTCTATTGTGATTTTCTTTATATTATTTATATTATCTTTCATCAAGTTAATTTTTATAAATTAAAGGATAAAAAATATGACAAATAACTATAAAAGAGGCGATAAAGATACTCGTCCATGGGGTACTTGGGAAGTTTTGGACAGCGGAGACGGTTTTTGCGTTAAAAGAATCTGTGTTACTCCGGGAAATATTCTTTCTTTGCAACTCCACCACTATCGTGCAGAACATTGGATTATTGTTAAAGGCGAAGCCGTTGTTACCCTCGGCGAAGAAAAACTCGTTAAAAAAGCTAACGAAGCCGTTTATATTCCTGCCGAAACCAAACACCGCATTCAAAATAACACCAAAGAAAATATGGAATTTATCGAAATTCAGACCGGTGAAAATTTGGATGAAAACGACATTGTTCGTTTTGAAGACAGTTACGGTCGCGCTTAGACATAAATTTTTGTATCAAGTTCAAGAGTCGGTTGATTGCCGACTCTTTTTTATAGAAAAGATTCCAAAATAGACAAATTTTCCTTGATTTTTTCTTTTTCGGCTATATAGTTTAAGAAATTTTCAAGGACATTTATCATGACAAAACATATTTTACCAAGCACGGAAGAAATTCTTTTTGCTATGAGCGAACAGCCCCTTGGTGAAGGCGCTGAAGCTAAAGTTTATAAAATTCACACCAACCCAAAATATACCACTCGTGTTAGTTTGGAGTGTCCTCCGCTTAACGAGCTGGCAAAAATTATCAATGAAAATCCGTTAATTGAACAAAAAAACATTTTCGGTGAGCGTAACTTTGCGCAAACATTGGCTTATTGGAAAGACCCTAGAGACCAAAGTCTGGCTCTTTTGACAATCAATCTTTATTGTCCGGGAATTTCTATTGAAGTTTACAAAGCCGGACGCCCGAAGCCCGATGCCGAAGAAGCTCTTATCCGAACAAAGGTTTTGAGTGAAACCATTCTTAACTTGCCGGATGAGGCTATTGATATGCTCTATGATGATTTGCATTTTCTTTCTTCTCGCAAACATTCTCTTGATGTTGGCGGCGAATTATTTAACAATACCGGAAATATTTTATATTCTGCCGTTGACAACCGCATGTTCATTATTGACTTACAGCCATTTAGAAAAGAGTACCCCGGCATTAACCCCAACAACAAAAAAGGCTTTAACACACCGCTTTATTTAACCAGAGGTTTAATGCCCGGTGCATTCTGCTATCGTAAAGAACATGCTCAAGATCCGGATTTAATCAAATATCGTACTGAAATTGTTAATCGCGTTATTGCCGGTGCCGAAAGAAACCATTTGAATGATGTGGGGGGATATCTTCCCGGCGATATGAATAAAATGCTGTATTATTGGGATTTGCAAATTAAAGCATTAAATATTCCCGAAAAATATCATGATAATTTCTTAAAAAGAATCGGCTCGGTTAAAGATCAACCACGTTACAGTGTTTCCAAAGAATTGCTCACTTACGTTCGTGTTGTCGGTAATGATTTATAATCAAAAAAATCCCCTTTCCAAAACGGAAGGGGATTTTTTTTGAATTGTTTGAACTAGGTTCTTTTTGCCCAAACTTCCTTAAATTCTGAACTGCGAGAATTTTCCAGCCATTCAAAAATGGCCATTTCGACGGTTACAACATCTACACCATTGTGCAGCAAACGCTGAACGCCTAATGCACTTTGCATCTCGTTACGAGAAGAGCACGCATCTGCCACAACAAAAACCTTATATCCTTCTTTTTGCAAATCTAATGCCGTTTGCAAAATGCAAATGTGGGTTTCCAAACCGGCAATCACAATTTGTTTTTTTCCGGATTGTTTTATCTTTTCGCGAATCTCTTCATTTTTATAGCAAGAGAAAGTATCTTTTTCATAGTAAGTGACATCATCACCGAGCACAATGCGCAAATCGATCATCGTTGGTCCAAAGCTATTGTGATTTTGTTCTGCAACAATAAACGGAACATTTAGCTTTTTAGCGATGTCTAACAGAGCGGCGCAACCGTTGATTACGTCTCTCGGGCTCTCTTGTGCCGGCGCCAGGTGTTCCTGCACGTCTATGATTAACAGTAAAGAATCATCCTTCTTCATCAACATTTCGCCCCTCCTTGTTAAATAGGTTATTGACTATCTTAACAAAATACATAATACTTCGCAATAAATAATTAAACCTTAAAATCAGAAGAAATATCATGAATTTTATTGAATTAGGATTAAGTGAAAAAACCGTACAAGCCATTGAAGAATATGGCATCAAAAAAGCAACAACCGTACAATGTGACGTTATTCCGTCGATTTTGCAAGGAAAAGACGTGTTTACAATCGCCCCGAGCGGATGCGGCAAAACCATGTCTTATGTTTTTCCGCTTGTGGATATTATCAGCAACAAAGACGGTCAAAATATTTTGATTATTACGCCGGATTCAGAACAATCTGTTTTAGTTTCCGACAGATTATCCGTTTTCAATAAATATCATGAAATCAATGAAGCAACCGTCAAAGATGCCGATGAAGATATTGATAATGAAGCCAATGTGGTTATCGGCTCCCCCGATTTGCTGGTAGATTTGGTTGAAAACAGCAAATTTGACTTTTCTAAAACCAACATTTTAGTTGTTGATGATATTAATCTGATTAAGAAAAACAAACAACTTAACAATTTGGAAAAAATCTTGGCTATTTTGCCGGCAGAAAAACAAAATATTGTTTATACCAACCGTCGCTCCAAAGAGACACAATCCATTTTGGAAAAAATCTTAAAAGCTCCGGAAGAAATTAAAGTTGATAAAGACAAAGAGCAAGAAGCTTCTCAAAACCAACCTTCCGAAAATGCTCAGCCTGTTGCCGAAACAATTGCTGCTGAAACTCCGGTTGAAAACAAAGATAACCGCAAAGCTAGAAACAATCGTAAAGATAAAGCCGAGAAAAACAAAAAGGTTGAAAACGCCAAACCGGCAAAAGCTAATTTATCTTCCAACCCGCAACGCGATTATGAAGCTGTTGAAATTGCCAAGAAATTTAAGTCTTTTAACGGCAAAGCTCCGGAATTTATCTTAAATAAAGGAATTTTGGCTGATGATAAAGATTGCAGCTCTTGCTACATGGATAATTCTAAGGTTTCCAGCCCATATTAATTTTTTCTTATAAAAATCAAAAAGCTCCGAAATTTCGGAGCTTTTCTTTTCTTAGCTTACCAAGGAATGCCGTTGATGCAGCGTTCCGGTTTGGTTTGGCAAATATCATTACCCATATCATAAAGTTTTTTTCTATCGGGTTTCATTTCACCAACCGTGCAGGCGCTGATTAAAAACAACAAAAGAATGCATATTATTTTTTTCATCTATCTTCTCTTATCTTATAAAATTGACCAAATGTTTATTGCCAAGAATGCTGCTATCAATAAACGAGATAAAAATTTTAAGATATTGCTACGCTCAAAACTTGCTGAACTACGCAAGGTCCCCAGCCAAACACAGATGCTGTAATATAAGAAAAAGATAACGGCTCCAACATAGCATAAAGTAAAGAAAATGGCCCAGCCGTTAAATTTAATCGGATTAAAATAGTGCAAATAATAATCGACCAATCTTAAATTGCCGATTTGCTTTTGCAGCAAAAACTCAAAAATGCGGACAAAGAAATGAACAACCAAAACGCCAAATATACCAAACTTCCAAAAAGTTTCGCCTAAACCAAACTCTCCACTCAAAAGTTTTTTTATCATTTTGTTCCTCTTATTTGTTATCGATACGCAAATAGTCTTATAAATTTGCTCTTTTAGCAAGCAAAACAAGACGATTGCACACAAAAAAAGCCCCAAAGTTGTTCTTTGAGGCTTTTAATTTTGATATATCAGCAGTTTGCTACATTAACAGCCAAACCGCCCAAAGATGTTTCTTTATATTTATTATTCATATCGCGACCGGTATCAAACATGGTTTTGATAACGCTATCCAAAGATACCAAGTGGTTGCCATCTCCTTTCATGGCAATACGCGCGGAATTAACCGCCTTCACGGCACCCATGGCATTGCGCTCAATACACGGAACTTGCACTAAGCCGGCTAAAGGATCGCAAGTTAAACCTAAATTGTGTTCCATGGCAATTTCAGCCGCATTTTCAATTTGTTTTGGTGTTCCGCCCATTGCTGCTGCTAAGCCTGCGGCTGCCATTGAGCAGGCAACCCCCACCTCTCCTTGGCAACCGACTTCGGCACCCGAGATGGAAGCATTGGTACGATATAAGCTGCAAATGGCCGATGCCGTCAGCATAAAGTTTTGCAAACCTTCTTCCACGCTAAACTTAGACTTGTTGGCGGCAAAGCGCTCATAATAGCGCAAAACTGAAGGCATGACACCTGCTGAACCCATGGTCGGTGCAGTGACGATTTGTCCGCCGCAAGCATTTTCTTCGGCAACGGCAAAGCCCCACAAATTTATCCAGTCTATCATCAATAACGGATCATAATCGTTATTGCGGAATTTTTCTTCCAAGCGCAAATAAATGTCATGCGCACGGCGCGGAATGTTCAATCCTCCGGGGAGAATGCCGCTTGACTTCATGCCACGTTCAATGGAATTTTGCATAATACCATAGATTTTATGAATACCTCTGACAACTTCTTCTTTGGGGCGAAGCGCGCATTCGTTTGCCATAACCAGTTCAGCTATACTCATATTATTTTTTTCGCAAAGCTCAATTAACTCAGCGCAGGTATCAAAATTATACGGTACGTTATAAGGCTCGCGCTCGATACGTTTGGAAATTTCATCTTGGCGCGCAATGGTTCCGCCACCAACTGAAAAATAGGTTTCTTCAAGTAGCAAATTACCATCGGCATCGTAAGACTTAAAGGTCATACCGTTGGAATGTTCCGGCAAGAAAATGTCTTTTTTGAAAATAATGTCTTTTTCAATATCAAACGGTATCACTTTTTCGTGATCTGCTTGCAAGGTCTTATCGCGCTCAATCGCCAACATATAAGCATGTTCGGGATTGATTTCATCTGCTTCCAAACCCATCAGTCCGTAACAAATGGCTTTAACCGTTCCGTGTCCGACACCGGTTAAGGCCAAAGAACCATACAATGTTGTTTCAATTTTTGCCAATGCGGCAAATTTTCCGCTCGCACGCAGATTTTTGATATATCTTTTGGCGGCGCGCATCGGACCGACCGTGTGAGAACTTGACGGTCCGATACCAATAGAAAATATTTCAAAGAAACTGTAATACATTAGAAATATGTCCTGATTTCAATATAAGGTTTGATACCGATTTCTTGCAAAGTTTTGGCAATATATTTATGAATGTCTTTCCATTCGGTATATTTATCAATAAATTCTTTGGCTTTTTGTGCCGATTTGGAAAGTTGAACCTCAATTGTTTCTGCCAAAATTTTATTCATGACTTCCGGCAATTTGGCAAAGTCAATCTCCAATTTGTTATCGCCATTAAAACGAATGGCTCCGTGTTCCAACAAATAGTTAAAGTGGATTAAATCGCCCATGCGGTGCGGCTGAATCAGCTGCGGTTTAGCTTTCAAGAAAATGCGAACAATCCATGTGGTGTAAACTTCTTTCAAGGTCTTTTCATCAATGATACCGGCTTTAACATATTGCGGCATCATAGCGATAGAAACGACATCGGCTTTGTTTTCTTCAATGGTGTGTTTGTATAAGCCCAAAGAATTTTTGAAGCTGCTGTCCGGTCCTAAAGAGTGACCGTTTTCATGACCGATGACAAAAATATGTTCTGCTTCGGGATTATAATATTGATGCAGATTTTCTGCCACCAGCGCATTTAACAACTTTTTAGCACGCTCTTTATCTTGGCTCATTCTGACCTGACGGTGATATACGTTTCTTCTGCCACCGCCGGTTTTGATAGAAAGTTTATCGTCATTCGGCAAGTTTTGAGCTGTGGTAATCCCTCCGCGGCATTGAGCATAATCGCCTTTCAAAGCAATCAAATCCACATCGACCATGGTTTGCTTCAAATCATTACCCGATGCGATATTTTGTTTGTATTTATCGGCATAGGGCATTAAACCTGCCAAGTTTTTCATTTGTTCCTTAAATGTCAGCAATAAATCCGTGCCTTTTTTATTAACGATGCCGACACGAACGCCCAACATATCTTTGGAATTTACCTCAATGCCCAAATTGTCCAACATAGATTTCAACTCGGCATTATCGCAAATGGTCGGGGTCATTTCATCGTCATAATTTTCGCGGCTGATTGTAAATTCCAGTGGTGAATTTTGCAAAACCGCCCAATGCTTATCGGCCAACATATCCATGTCTTCATTATTTTGAATCAAGGCTTGAGCTTGCCAACCGAGATATTCTTTGAAAGCTTCATCCGTGGTATAATGTGCGGCAACTTCAAGCTCATTGGCAATGGCAGAAAATTGTTTTTCAAAATATTTGGTATAGTCAATACCTTCAAGCTCATCACCTTTTCTTCGAACCATGGTACGAGCGCTCAAAATGCGACGAACTTCTTCATTTTTTCCTGCCTGCAACATTTTTTTGATGATGTGATGAAACTCTTCTACGCTCAAATCTGCCGGATAAAAATTGCGTCCGGGAATGATTTTGACGTCTTTGAAAATTTGTACCGGTTCAGGGTCTATTCCGTTTAAGCCGGCAACACCGTTAAAGCAATTGAACAAGCGCAAAGCTTTGGCTGCATGACTGTTGTTCGGAGCTGCTTGTTCCAAAGCCTTTTTCAGACGAAAATTGAGCGGGTGGTCTTGTTCCAAAGAAACATCATTCATAATCTCGGCTGCTTTTACCAAATGAGTGATAACTTTCTTTTCGCTTTCAGGCAAATTTTTATAGCCGTCAAACTCCGGCGTTATCAATTCTATCGGGCGCAACTTCTTGGCAAAGATTTCATCTAACTCTTCTTCGCTCAAGTTTAATTCATATCCGTCAATTTTCATCTTTACTTATCTCCACTGCTTTAAAACGATAAACCTTAATGCGGTTTGACCAATATGCCGGGCTCATACCGGTTTTTATTTTTAGATTGTTCAAAAACTCTTGCGGTTTGGGATATTTTTTCCATTCTGAGGGCAAGAACACACCTTGTCTATTGCCGTCACGAATCACCAAGCCATCACTTCCAACTTGAATCTTCTTTAACAAATCGGCTTCATTTTTATAATTAATGCGTTCAAAACCGGTTAGCAAGCTCAGGCTGATTTTGATTTGCGATAATTCATCTTTACTAATTGGGGTGAAATTTTTATCTTCCAGCGCTGCCGAATAGGCATTTTGTGCCGCAGCAAAAGCAACAGCTTCCGTAGGCAAAAGGGAGCCGGAACTTCCTCTCACTTCACCATTCTTATACAACGTAATAAATGCGGCGCCGCGGTTGAACAAAATATCATCATAATTTTCGCGTTCCGGCTTAAAAGTTTTATGATTAACTACGGCTTCATCCAAAGAAACTTTGGCTATTTTCAGTAAATCCATTCCATATAAATGAGCAAAGGACTTCAAGCTTTCAAGTTCTTGCTCTAAGGTGCTCAATGGTTTCTCATTTTTTAATTCGGACAAGCGATAGTTTTGTTCGGCAATATCTTCAAAATTGACTAAATCAAAAACTTTGGGATAGAGATGAGCTTTTTGCGCCAAATTTACAACTGCATCAACATTTTCTTGAGCTTTGACATTTTCGGGTTCGGTATAATAACCTGACATATCAGCCGAAAAGATAAGAAGGCTGTGTTTGTCATGAGCAAAGGGCAACAATATATTTTCAACCTCGGTAGATTTATCAGCATCATAAACCAAAGCGGCAAAATTTATTTTCTGACCAAAAATTTGATTGATGAGCGGAACCTGAGCTGATATTGCTGCAAACTTGCTTAAATCTTGGCTTGCTAATTTATGAGATGCCTTTTTTTGTAAAAACTCCGTCAATGCCGGACTGATATTTAGCGTTTTTTTATCAGCGCTTAAAGAAGCATATTTGTTTATATATATGTTGCCGGTTTGCGGTTTGTCATTCTGTGCCACCAAAATCACATTTTTTATTTTATCTTTCCATGGCAGCAACCAAGCATAAGCTTTGGCTACGTTCTGTTCCGAATATAAATAGCCGGAATAAGGAACAACAAAAATACGCGGATTGGTTTGTGAAGCCAAAACCTTGCGTCCACTTTTGCCGTAAGGATAAAAAAAGACAGAACTTACCGGAATGCGAAATTTGTTAATATTATTATCAATAGCAATAAAATTGTTAATCCGCTCCGGATTAGATGAAATGTGCTTGGAAAAATATAAATAATTAATCCAGCCCAAAGCAAACACCAAAAGCAGTATCAGAATTATGTTCCAAATTCTGCTTTTTGCATCTATTTCATCATCTTCATTGCTCATGGGCGAATCCTTAATTGTCTTTATTGCTCTTTTATACTTCAGACTCTTTAACTTTTCCCTAATTTGCTAAATTTTGTAATGTGTTAAAAAACTCTTCAAAAGAAGAAAAATGCAAAACGCCTGATGGTAAGGTCTTAAGGTTGCCCCAAATGGAGTTTCCTATTCTGATGGGATAAGCTTTGGCAGCTAAAGCGCAATCGCTGTCCATATCACTATCCCCCACGACCCACACTTTCTCGGGACTAAAATCTTTTGGTTCAAGCCAGTCTTTTAAGGCAAACCATGCTTGCTCGGGATATGGCTTGTCTTTTGGGGCTTCATGTCCGGCTACTATCCTATCAAACAAAGACTTATCAAACAGCAGAGGCAATTCAAAATCCAACAATTTACGGTCTTTGTTGGTTAAAATGACAATTTTTTTACCCTGCGCTTTCAAAAATTCTAATGTTTCTTTCACTTTGGGAAATGTGGTCAGCATATGAACAACATTTTTCTTATAAAGTTCGGCATATTCTTGATAAGCCTGTTGAGCCAACTCTTTTCCAAAAACATTAGGAAAATTGTCACGAAAAGATAAATTGGGATCTCGTTTTGCTTTTTGATGTTCCCAATCTGCCAAATTATATTTTTTTAAGATTTCATTGACCGTTGTCACCAAGCAGGTGCGGCTTTCCGCCAAAGTATTATCCCAATCAAACAAAATATATTCAACTTGTTGTAAATTAAGCATTTTCTCTTCTCTCAAGACAGCAAAAAAGCGCCCTTACGGACGCTTTCTGCCATACAATAACAATTATGCGTTTTTACCGATTTTGGCAACGCCACCCATATACGGGCGCAATTTTTCAGGAATGTTAACGGTACCATCGGCATTTTGGTGATTTTCAATAAACGGAACCAAAGCGCGCGGGGTGGCAATTCCGGTATTGTTCAAAGTGTGAACAAACTTAACTTTGCCATCGGCATTGTCGCGATAACGCAAGTTGGTGCGGCGAGCTTGCCATTCGGTAATGTTGGAGCAAGAGTGGGTTTCACGATAGCAATTTTGAGACGGAACCCAAGCTTCCAAGTCATATTGACGATATTTCGGAGCGCCCATATCACCGGTGCAAACTTCCAAAACTTGATAAGGCAATTCCAAATCTTGCAAAACTTCTTCAGAAATTTGCAACAATTTCTTGTGCCATTTTTCACTTTCGGCAACATCATTTTTGCAAATGACGAATTGTTCGGTTTTCATAAATTGGTGAACACGAACCAAGCCTCTGGTATCTTTTCCGGCAGCACCGGCTTCACGACGGAAGCAAGGAGAAAATCCGGCATAGAGAATCGGGAGTTCATTTTCTTGCAAAATTTCATCAGCGCGCAAAGAGTTCAAAATCAACTCTGCGGTACCGGACAAATACAAATCATCTGCCGGCATATAGTAAACTTCATCGCGAGAGAACGGCAAATAGCCTTGACCGTACAAGGGTTTCTCTTTAGAAATTGACGGAACGGTAATTACGGTAAAACCGTTGGCGCGCAATTTATCCAAAACCATCATGTGCATAGCCAATTCCAATTTTGCCAAATCGTTCTTAATGGCATAGGTACGAGAACCGGAAACTTTGGCAATTCGTTCCATTTCTGACCAATCATTCAATTCCATTAATTCGATATGGTCACGCGGGGTAAAATCAAACTTCGGCAATTCACCGACTTTACGACGAACAACGTTTTCAGAATCGTCTTTTCCAACCGGGCTTTCAGGGCTGGGCATATTGGGCATGCGCCACATAACCATATCAAACTTTTCTTGTTCGGCAGCAAGTTTTTCTTGTTCAACTTTTAATTCTTCGCCAATTTGCTTACTTTTAGCGATGATAGCCGGACGTTCCTCAGCGGAAGCGGATTTGATTGAGTTACTGAGTTTGTTTTTTTCTTCGGACAGAGCTTGGGATGAGGTTTTTAATTTGTTTATGTCTTTGTAAAGCGCAATCAACGCATCAATATCAATATCTTCTTTGGTGTATCCTTTTTTGGCCAATCCTTCTTTAATGATATCCGGATTTTCGGCAATATATTTAATATCTAACATTATTTTCTGTCCTATTTATTTTGTTATTTAACTCAAACAGGCACAGAATAACAATTTTTGAAATAAAAACAACAGAAATTTGCATTTAAAAAACAGAAAAACCTTTGACAGCATCAAGCTATCAAAGGTTTTTTTGCATTACCAGCCACCGTCATCCTCATCATCACCATTATCATCACTCTGATCATAATAATCATCATTGTCATAATCCTGATCATCGTCGGGATCATTATTATCCCAAGGATCATCATTATTATCCCAAGGATCATCATTATAGTCCCCAGAATTCTCGTGATAATCATCAAATAGACTGTGACTTTCTTCCTGATGTTCGTCATAGTAACGATCATCATGGTCTCGCCGGTCATCTTCTTCCTCTTCGCGTTCTCTTTCTTCGCGTTCCCAGCGTTCATGTTCTTCTTCCTCTTCGCGTTCACGTTCTTCACGTTCATATCGATCACGTTCTTCTTGTTCTTCACGTTCTCTCTCTTCACGTTCCCAACGTTCACGCTCTTCCTGCTCTTCCCGCTCTTTTTCTTCACGTTCCAATCGATCGCGTTCTTCTTGTTCTTCACGTTCTCTCTCTTCACGTTCCAACCGATCGCGTTCTTCTTGTTCTTCTCGCTCTTGGCGCTCACGTTCTTCTCGTTCAAGCCGTTCAAGCTCTTCACGATACTCTCGCTCCTGACGCTCACGTTCTTCTCGTTCCTTACGTAAACTTTCAGAATGATAACGCCTTTCTTCAGCTTGCCGATATTCTTCATAGTCATGAGCTTTGGTTTCATCCAAAAAGCCATCATCTTCAGATGAAGAAGGGGTTTGCTTAGGAGTTGGAGCTTCATCTTCATTGAAGTATCCGTTACCGTAACCAAAAGCATTCGAACAAGGGCACAATCCTCTGCGGCGCAGGACGCTTACTCTTTGCCCCATGGCTAAGCAGTAGCCATTATAAATTTTTCCACAATTCATCTAAGATAATTTTAGTTAATAATTTTTTTGTGATAAATATTATAACATCTATCCAATATTATGGCAACCTTAAATAAAAAATTTCTTTTTTCCTGCTTATCTCTTGATTTTATCAGCGCTTTAGGCTATTTTATTGCCAATTTGTAAAGATTATACATACGGAGAATTTTATGTTTGAAAACAAAACTGTTTTAACCGGTGTTAAACCGACCGGAAAGCCGCATCTCGGCAACTATCTCGGCGCAATCAAACCAGCAATTGAACTGGGCAAACAAGCCTTGGCTCAAGGCGGCAAACATTATATGTTTATTGCCGATTATCACGCCATTAATGCTGAGAAGAATCCTGCCGTTTTGAACGAAATGACCAAAGAAATTGCCTGCATTTATTTGGCTTGCGGCTTGGACCCGAAAAAATCTTATTTCTATCGTCAATCCGATATTCCCGAAATTCCGGAAATCACAACCATTTTGTATGCATACACACCCAAAGGTTTTATGAACAAAGCACACGCATACAAAGCTGCCGTTGATAAAAACCGCGAAGCAGGCAAACCTGATGACGATGGTATCAACATGGGGCTTTATACCTACCCTACTCTGATGGCTGCCGATATTTTGGCTTATGATTCCGATATTGTACCGGTGGGCAAAGACCAAGTTCAACATGTGGAAATCGCCCGCGATATTGCCGGCGCCATCAATGCACATTATGGCAAAGAGCTCTTGAAATTGCCGACTTATCGTTTTGATGAAAATGTGGCTGTTGTTGCCGGTATTGACGGTCGCAAGATGAGCAAATCTTATGGCAACGTCATTCCTTTGTTTGAAGATGATAAGGCAATCAAAAAAGCAATTTTCTCTATTAAGACCGACTCTCGCCCGATGGAAGAACCTAAGAATCCGGATGAAATTTTGGTTTATGAAATTTATAAATCAATTGCCACACCGGAACAACTTCAAGAAATGGGAGATGGTTTGCGCCAAGGTAAACTCGGTTACGGTCACATCAAAAATATGTTGCTTGATGCGGTTGTCAATGAAATCAAAGACGCAAGAGAAAAATATAATTACTATATGACGCACTTCAACGAAGTGGAAGAAATGTTGTTGGAAGGTGCCGAAAAAGCACGCCCTGTTGCCAAAGCAACTTTGAAACGTCTTAAAGACGCTGTCTTTGGTCGTTAATTTTAGATTTTTTCTAATGCTAAAGCCCTCATTTGAGGGCTTTTTTGTTGGAATAAAAAAATTTTTTATCAAAAGGCAAAAATTATACTTGATTTTTATGATAATTGTTTGTATGTTTCTTTCGTTGTCGCCGCTGTAGCTCAGTGGTAGAGCACGTCATTGGTAATGACGGGGTCGCAAGTCCGATTCTTGCCAGCGGCACCATTAAAACACAAAAGCGCCCTTTTGGGGCGTTTTTGTGTTTTAAAAGTATTGTTAGTGAGTAATCGGCCTTGCGGGGGCAAGAGCAAGTCCGGAGCGGATAGTTGGCGAAAACGAGAGTTGAGCTTTAGCGAATAGCTTAGCGCAACACGAAGTTTGAGGCTTACGGCGCGAAAGGGGCCCGTTGGCTTAATGCCAATGGGAATTTACCTTCTTGCCAGCGGCACCATTTTTGATTATGCACCGTTAAAGGTGCTTTTTTTGTATGTATTCTAAGCCTTTGAATCAGTCCGAAACTTCTCTTAGCTTTGCGAGGGAGGAACGACCGCGGCAAAGGTTAGTTATTCGCGCAAGTAAGAAAGCTTTAGCTTTCTGTAGCGGCGCATTTTGAGGATTTTGAAATTAGCGATTTTTGATGATTTATCGGACTTTTTATGTGAAAATAAAGATATTTATTCCTTGTTATATAAATAAAAAAAACAGCACCTTTTTGAGATGCTGTTTTGTGTTAGATTTCGTTACTGTACCTCAACCTCAGAAAAGATGTCATAGTAAAACAAGTCTTCTCCGAAGTACTCTTTTAAGATATCATCCTCAGCGTAGCTCACTTCGACAATTTTGTTGCCACATAATGCAGCAATTAACTTGTCTTTGAGGATTTTATCTGTTGCTTCAGCATCCATATCCGAAGGCAGCCAATATTCCTCTTGCAAATTTGCAATTGTCTTTGCAAATTTACATTTGTTAAAAGTCCAAACGTAATTGAACTTTTCGGGGCAACTGCTTCCGTCAGAGTTTTGACATATTACGCGCCAACATATTCCTTCGCGCATAACTTCGGCTTCGTCTTCATCCGGATAATTTACGGCTTCACTAGGGTCAATTCTCTGAACTGCTCCAATGAGGTGGATAATACTAACTTCCCCCCATCGATGCGAAACAGCAATATAGCCGTCATAATGTTCATTGGGCTTGAGCCGATTTGAACTACCATAGATTGCAAGCAGCTCATCAAAACTCGCATTATAGCTTTCAAAAGCCATTGCTTGTTCATAGGTAAGCTTTACAGCTTTAAACTCTGAACCTCTTGGCGTTTTTGCTATCATGTCCTCCAATGCTGATACTGAAATTTTCAGATTTTTTTTTATTCTGTTCATAATTATATCTTATTAATATGTTTATAAGGAAATTATATCATATTTTGAATAAGTATACAACACAAAATTTAGACAAAATTGCATTTTTCATTCATTTTCTTACTCAAAAGCTTAAAATCATCATAGACATTAGTCCGATAATTGCTTTTGTTTTGCTCCATAAAAAAGCTCTTTCGCGTGATTTTATTTATATTGACCTTGACAAGAAGGATATAAAGACAAACAATAATCGCATTGTTAAAGGAAAGTGCTTTTATGAAAAAGATTTATTCTCTGTTTTTTTTGATGTTTTGGGTTGTGGCTTGCGATATGAATAAGCAAGAAAATTTGCTTGTTGGGCATTGGGTAGAAATCATGCCGGTTAATAAACAGATTGTGCAAGGAATCAATTTGAATGCGGACGGAAGCGCCTCTTCTGTCGGCATGGAAACATTAAAATATAAAAGCTGGGAACAAAAAGATAAGCAACTCATTTTGCATGGAATGAGCATCGGAAATGGTCAAACAATCGATTTTACCGAAACTCTGGATATTGTTGAAATCACGCCTTATCGTATGAATTGGGCAAGTTTGGACAGTATCAAGTTGACTATTATCGCGTAGATAAAAATCCTGATATTCAAGATATGAATGATTTGCCTAATTTACTGCAAAAATTTGAAGGCTGCGGTGAATTGCAAACGCGCGTATTTGAAGGAACTTTGCCAGCGGCATCAAATCCGGGGATTGTTTACAATATAACATTATATAACTACAAAAACAGCGGTGATGGTATTTTCAAAGCAAAATTGACATATTTGGAAGCAGAACAAGGAAAAGATATTGCTTTTGAATTTGGCGGCAGACAATTTACCTTAAAAGGCAGCGCCGAAGATAAAAATGCAACTGTTCTGCAATTTATTCCTTTCAACAATCAAGAAGAAACCATGAACTTTTTATATCAAGACAACAAATTGATTATGCTTGATAAAGACATGAAAAGAATTCAAAGCAAATTAAATTATACTTTGACGAAAAAAGAATAATTCAAGTTGTTCTATTGAGATTTGCCTGTTGACAGCAATAACAATTGTAATATAAATAAAACCCTTATTTTAGTTATTCGGTTCTATTATTTTGTCAGGCAATTTTCATATTTCTTTTGAAAAATGATTAATTCAAAATAACGGAGCTTTTTATTTATCAAAATGAAAGATTGTCTGGTCTTTTGTTTTAAAATTTTTAACAATATGAAAAAATTTGTATTATTTTTCGTTGGCATTATTTTAGTGCTGTTTTCAACTTCTGCTTCTGCCAGACCTTATGACCCGATTTGGATTGGTGATGAATATGTTTTTAAATGGACGGGAAATGAATTGTTACTTATGAAGTTTGCCGACATGGTTGATGAGCAAGAAACAGTAGAATATGACGGGAGCATTATGCAAAAAGGAATGCCCGTTCTCCCCGAAGTAACCGTATTTTCGGCTCGGGCTTGGGATGTTGATGAAAGTTATAGTATCGGAGAAAGCGCCAGCGGAATGCGTCCTGCCCAATATATTTCTTGCGCTCCCGGTCTATATAAGGAAGTGAATCAGATTCTTTCCGTCAGTTATGTTTCCGAACAAGATAAAACAGCCGTGGTTTATTTGACTTTTGATTTGACTATCGAGAAAGGAAAAATGACACTGGTGATAAAAAAAATAGTATATCGTGACGGTAAAGAAGAATCTGAAAACGATATATTGCAAAGAGTTTATCTCACCAGATAAAAGATGCCAAACAAAAACCCTCGTTGAGAAAAAGCTCTGCGAGGGTTTTGTTTTTTATCAGTTTATTTCAACTTTTGCACATTTATTGTTGCCGATATGGTGTCTTTGCCATGCGGAGCAAGCTTGACACAATAGTCACCCACGTTTGATGGTTCCACGCAAACAAAGGTTTTATATTGTTCGGGGCTCATTTCAGCTAAGTCTTTGGCAGGATTCCACACAACTGTTGTTTTAGAGCCTTTCTTTTCCATAACAATCTCGCGGTTATAGGCTTTATCGACGATTTTGACCGGCTCGACCTGATTTAAGAAAATGGAATCAAACTCGCCTTTGATTTGCAAATCTTTATCCAAGGTATAAATTTTGCCATCTAGTGAGTTCTTATATTGATGACCTGATAAACCTTTAATCTCAATATCACTCACTGAACTGACATTAAAATAAGCATGCAGCGCCTCGCTGAAAGTAAACTCCTCATCGCCCAAATTGGTGGTTTCCAGCGCGTATTCCAATTTGTCGGTAATTTTGATTAAAAGCCTTACCGCCAAATTGAGATTATATTTAGCATCGGGCGTCAAAGAGAGTTCGGCTTCGATTTT
>CALXZK010000010.1 GCA_944393225.1 uncultured Alphaproteobacteria bacterium
AAATATATCCTCGTTAATAAAATTATTCCGCATCTTTTGGAAACCGATTATGAAAAAGATGAAAAAGCTAAAACCGTTGTTTTGACCGAAGCCGGACAAGAACATGTGGAACAGCTTTTGAAAGAAGTCGGTTTGATTAAAGACGGCGGCTTGTATGATATCAATAACGTAACACTCGTTCATCACGTTAATCAGGCTTTGCGTGCGCACAAAATGCACATCAGAGATATTGACTACATTGTTAAAGACAACAAAGTTGTGATTATTGACGAGTTTACCGGTCGTATGATGGAAGGTCGCCGTTATAGTGACGGTTTGCACCAAGCCATTGAAGCTAAAGAAGGTGTGCCAATTCAATCTGAAAACCAAACCTTGGCATCTATCACATTCCAAAACTATTTCCGCCTCTATCCCAAACTTTCCGGTATGACCGGTACTGCGATGACCGAAGAAGGCGAATTTAATGAAATTTATGGTTTGAATTGCGTAGAAATTCCGACAAATCGTCCGGTTATTCGTATTGATGAACATGATGAAATTTATCGTACCGCCAAAGAAAAATACAATGCCATTATTAATACCATTTTAGATTGCCACAAACGCAATCAACCGGTTTTGGTCGGTACAACTTCAATTGAAAAGTCAGAACTTTTGGCTGAATTGCTCAGAGCAAAATCTTCAGTTCGTTTTGAGGTTTTGAATGCGCGTCACCATGAGCGTGAAGCTGCCATCGTGGCTCAAGCCGGTGTTCCGGGGGCAATTACCATTGCTACCAATATGGCCGGTCGCGGTACCGATATTCCGTTGGGCGGTGATGTTGAAATGCGCCTGAAAGAAACTCTCAAGGGTGATGAAACACCCGAACAGATTGCTGAGCTTCGCGCCAAAATCAAAACTGAAGTGGAAAAAGCTAAAGAAGAGGCTTTGGCTGCCGGCGGTTTGTATGTGATTGGTACCGAGCGCCATGAAAGCCGCCGTATTGATAACCAATTGCGCGGTCGTTCCGGTCGTCAAGGTGACCCCGGACATTCTAAATTCTTCCTCTCTTTGGAAGATGATTTGATGCGTATTTTCGGCTCAGAACGTATGAGCGTGATGCTGCAGCGTTTGGGCTTGCCCGAAGGTGAGGCTTTGGTTCATCCCTTTATTACCAGGGCTCTTGAAAAAGCTCAAAGAAAAGTTGAAGAGCGCAACTTTGATATTCGTAAAAACTTGCTCAAATATGACAACGTGATGAATGATCAACGTAAGGTTATTTATGAGCAACGTAAAGAATTGATGGAATCTGAAGATGTTTCAGAAACCATTCATGATATGAGAGATGAATTTGTTGATGATTTGGTTCATCAATATGCTCCTTATGGCACAATGGCCAGTGAATGGGATTTGGAAGGCTTGGCACAAGAGCTGAACAGAACCATCGGTATGAGCTTCCCCTTGAAAGAAATGGCTCAAGGACAGGAATTGACTGCAGATATGTTTGCGCAAAAGATTGTTGATGCCATGGAAGAAACTTTGACCGAACGCAATAAAGATGTTCCCGAAGCCGTTATGCGTTTTGTTGAAAAATCTATTTTGTTGCAAGTGCTTGACCAACTTTGGAAAGACCATATTGCCGCTTTGGAATTGATGCGTCATACCATTGTTTTGCGTGCTTATGGTCAAAAAGATCCTTTGAATGAATATAAGAAAGAAGCATTTAATATGTTTTCATATCTTTTAGACCAATTGCGTGAGAAAGTTACTTTCTTGATTTGTCATGCACAAATTCAAAGCAACTCGGCAGAAAATATGAGCCGTCCGCAAGCACAACAAAACTATAAGGAAGTTCATGAAACCCCCGAATCTGTCATGGGAGGAACGACACAGGCTCCGCAATCGGAGGAAAACGAAAAACCGACACCCTTCCAATATAAACCGTTTGATGCCAATGATCCGACAACTTGGGGTAAGGTAGCGCGTAATGATCCTTGTCCCTGCGGCAGCGGCAAAAAATTCAAACACTGCCACGGCAAGTTTAATTAAAAATAAAAAGCTCTGAATAAAAATTCAGAGCTTTTCTTTTTTTTCTGAATAAGGCATTTTTGTCGCGAAGAATGGTGCAAACGTCTCAGTTTTAGGAGGATTGATAGAGAGGCGGTTAAACTTTTGCGGTCAAGCGGGCTTCAGCTTGTTAGTTTTTCAAATACATTTCTTCAAGCTTTTTGATTTCGTCACGATAGACCATGGCTTGTTCAAATTCCAGATTGGCAGCGGCTTCTTTCATGGCTTTGGTCAGGTCTTTTATCTTCTTATCTATATTTTGAATATCTTTGACATTCGGTGTGTCTTTAGCCACTTCAACGTAGTCACCCTTGGTCATTTCTTCAAGAGCATTGGAAATCTTTTTCTTGATGGTTTGCGGGGTGATGCCATGCTCAATATTATATTTTATCTGCTTATCGCGACGGCGAGATGTTTCCTCCAAAGCGGCTTTAAGTGAATCCGTCATCTTATCGGCATATAAAATAACTCGACCTTCGGCGTTGCGCGCGGCGCGTCCGATGGTCTGGATGAGCGAACGTGTGGAACGCAGGAAACCTTCTTTATCGGCATCTAAAATGGCAACAAGCGAGCATTCCGGAATATCCAAACCTTCGCGAAGAAGGTTGATGCCGACCAACACATCAAAAACGCCTAATCGCAAATCACGGATAATTTCAATACGCTCCAGCGTATCAATATCCGAGTGCAAATAACGTACCTTAATGCCGTTTTCATTCAGATATTCGGTTAAATCTTCAGCCATCTTCTTGGTTAAAGTTGTCACCAAAACGCGTTCGCCTTTTTCAGCTGTTTTACGGCATTCGTGCATCAGGTCATCAATTTGGTCTTCAACCGGACGAACTATACATAATGGGTCAGACAAGCCGGTCGGGCGAATAACCTGCTCAACAAATACACCTTTGCTTTGCTCTAACTCCCAATCTCCTGGCGTGGCGGAAACAAATATGGTCTGTCCACGCATATGGTCCCACTCGGCAAATTTTAAGGGGCGGTTGTCAACACAAGAGGGAAGGCGGAAGCCAAATTCAGCCAAAGTGTGTTTACGGCTATAGTCGCCTTTATACATGCCGCCGATTTGCGGTACAGAAATGTGACTCTCATCAATGAAGACCAAAGCGTCCGGAGGTAAATATTCAAACAATGTCGGCGGAGGATCACCGGCTTTTCTTCCGGTTAGATGTCTTGAATAGTTTTCAATGCCTTTGCAGCTACCGGTCGTTTCCAGCATTTCCAAATCAAAACGGGTGCGTTGTTCAATTCTTTGTGCTTCAAGAAGTTTGCCTTTGCTTTTGAAATCTTCAATCGTATCCGCCAATTCTTCTTTGATATGGACAATGGCTTGCGATATGGCGGGACGAGGGGTAACGTAGTGGTTGGCCGGATAAATGGTAACAGAGTTTAAACTTGCCGTTTTTTTACCGGTTAAAGAATCAAATTCGTGAATGCTCTCGATTTCATCGCCAAAAAAGGATATTCTCCAAGCTCTGTCTTCATAGTGTGCCGGAAAAATATCTAAGACATCGCCATTGACGCGGAAAGAACTACGGATAAAGTTTTGTTGGTTGCGTTCGTATTGCAACTCTGCCAAATGGCGGCAAACGTCTTTGATGTCAACACTATCGCCGACGGTTAACGGAAATGTCATGGCGGAATAGGATTCAACATCGCCCAAACCATAAATGCAAGAAACAGAAGCGACGATAATTACATCTCGACTTTCCAAAATGCTTCGGGTGGCAGCGTTTCTCATACGGTCAATTTGTTCATTTAAAGCAGAATCTTTTTCAATATACGTATCGGTTTTGGGAATGTAGGCTTCCGGTTGATAATAATCGTAATAAGACACAAAATATTCAACATGATTTTCAGGGAAAAACTCTTTCATTTCCGAATATAATTGTGCTGCCAAAATTTTGTTCGGCGCCATAATCAGAGCCGGTCTTTGTGTTTGCTCAATGATTTTGGCCATGGTAAAGGTTTTACCTGAGCCGGTTACACCCAACAAAACTTGCGATGCTTCACCGCGATTAATTCCTTCACAAAGTTCTTTGATGGCTTGCGGCTGGTCGCCAGATGGTGCAAAAGGAGAATGAATCTTAAATTTCATCGTTCATTATCCTTTTATCTTTTGGGTTGTTGCGGCATTGTCTTTAATAAAGACTCATCGTATATTTTGGAAAAATTGCTATATGCCGAAATATCACTTACGGCTTTGTCAATTGCGTTCATATCAACCCGATTGGTTTCCAAGTTTGAGGTTAAGACACTGAACGTGCTATAGAAAGGCGTATTTTCAAAATATGGTAAAAAGGTGTTGCGAATGCGGAAGATTACCGTATTGCGATTTGCCTTTTTCAGAGCCGTGATCCAGTCTAAAATATATGACATTTGTTCTGAGCTTAAAGCTTTGCCTTTTTGCGGTTTTTCAATCAAATATTTTATGGTATCGGCGGCTTTATCCCATTGTGCCGATTTCCAGTAAATATCAGTTTTTAACAACAGAGCATTCTTACTATAATCATCTTCCAAAAGATCGAGAGCTTCTTTGGTTTGTTTGAGGTATGCCAAAGCTTTGGCTTTGATGATTTTGCGATATTGCTTTTGATTGGGCGACAGTTCAGAAGTTTCTGTTTCTTGCAAAATATCCAATGCAGCGATACTGTCATCTTCAAACAGATAAATTAAGGCTAATCTGGCGCCGATTTGTGCCCTTTGTTCCGGTGTCAGGTTAACGAGACGCAATTGCGATTTTAATATATCGGAAGCGCTGGTTAATAAATCTACGGCAACCATGCGGTCAGCTAATTTTTGAGCCATTTCGGTATAGTAACGGCTACGCGGTGCCAACCATTCATAATCTTTGTACAAGGCAATAGCTTTGACGGCTTGGAGCTCGTCAGCGCGACCGTTCATGTACAAATCTTCAAACAGTTTCATCATCTTTTCCAAGACTTCATCTTTTTGCGAAGCTGACTGAGCAAACTCAATGCTTTGTTGATAGGTCAATAAAGCTTTTTGATAGTTTTTATCTGTTTCATAAATTACTGCCAGACGTTGCAACAGATTGAATTTGAAAGTTTGTTCTCCCCATGCAAAACGCAATCTTTCAAGCTCTTCAATGGCTTTTTTCGGACTGATTAAATTTAATTTGCTTTCGAGGTTGACGCGAGCGTAGCGAGCCAGAGAAGCATATTTTTGCGATTTATGCGTTGTGGCAAAAGCATATTCTTTTAAAGCATTATTCGGATAGCCCTGATATTCAAATTTTTGCGCGTTGAGGTAAAGAATTTGGGCGCGGCGCGCATCATTTCCTTTTGATATTTTCAGAATATCTAAAAAGTTTTGGGTCGATATATCATCATAAGCTTTAATGGAAGTGTCGGCGGCAACTAGTGCAATACGCTCTTTCAGCTCTTGCGGATAATCACGGATGATGGCAATGAATGTTAAAAGAACAATATCATTTTCTTTCTTAAATTCTAAAGCAGAATCGGTCAAAGCTCGCCAGAAAATGGCTTCATTGTTCTTTTCCAAACCTTGATAAGAGAAGTCATCCAAAGCTTCATCATAACGGCGCATTAAGAAATTTGCCACACCGGAGAGGGCTGCTAAAGTTTTCGGATTGACTTGACGGCGCTCTTCGGGTGAAAGAAGTTTCAGAGTTTGAGCTGCTTCCGTACCTAATCCCATACCTAAGTAGTATCTGGTCAAAAGCAATTTGGCATGAATGCGTTGTTCCGGTTTGGCTTTGGCAATATCTTCTTTGATTTGTTTTTCTGCATCAAGGAAATTGAGCTTTAATAATTGTGCCGGAATGTCTAAATCAAAGACATCTGATGATTTTTGTAAAAATTGTTGCTGTCTTTTGATGTTGTCCAAATTGTCGGAGATATTCAAACTACGATTATCTGCCTTGATGCTGAAGCCGGTGTTGCCTTTGCTCATCATAATGTCTGAGGCATTCGGAACAATGGCAAAACCTTGTTTGGCTGGCAGAATTTCTAAATCTTGATAGTGATAGTCTTCATCAATTGCCAATCCAAGCTCGGTTTCGGTTCCAATCAAAATCATATCACCAACTTCGGGGTCAATGATGGATAAAGAGTTGCCGCTATTGGTGCTCGGAATGTATAAATAAGATTGGTTCATACTGTTATACTGCACAAAGATAGGAAGTTCTTTTACTTTGTAGTCAATATTGTGGGTGTAGAGGTCGATAATCCACAGTAAACCTTCTTGACGAAGTCCGACGCGAACGTTCTTTTTGGGTGTAATGCGCAAGATGGTTGCTTTGGAATGAGGAAGCTGAATGATTTGATCGGCAACTTTTTTGCTTTGGTTGCGTAAGTCATCCAAATCAATGTTTCTTTGGTGGTCAAAAGCAACCCAGATGTATTTACCACGTTGGAAAACGCTGACACCGACTTCCATGTTCCATGGAAAAGCCAAGCTGGCAACTTCGTTCTTGGTTGGAATTTCTTTTTTATTGTCATCGCTATTAGCATATGCCATTTGAGTGTTTTGGGTGACAATATTTTGACTGCTTAAAATACTTTCATCTTTTGTTGCAGTTTGCCCCTTAGGCTCAATATCTAAGACGATTTTGTTGTTAAATTCGAATGATTTTAACAGTTTATTCGGTACTTTTATATCCGTGCCGCCTAGTTTGTTGGCAAATTGCTCAATATAAGGAAAAATGTCGGTATTTCTAATTTTTTCCCACGTAAATTCAACCGGTGATAAGAATGAGATGATTGTGTTTTCTTTATCTGTTCTTACGGCATAGTTTGGTTTATTGCCATAGGCAAAAGAAAGGCGATCGTAGCCATCATGTTGTCCATAGTCCAACATGATGAGATTGCTTTTGTTGGCATTTCTTGTTGATGACTGCAATTGTCGCAAAATTTCAATTTGCAGGTTACCGTTAACATTTGTCGTTCTGATGGTATAGGGAACTTTCATTTCCAATTCGATAGAATGCTTATCGGCAGCTATTTTCTGAGATTGTACAAAGTCAGATAAGTTTTTTTGCAGTTCGGATAAGTTTTCGGCAACAGGCTGACTGAAAGAAATGAGTACTGTATTATCCTTGTTTTCAACCTCATAGTCTGTGATAGCTGTTAACGGAATGAAAATGTCTGCCTTATTAGGAGTTTGAACATATTTTATTTCCGCTGCGTTTGCTTGAAAAACGGCAAAAAACATCATAAACAATGGCAAGAAGCTCATTGTTTTGACGATGTTTGATAAAATATGTTTTGCCCTTTGTGTTAACATTTTTCTTTCTAAATATTGCGACTGATAAGAGCTGTTGTTACTTCTTTGGCTTTAATTGCATCCATTTGTGAAAGAATGGCTGATGAAGAAGACGGTTTCATCTCTTTCAAAATGGCAACCAAAATGTCTAAGTCAAACGTATTAAATATACGAGCGGCATCTTTAGGCTTCATTGTAGAGTACATTTTTACCAAAGCGGCTAATTGAGCTCTTTCTTGCTCGTTATATTTATTGATAAGCTTTTGCAACTTTTCTTCATATGTTTTCAATTGAGCCAATTTTTTATCAATTTCTTCTTCAGCAACTTTCAGTTGGATTGCTTTTTTATCAATTTCTTGAGAGCGAACATCCAAAGCTTCTCTTCTTTCAGCCAATTCTTGCAAAATGGCAATTTCAGACTGCGTGAAGGCGCTGTTGGTGTTGGAACTTTCTACGTTTGCCGTTCCTTTGTTGCTATCTTGCAAAATTTGGTTTAAGCGAGCCGTTTCTTTATTTTCTTGCTCTTCAGCCCAAGCTTTGTTTTGCGAAATGCTGATTTTGGGTAATTCTTTGTTGATGATAATATCATAAACACTGTTTATTTTTACAGACAAAGACAAAACTGCCACGAAAATAAAAATAGGTAACAAGCGAAAGTGAATTTTAATCGGTTTCATTTTTTATCCTTTATATTATTTTATGGCACGAAGTGCTTTGAGTAATTCCATTTCTGCTTCTGAGCGAGAAATATCATCAGATGCGTTTGCTGCCTTTGCTGTTTCTATCGGAGCCGGTTTGAAATCATTGTCAGCCATTTTAGGATTATCTTTTAATTGACGTCCTGTTTTGATGGCATCTTCCAAACGGTCTGCCAAGGTATCGGCTCTTTCGTTGATGAAGAGTAAATCATCTTTAAGCTCTTTGGCATTATCAACCACTTCTTTCAAATCGTTACTTGAGCTTTCGGTAACGGATTTCAGTTTAGGAATGCTGTTTTCTGCTTTGTAGGTAGCTTCGTTTAAGGCTTCAATCAACTTTAGCAAAGCTTTTTGATTTTGGCGCATCAAGGTTAAGTTCTTATCCAGTTTATAGACATAGATAATTGCCGGAATCAAAAGCAAGATGACCATTAAATTGATGAATAAGTCGATATTATCCATTTTTTTCAGCCTTTCCTTTAATGCGAATAACAACCTTGTTGCCTTTTCTGCCCATGGAGCCCGTTAAGAGCGGAACATCGCCGCAGAGCAGGGTGATGTCATCATGCGGGGCCATATCTAACGGCAAGAATGAACCTTTTTCCCAATTAGAAATGTCGCCGAATTTGATCTCAACTTCTTTCATAACGGCATCAAGTTCAATATCGGTTTCCCAAAGTTGTTCCATTAAGTGGTTTTCCCAAATAGCATCTCTTCCGAAACGCTCACCCATGAACATTTGCAATAAAAGCTCTCTGACAGGTTCCAAAGTGGCGTAAGGAATCATCAAATCTATTTTTCCGCCGCGATCTTCCATATCAACGCGTAAGCGGGCAACAATGACGGCATTTGATAAACGCGAAATGGTTGCAAAACGAGGGTTGGTTTCAGTTCTGTCGTAAATGAAGTTGACAGTGGTAATGGGGTCAAAAGCGGTTGAAAGGTCGGTTAAAATCAATTGAATCATATCTTTTACCAGATTGAGTTCAATTGTTGTATAGGGACGACCTTCAATGCGCATGGCGGCAGTGCCTCGACGTCCGCCGAGCAAAACATCAACAATGGAATAAACCAAGGCGCTGTCTAAAGATATCAAACCATAGTTATCCCATTCTTCGGCTTTGAAAACCGTGAGCAAAGTGGGGAGGGTTAAGGCATCGATATATTCGCCAAAGCGCATGGATTCAATGCTTTCAAGCGAAACCTCTACGTTATCTTGGGTGAAGTTTCTGAGGGATGTTGCCATTAATCTGATTAAACGGTCAAAAACAATTTCCAACATAGGCAGACGTTCATAAGAAACCATTGACCCGTTCAAAATGGCTCTGACGCCCGTTTTCATTGAGCGATATTCGGCATCTTCTTCATTATGATAGCCCAGAAGAGAATCAATTTCGTCTTGATTGAGAATCTTTCCATCGGCAAGCGAATCCGTTTGAGCAGAGTTTCCTTCAGAAACTTCTATTTTATCAGCCCAATTGCTTGTGTTTTCAGATGTTTGTGTCTTTTCCGTATTTTCAACCACGATATCACGTCCTCTTATTTTTTCTGAATATCAAAACTTTTGAAGTTGATGTTTTCTATTTTTACCGGAGCTGCAGCCAGATTCAGTCTGTATAAAAGCTCTTGTTTTAACCAATATAAACCTTCCGAGCCGGAAATTTCTTCCGTGCGAAGCTCTCTGGTGTGAGCCAATATGATATCATAAATTCTTGGCAGCAAAATTTCAATTTTTTTCACGTCTTCGGGATTGCTCAGCTCTATACCGATTTTGATGCTGACAATATCATTCTCTCCCTGAGCATTTTTAACAGGTGCGGTTATTTCAGGAAGATCATAAAATATGATGCTTTGTTTTTTATCGCTTTCATTTTGTTCTAAAATTTTGTAAGGAATGCCTTGTGTGGCATTGAAAGAACTTTCAAATGTATGGTATAAGCCAACGGCAATGCCAATGGCTATCAACGCAGGAAGCAAAAACAAAAGGACTTTCTTTTTATTGACTTCTTTTGTTTCTTCTTCGTCTTCTTGTTTATCAAAATCATCAAAATCAGACATAAAAACGCTCCGGATGCATTTCTTCTTTCAGATTAATCTTCCGTTATACTATAATATTTTTTTTATAAATAAACGTTAATTTTGCATTTATTAAACGTTTATTAACAAAAAAGCTCTTTCCAAATCAGAAAGAGCTTTCTTGTTACCTTAATTTGAAAATTACCAAAGTCCGGTGTAATTCAAGTAAGGGTCGTTATAGTTTGTCGAACTGCCACTTTTATCTTGATATCTAATGTTGCCCATACTTTGTTCGTGCGGTAAATATGGATCAACATATTTTGTTGAAAATCCGCCGTTTTTTCTATCAAAATAACAATAAATTGTAGCAATAGCCGACAGCTCTTCCCTTCTTACCGGAAATAGATTCCAGATGATGGTGTTAGCTGTAATACTTGCTCCAGATGGAATTGCACCAATTGCTCGAGCATATGATTCATATGTTACGGCTGGGTAGATGAAGCCCATAATACCATGCCAACCTTGGAATTTACCAGATTTGGTTTTATAAGCCTTTAATGTGGTGTTTAACCATGTATTAATCTGAAATGTATATGGGGTATTCAACATTTCAGCCCAATATGGCGGTTTAGACTGAGCTGTTCCGTCAATAGCAAAGTTTAGACCGCTGTTTGCATCGGTAGGATAGTTATCTGTTACAACAACCAACGGTGATGATGTCTTGGTATAAGTCGAAGCAGCATCTTTAGCAAAACCGATTGATACTTTATCACCTCTGGGGTCTGCACGGAAGTTTAAATCACGATATTCTGCGTCTCTGTCACTGTTCGTAACCGGAACACCTGCTTGAGCCATTGCAAAACGGATAGGCGTGATGGTTGCAACTTGAGCGTATCCCGGAGGGCAGTTCGGAGTTGGAATGAAACCTAACCAAGGAGATGTATCGCAGCGTGTATCTGTTCCACATTCGCTTAAACCAGCCAGAGTTAATCCGTTCCATGTAATATCTGAGTTTGTCCAGTCAACATTTCCTTTATAGGTATTATCCAAAACATAAATACCTTTGTTAATGAAGTCCGGCAAAATATCACTTAAACGGGCGCCGCCGCGAGACGCAAGTTTAATATCATTCATCATTGATGTGTATGCCGGATTGACTTCAAAGCTATAGCTGTTGGAGGTTCCATCAGGAGAAACACCGTCAATGTTAGCAAGATTGCTTACTAATCTATCGGCTTTAATGTAGCCCATAGGATTGCTTTTATTTGTAGCTGCATCAGTGTTGCGGTCAATCTCAATGACACCTTTGCGCATGTGAATTGTACCACGACCATTGTCAATGGTAGATCCATTTTGGTTCGTTTTACTGATGGTTAAAATATTTTGTGTGCCATCGTAGACCGAAACATCTGCAGTGAATTGAGCTTGAGGCTCATTGCTTGTATTAGCATAGAATTTTGCAACTTGTTGGTCATTTGTTGCAAATTTGGTATAACCTTGTTTTGATTCAATTTGGTTCTTATCATTGGCATCTTTAACAAGGAAAGAACTGCTGGTATCTTTAAATCTGACCGTTGCTCCCGTTTCATCAGCAGCCAAACCAATACCGCCACGGGTAGCGTCATATCTACCGGCAACAAATTGTTTGGCAACGGTTGCGTTTGCCTTCGTATTATTTACATCAAAAATTTTCTCATCAGCAGAATTATTTACAACCAATTGGGCATTGACCGTAACATTACCTGTTGTTTCTGCTACGTTTAAGCCGTATTTGTTGGTGCCATTGATATGTCCTGCTTTAAAGTTCTTTTCAACGTTTAAGTTATCTATAGTGGCGTTTCCATAAACGCGTAAGTTGGCATTTTTAGCTTCTGTACCAATGTTTACGTCGCGTGTGTTCAGAACATTCAATGTCTCATCATAAAAATGAGCTTCCGTATCATTTGCCGTAAAACCTCCGTTTGCAGCAGAGATATCTCCGGTAATGTGTGTGTATCCGGCAATGTCTGTATTACCTTCGGGAGAAATCATGACATTCTTTTCCATGAAGGATACCAAACCTTCATTTGCATTAAGAACGGTTTTGCCGTTTTTTCCGGTTAATTTAACGTATGGGGTTGTTCCTTCATTGTTGACGTTGAATTTGCCACTTAATGCTTTGATGCTTCCGATGTCTCCTTTTACTAAAAATTGAGCATCAGCCTCGGTGTTACCCGTACCGACATATAAGGCTTGTTTGTGTTGAGCATAGCCTGATTCTGCGATGAAGTTTTCTTCAGCAGCTTTTAATGTGGAATCAATCAAGCCTTCTCCGTCAACATGGAGAAGTGCATTATCAGCACCGGTTTGAGCTTTGATATTGATGGTATCGTTGTTGGTGTTACCTGCCGCAATTAAGTTAACAATTTGGTTGATGTCATTGCCGGCCATGGACAATGTCGTTTCCATTGTATTATATTCTGGACGACCCGGAACTTCTACGCGGTGTAAAACGTTTTTACCACCGGCAGTACCATCGGCAACAGCTTCCAAAGAAGTTGCCACAATACTACCATCGGCAATACCGCCACTGTTGGGCAAGTCTGCTTTATCAATTTCCCATACGCCTTGAACACCGGTTGCTTTTTCTCCATCATAGAAACCACCGTTGGTGCCAATCATAGAGGCAATACGAGAAGAGCGGATACGTGACATATCCGGGTTGCCCGAATTGGGTTTTGCAACCATAACTGTGGTCAAGGCTTTTCTTTCACCGGAAGGATCACGGGTTTGTTTGATGACAACTTGGAAATCTTCAAACATTTTTCCTTGTGCTTTAAAGCCTAAAGGTAAGTAATCACGGAAGTGTTCAATGTTAATAGGGGTTGTCGTTTTGGCTGTAGTATCAGAATCACTTGCACCAAAATTAAAGTCGCCGTAATTTACGGATTTATCCGAACTAGCCGAGTTAGATGTTACTGTGCCGCCGGATGTAATGGTTACATAGTTATCTCGCAAATAATTATCTATGGCATTTACGATTGTTCTAACTTGGCTGGCAGCATTGATATCTTGCATTTCATTGGTTCTTTCTGCCGCTTTTTTATAGATAACGGGAGTAACCATTGAAATCAGACCAAGCATAGCAATGGCTTCCACCATCATGCTACCCTTTTGGGTCCGTAATTCGTTTATTTTTCTTAACATAGTTTTTCTCCTCTATCTACTCTAATCGTAATATTTTGCTTTGTATTCATAAATGTACATTAAACACAGGTTATCTGCATTGTCTTTATTGCATTTTCGTGAAAAACCACCATTTTTAGCAATGTAATATGGAATTTCAAACATAAAATCATCTGTAACTTCGCTGTTTTCTTCATCATCAAAACCGGTTTGGTATAAACCTTCACGGCTGCGAATGATTAATTGTTCGCATTTTTTTGTTCCGGTCGCCGTATCTTCAATATATTTTTTGCAGACAGGGTACCCAAAACTGGAATCGTAACCGATAAGCTCTTTCATGGCAGCGTTCAAATCATTATTCGGTAATCCGGTTTTGACGTTTAACCAACGTTGAGGTATAGGCATGTAGGCAACCAAATAACGAACGGCATTATCGTCAGAACAATTTCGTGCTGTTTTAGGGTCGTTTCTGTCAATACAATAAATTTCCGTCGTTACGGTACCATCATCTTTATATCCGTATGGGAGGTAAGTTACACCTTCGCTTGGTTGTAATTGGTCTAAAGTTAGTATACCGGCGGAATATGTAATTGTATCGGAAGCTATGGTATTTCCTTCGGCATCTGTTGTGTGGGCATGGGGAGGGGTGTTCCCTCTGATGTATCTGCCGGCGGCTTGTTGTTTGATGATGAGTTTAGAGATTAAGGCACGAGCAACCGGTTCAACTTCGACAGAACGCAAATCAGCGCGGAATGTTAAGTTGAATGAGTATAAAGCGACCATGAATGTTGCCAAAATTACCCATATGTACATATTGCTTATCCTTTCCCTATTTTTCTTATGTTATCATAGGAAATCATATTTTCATAGTAAATACATATGTAATCTATGAAAAATTCACAATTTTGAAACACTTTTTCTTCTTTAATTAACATAAATCTGATAATTATTTATTAAAAAATTTTTTACATACTCAATTCTTAAAAAAAATAAAAAAAAATTGATTTTTTTTTGTTGGCTTATGAAATATTAAAATATATGATATTTTATCATTTGAGGAGTTGAGATAATGATAAAAAAATTATTTATGAGTGTGGCTTTAAGCTTTTTAACCATAGCTTCTGCATCGGCAGATGATGATATTTTTGCTAATGAAGGTGTTACATCTTTTCAGCAAAATGATAATGCTTGGCGCAGACAGCAAGAACAAAAAGAAACCCAAAAGGTTCAACGTCCCCAAAAGGTTTTGGCTGAAATTAGAAATGCTATCGGTCCGGTGGCTTGGGATAATATTGCCAATGCTGAAAAAATTTTTTGCTATGAGGTAGATAATCGCCCTGAAGATTATACAGGATATACTCTCGATTCAATGGCTATTACCGGTTTTTGCGGCGTGATTAAAAGTGAAATTAAAGAACAAGTCCTTTCTCAACTCTTTATGAATAATAAAAATGTATTGTTTAATGTAAGAGAAGAGTGTGTTATTCGTCCGCGTATTGTGTTGCGTTTTGTAAAAGGTGTAGATGCAACAGATGTCTTGTTATCTTCTCCTTGTTATTCTTTTACGGTTTATTATCCCGGCTCAGTTAATGTTTTTAACGCTAAACCGGCAGCAAAAGTGATTGATGCTTTGATTAATACCTTAGATAAAAATAAGGTCGATTTCGTTTCTCCGGCTCTGTTAAATCAACTTTTGCCGGTGGGTGTGCCTCAGACCAAAGAACAAAGAGAATTGGTGAGCAAAAAGCCGAAGGCTATTAGAAATTGGGTCGTTAAAAAGCAAGAAGAAAAGCCTAAAGAAAAAGCAGAGCCGCAAGGGTGGAATAATTTAGATTTAGGATTTTAATAAAAAAGCCGTCTTTCATGACGGCTTTTTTATTAATGGTAAACGACCAGATTAAAGACATTTTCCAAAACAAAAAGGAAAATAAAGCAGAATAGGGCAGATATAACAGGTGTTGTTATCCAACCTAAAGCCACTTTTCCTAATAAAGACCAACGAATACCTCGTCCGCCTTTGGCAATGCCAATACCAATAACAGCGCCGATAACGGCTTGAGAACTTGATACCGGAACCAGCGGAAGAGACGGAAGTCCATGAGAATGCAAGAAGGATTGTAATCCTTGAGAGGCAAAAAGAAACAAAACCAATGACTGCGCAATAACAACAATCCAAGCAATGACAGGGGACATGAACATCACATCATTGCCAATGGTTTTGATGATTTTTTGTGAATAGGTGAAAACACCGCTGCTGATTGCCAAACCACCTATGAAGAATAGAATTTGGGTGCCGCTGAGACTAAATTTTCCAAATGATACTTCGTGAAACGGAGCAGCATCTACAAAAACACCCATAACATTGGCGATGTTGTTGGCACCCAAGGCATAAGCTCCAAAGGCGCAGGCAGCAATCAGCCCGATGCGCGTATATAAATCTTGGCGGATAATATGAGTTTTGGAATGTTTTATCAGTTGCTTAATGAGAAAATATAAACATACGGCTAAAATTCCCGATAATATCGGACATATAATCCACGTACTGACAATTTTAGCCAGGATGGTAGAATCTGTTGCATGATTGCTGTAACAGTTCCAGCCGACAATACTACCGACAATGGCTTGAGTTGTTGAAACAGGAGTGCCGCTGTTAACCATCCAATAAACAGCTAAAGCAGCAGAAAGGGCAACCATGAAGGCGCCGGCAAGTTCATTAACCGAGCCGAGTTCAACAAGGGTTCGGCTGGTTCCGGCACCGCCAAAAACAGCGCCGAGAATGATGCAAATTGAAGCAATCGTGGCAGCTGTTTTAAAGCGCAACATTTTGGTCCCGACGGCCGTTCCGAAGACATTAGCTGCATCATTGGCACCTAATGACCAACCCAAAAATAAGCCACTACTTAAAAATATAAAGTAACTTATGTCCATTATATATCTCTTTTAATGGTGAAAATGAGCAGTTCATCAATACAATCTTCAGCAATATCTGCAATGTCGGCAACTTCGCTGATGATGCCGCTGAGTTGTAATTTGTTTGCCAAAGGCATATCCGAATCGAAAATTGCCTCTTTCATTTTGCCGGAAGTTAAATCGCTTTCCGATTCAATAAAATAAACTTTTTGCGAATAGTCACGAACCGTGCTGAAATCTCTGAAAAAAGCACGAGAGGCAATAGCCATATTTTCTGCACAATCGCTGACTTGCTCGCAAAGTTCTTTCATTCGAGAGTGGTATTCAACCGGAAATTCGGGACGTTCAATATAAAATTTATAAGCCACTTCATCAAACCGATTGATGATGCTGTCTAAGTTTTCGACCAACTCCAAAACATCTGCACGCAGGTCGGGAATTAGGTTTTGACTATATAATTTGTTTTCAATATCTCGGCGCAAACCATCGGCATCGTGTTCAATATTTTTAATTTGTTTACAAAGCTTACGATATTCTTCACTGCGTTGTTCTCTTAAAAAAACGGCAATGGCTTTTTTAAATGTCATGGCAACATCTATAATTTTATCGTGAAACAGGTCTATTTTATTTTCCAGAGCCTTGGTTTGTGAAAATAGCGATATTTTTAACTGAAACATATTGTCCTCATTATTTTTATATTCTTTCCACATCATATAAAAAATTTTTTCAGAATTAAAGCAATTTTAAATAATTGCCCCATATTCTTTATCTTGATAGCGGGGAATCTATAGAGTTTCCCGTAATTGTATTAAACCTTAAGGAATACTATCATGAAGAAATATAGTTCTCTTATTATTTCTGTTGTTGCGTTGATCGTTGCCGTTGTTGCTTTGGTAATGAATTTGACCTGCAACAAAAACGCTCAATCTGTTAGCGTTGAAGAAACTTTGAATAATAAACCTGAAATTATTATTCAAGCTATGCAAAATTATGAACAAAAAATGCGTGAAGAAGCTTTGGCTAACGCAAAAAAACTCATCGATGAAAACATTGATGCTTTGAACAATAATCCGGACTCTCCGACATTGGGTAATAAAGATGCAACTGTTACCGTTGTTGAATTCTTTGACTTCTCTTGCGGATATTGCCATGCTTTGTATCCGAACTTGAAAAAAGTTATGGATAAAAATCCGGATGTTAAATATGTATTCAAAGAAATGACATTCGTTGCTCCGGTTTCTACTTATGCTGCTAAAGCTGCTTTGGCTGCCAATATGCAAAATAAATATGCTGAAGTTTTGGATGCTTTGATGACCAATCAAGGTGCTTTGTCTGAAGCTAAAGTTGATGAATTGGCTGTAAAAGCAGGTGTTGATTTGGAACAAATGAAAGCTGACATGAATTCTGATAAAGTTGCTCAAATTTTGAGAGATACTGCAGAATTGGCTGGCAAGATCCAAGTTAATGGTGTTCCGGCTTTGGTTATTAACGGTAAATTGGTTCAAACATTGGACGAAGCCGTTATCCAAGCTGAAATTGATGCCGCTAAAGCTCAATAAGCTTTTTTAGCTGATGAAGAAAACTCCCGTTAAAACGGGAGTTTTTTTTGCATTATATTTTATGTTGCAAAAGTGTTTAAATTCGCTATAATAGAGAAAATTAGACAAAAGGATTCTTTCCATGGAAAATACGTTCGAACAATCTGCCGATGCTCAGAAGATTTTTCAAAGCATGGATTTTTATGCCAAATATCCTAATTTTCGTTTTTTTACCGGTAAAAAGGTTTATGAATTGCATGAGCAAGTGCGCAAATTTTTGCACACAAAAGCCGCTAGTGCAGATGAACAACAAAATTTTCATGGCAATTTTATTTGGAAATTGAAAAAATATTATGGAACATCTTTCCAAAAAGAAGCAGTGGCATTGATTAATGCTAATATAAAGGAATTTAATCTCTCTGATAAGGATAAGCTGGGTTATTTTAATTATCTCTTATCAACCAAAGTGTATCCCCATTTTTATAATTCTTTTTTTCAAAAATTGGCAGATGTCGATTTTGCCAAGAAAGAAAATAAACTGCAAGCCCAACACATATTCCACAAAATGAAAACAATACTTGTACAAAAGCGTAAAAAGAAATCTGAATATACGGATTTGTTTCAAAAATTTGAGCCCTTTATGCAAAATGTGGCTGAACAGTCCGGACTTGTTTCTTATAAAATGTTGGGTGAATATGCCGAGGTGTATTTTGGTGCTGCTATGTATAGTGCGTATAAAGAAGTTTCTATGAAGCCTTTGCTTTCTTTAATGCAACGCACAACAGCTATGCAAGCTAAGCAAATGCCTCAACTGTTTGAACAACAGGCAACAAGTTCTCAGCAATCGCAAATTGATAAAAAAGCGGCTTATTTGTTGCTGAAAGCTTATCATGATTTTTCTTTGCAAAATGAAAAAGAATTACGCGCTAATCTCAATTATCATCATGCCATAACATCTATGTTTTGTGATGTGGTACAAAATTTTGATTACAGTGCCAATGATGTTAAAAATTTGCGTAAAGCGCTTGGAAGCCTCCATGGAGGAGGAGCTATGCAAGCCAGACTTTATGAATCCGGTCTGATTATTCAACGCGCTTATAATCAATCTCATCCACGCGGTGTATCTGTGCGAAACAGAACGGTTCAAGCCGCATTTAAAGATGGCGGGCGTTGGGATTAAGCTTTTTTTATGAGCTTATCGCGCAAATATTTTGCAGTGTAACTGATTTCTGATTTTGCCACTTCTTCCGGTGTGCCTTGGGCAATGATTTGTCCGCCGCCGTCACCGCCTTCGGGACCAATATCAACAATATAATCTGCGGTTTTTATCACATCTAAGTTATGCTCAATCACAATAATCGAGTTACCTTGGTCAACCAAAGTTTGCAAAACTTTTAAGAGCTTGTTGATGTCTTCAAAATGAAGTCCGGTTGTCGGCTCATCCAAAATATAAAATGTTTTTCCGGTAGCACGTTTGGAAAGCTCTTTTGAGAGCTTGATGCGTTGCGCTTCACCACCGGAGAGTGTGGTTGCCTGTTGTCCCAAATGAATGTAGCCCAGCCCCACTTTACGCAAAAGTTCCAGACGGTTTTTGATAGACGGAATATTCTCAAAAAAGGCATAAGCCTCATCTACGGTCATGTCCAAAACATCGGCAATTGACTTGCCTTTATATTTTATTTCCAAAGTTTCGCGGTTGAAACGTTTGCCTTTGCAAACATCACATTCTACATAAACATCCGGTAAAAAGTGCATTTCAATTTTGGTAACGCCATCACCTTTACAAGCCTCACATCGACCGCCGGCAACGTTGAATGAGAAGCGTCCGGCATTGTAGCCTCTGGCTTTGGATTCAGGAAGCCCTGCAAACCAATCGCGAATGTTGGTAAACAAGCCGGTATAAGTTGCCGGATTGGAACGTGGGGTTCTGCCAATCGGCGATTGGTCAATCTCAATGATTTTATCAATATTTTCCAAACCAATCAGTTTGTCATATTTGCCGGTGGTGTTGCGAGCTCCGTTCAGCTCTTTATTAATGGCTTGGCATAAGGTTTCCAAAATGAGTGATGATTTACCACCGCCGGAAACACCTGTCACGCAAGTTAGCGTTCCCAAAGGTATTTTTAAGTCAACGTTTTTCAGGTTGTTGGTTCTGGCCCCCTTGACACCGATAAATTTACCGTTGCCTTTGCGACGTATAGACGGAACTTCAATTTCTTTGACGCCGTTTAAATATTGTGCGGTCAAACTGTTGGGATTTTTTAATACTTCTTTGACTGTTCCTTCAGCGGTGATTTTTCCGCCGAGTTGTCCGGCTCCGGGACCCATATCAATCAGATAATCGGCGGCGCGAATGGCATCTTCATCATGCTCAACCACAATTACGGTATTGCCGATATCACGCAAACGGGTGAGGGTGGCGAGCAAGCGGTCATTATCTCTTTGATGCAGACCGATGGAAGGTTCATCCAAAACATATAAAACGCCGGTTAAACCTGAACCGATTTGAGAGGCTAGGCGGATACGTTGCGCTTCACCACCGGACAAGCTGCCCGATTGACGTGACAAAGTTAAATAATCCAAACCGACGTTGTTCAAGAAGGTTAATCTTTCAATGATTTCTTTTAAAATTTTATGCGCAATCTCTTGTTTTTTCGGACTTAATGTCGGCTCAATGCCGCTAAACCAAGTGAGGGCTTTTTGAATGGACATTTCGGAAGCATCCATAATATCCAAACCGCCGATTTTAACTGCCAAAGCCTCGGGTTTTAATCTTTTGCCATGGCAAAACTCGCAAGGAGCGGCGGATTGATATTTAGAAAACTCTTCTCTTACCCAATCCGAATCACTTTCCAAGAAACGGCGCTCCATGTTGGGAATGACACCTTCAAAAGGTTTCTCATTAACAAAACGAGAATAATACATCGGAACGCAGACATCACCGGAACCGTAAAGAATAACCTTGCGTGCACTTTCGGGAAGTTCTTTCCATGGTGTGTGAACCGAAATGTGCAAAAATTCGGCCAAAGATTCTACAGTTTGGCGATAAAAAGCTGATTTTCCGCTGTCCCATGGAGCAATGGCGCCTTGTGATAAAGATAGATTGGGGTTGGGAACAACCAATTCCGGATCCATATATAATTTGGCGCCGATACCATCGCAGTGCGGGCAAGCGCCTTGCGGGTTGTTAAAAGAAAAGAGGCGCGGCTCAATTTCTTCAATGGTGAAACCTGAAACCGGACAAGCAAATTTGGAAGAAAAAACGGTGCGGCTTTTATCGCTCATATTTTCGGCATAGACCAAGCCATCGCTTAATTTTAAGGCTGTTTCCAAAGATTGAGCCAAACGCTCGGAGATTTCTTCTTTAACAATCAAGCGGTCGACCACAACTTCAATATCGTGTTTTTGATTTTTGTTTAGCTCCGGCACTTCTTCAATATCATAAATTTCGCCGTCGATTTTCAAGCGTTGGTAGCCTTGTTTTTGCAAGCTCTCGATTTCTTTTTTGAATTCGCCTTTTTTACCACGCGCGATTGGAGCCAACAACATTAACTTTGTTCCGAGCGGGAAGGAGATGATTTTATCAACCATTTGCGATACGGTTTGCGATTCAATCGGCAGCCCCGTGGCCGGAGAATAAGGCGTGCCGGCACGAGCCCACAATAAACGCATATAGTCATAAATTTCGGTGACGGTACCAACGGTTGAACGCGGGTTGTGCGAGGTGGTTTTTTGCTCAATGGAAATGGAGGGAGATAAACCTTCTATCGAATCAACATCGGGTTTTTTCATCAAATCCAAAAACTGGCGGGCGTAGGCAGACAAACTTTCAACATAGCGGCGTTGTCCTTCGGCATAGATGGTATCAAAAGCCAAAGAAGATTTGCCCGAGCCGGAAAGACCGGTAACAACGGTTAGCTGATTCTTGGGAATCTTGACATCAATGTTTTTTAAGTTGTGTTCTCTGCCACCTTTGATTTCGATAAAATCGTTTGCCATTTTTGCCTCGAATTTGTTTTTATTTTGTTCTTTGGCATAATATAAACACATATTTTTTTTATGGCAATAAGAATCCTCATAATTTTTTCATGAATTTTAGACAAAATGATTGACAAGCTGCGTGGAATATGTTACACAATCGCCACTATGATGAATATTGAGATTTTACATATAGAGTCTATAAGACTTTCTCTCCGACGCTCCTTGGGGGCTGATATTTTATTTTAAATTTTTTTAATCCGTTTTTTATGTTTGTTTTTTTGCCGCGAGGTGCGGTTTCCTAAAATTTTTGGAGGGAAAATATGTTTTCCGATTTGAGTAAAAAAGTTAAAGTTTTGTTTGATGATACTGTTGCTAATTTGAGCAAAGATGATGTTTTGTTTGTAATGCCGGCTTTTTATCCGCAACGTGGCGGAATTTTGGAAGAAGTGGTAGCAAAAGGCGGAAAAGCCATTATTGCCGGCGGTGCACCCAAACAGCAGCTTTTTAAGGGCATTGTGCAGTACAGCCCCGGTTTTGATACCACAGGTATCAGCGAAACCCCTAAAGAAATTCATGAAATTGTCAGTGCCATCCCGTCAGAAATCGTCAAAGGCAAAAAGGTGGCTCTGTTTGTGGAAGCACCGGTCGGAAAATATTGGTCCGGCAACCTCAAGCTCAAAGGTGCCTATATTGTGGCTTCCAATGAACAAAATTTGCGTCTTTTCTTTGAAGAAAAAACAAATTTGCAGAAAATTTTGTTTGAAGCCGGTTTGCAAGATTGTTTTATTCCTTCCGAAGTGGTGGATGTAAAAGATTTGTCCGAGCAAGATATGGATAAGCTTTATGCCAAATATCAAGGTCAAAGCGGCAAAGTAGTTATTCAATCTTGCGGTGCCGAAAACTTTGAAAGCGGTGGCGGTAAAGGAACCAGCATTGTTTCTGACTTTGAAGCATTCAAGCAAAATCTTGCTCAACAAAAGGGTAGTGTGAAAATTGCTAAATGCATTGAAGGCTTTTGCAGCAATATGTCTATGTTTGTCGGCAATTTGGTGGCTGACGAGAAAACAAAAAGCATGAGCAAAGGTATGCTCGGTGCTAAAGATGATGCATTTAATCCCGATACCATTTATTCTTTGCTCGGCAAAGGTCAAGAGCTCGGCATTAATGACGATAATACGGTCGTTTTAGCTGCTCGAGCTTCCTTAAAAGCAATCGGTGATAAAAATTTAACCCGCAGCCCGTCTAACGGCGTTGGTAACTCTTTGGGATATGATTTTCCAGAAGAAATTAATGCCAAAGTCGGTGAAATTGCACAAAAACTCGGCTCTTTAATGGCAAAATGCGGCAAAGTCGGTTTGTGTGGTGCCGATTTGATTATTGATAAGAATAACCATATCTATATCAACGAAGTTAATGATCGTCAACAAGGTCCGACCGAACAACTGAGCTTAGATGCCGAACATTCCGGTTTGGTCGGTATTCACCGTTTGGCTTTCTTGGCAAGTTATGCCGATTGCACCAAGCCTGAGGTGATGGAAGTGTTTAAGGAAGTGAAAGATAATTCTGATACTTTGTATCGTCAATCTTTGCAAAGCGATGGCACCTTCTACATCAAAATGATGGGCAAGCAAAAAGGTACGGCAACTTCGGTTATTGATATTAACCCCGGAATTTATGCCCTTGATAAACAAGCCGATGGTTCTTGGAAATGGGATTTTTCCAAAAATTATGAATCCGGCACCAATATTGATTTATCTCAACCGCGAATTTATGCCGGTTTGGCCGGAATCAGTTTGAAAAAAGGTCAACAAGTTCCGAGTGGGGCGCAAATTTTGCGTATTGTCGGTAAGGCTAAAAACGGCTCATCTCCGTTTATGATTTCAGATAACAAAGTGGTCTTAAACAAAAAATGGTTGCCAATCGTTAATAGTTTGTATACATCTTTATTTGGTAAAGATTACAATAAACAAATTTTGATGACAAACTTTAACGATGAAACAACACATGATTGATTATTCAACAAAAAAACATAAAATCTTAACTGCCGGCGGCGCAACGGAACTGTGCTTGAATGAGTTTGTTTATAAAGCACCTGCCGCAGGAAAAGTTTTGTATATTCAATCCGGCTTGCATGGTGGCGAAACCTCACAATGGGTTTTGTATCAGCTCCATTCTTTTTTAATGAATAATCTTAAATGCGGTGAGGTTCATATTGTTCCTTATGCCAATCCAATGGCGTGGATGCAACGCACCTATTTTTCCACTTTTGGAAAATTCAGCTTGCTTGACGGTAAAGATTTTAATCGTTGCTTCCCCGGAAAAAAGGACGGAGATGTTAACGCGCGTGTTTGTGCCGCTATTTTTGATTTGGCAGCCAAAGCCGATTTTGTTTTAGATTTACACACCTCAAAAAGCTCTAATCCGTTTGCCATTTATACCAAATTTGAATATGAGCCAATGGTCAAGGCTTGTGGTTTGCCCTATAATCAATATTCCGATGATGCCAGCATTCCATCTTTGCACGGCACGTTTAATGCCGCATTGGACAGAGCCGGTGTGGCCAACATCACCATTGAATGCGGTAGCCATAATGAATATGATGACAACAAAATCACCGCCGTTTTCAATGGTATTTGTTCCATTTTGGTAGAGTTGAATTTGGTTGAGAAATCTCTAACAAAAACTTTACAATCTCCAGTCTATCGTTTTGAAAAAAGAAACAAAATTTTTTCTCCGGCTTGCGGCTTGTTCAAGCCTGAAAAAGAGCTGGGCGGCAAAGTTAAGCAAGGTGAGATTATAGGTTTTATTGCCGATGCTTCAAATTTGGCAGAGATGATTGAAATTAAAGCACCTATGAACGGTGTGTTACAAGTGCTGACTGCCGGACATATCGTCTGGGAAGGAGATGTTTTGGCAGAGATTGTTCCCGAAGATGATTTGCATTTGATTTCTTAATCCAAATAAAGGCTTGCAAAAAGAGAAAAAGAAATTATTATGAAAGGTTGTATTTAAACCAAACTGTTTATGAATTGTATGTTTAAAATTTTGACCAAAATAATTTTGTGTTGCGGTGTTGTTCTGCCGTCAATAGCTTTTGCTGATGTTAATATTGCCGTTGTTGCACCTTTGGCCGGCGATTATGAAAATATCGGCAAAGAACTTGTCAGCGGTGCACGAATTGCCGTAAACGAGATTAACCACAACGGAGGTCTGAATGGCGAAAAAGTGAACCTTGTGGTGGTTGATGACCAATGTAACGACAGTTTGGCTATATCTACCGCGCAAATGATTGCGGTTAATTCTTCTCCTAAAGATAAAATGAATTTGGTGATAGGTCCTTATTGCCAAAATGCCTTGAAAGATGTTTCCGCTATTTATAAAAAAGCAAAGATTTTGCAAATTGTTCCCACTTCAATCAGCGGCTATGAATTAGTTAATAAACCCAATAGCACCATTGCCTTGGTGGGCAACAGTGAGCAGCAGAGTTTGGCTTTCTTTACATATTATCTTAAAACATTTGATTTGCAAAAGATGGCGCTGGTTTATAACGGAGCCAATAAAGAGATTGTCGGTGTGGCATCTGCTTTGCAGGAAGAGTTTTTCAAAGCCGGAAAAATGCTCGATTTCAAAAGCTATAATTTCACTTCTTATGATGGAGATTATGAGCAGTTGGCGGAAGATATTTTAGAAGACAAAAGCAAAGTGGTTTTGATTTTGGGTAATCGAAAAGAAGTAACAAAATTGGCAAAAGAATTGAAATCGGAAGATGAAGATTTGGCTGTTTTTGTAAACAGATATCAAATTGAAGGTTATTATGGTAAAAAAATGGGCAAATATGCTAACGGAACGTATTTTCTTTCTTTGCCGACCTTAAAGGAAAATACCGAGTTTACCGAAACACTCGTGAAAATGCGTTTGCTCGGTATTGAGCCGGAAGGCTTGAGTGTCTATTCTTATTCTGCCGTAAAACTTTGGGCAGATATGGTGGAAAAAGCAGATTCTTACAAGTTTGACAAGTTGGCTGCTTTGGCAAAAAATGTGACGCTTGATACGGCTTGGGGTGAAGAAACTTTTGTGAACGGAATGCCAAAATCTCCCGTAAATTATAGTATTTATCATCTTAATAACGGGGAATATACACAGGTTTATTGATTTTTGTTTCTTTCTCTTTTTTTATCTATATAATCAGTAGCAGTTTTTTTAATTTTTTTGATAAAAGTAAGGTGATATTATGGTCAGCAGCATTAATAAAGTGATTTTGGTCGGAAATTTGGGAGCAGATCCTAAAGTCAGCAATACGGCTAACGGTACCAAAATTGTTAATTTGAATATTGCAACTTCCGATGTTTGGAAAGATAAAGCCTCCGGTGAACGTAAAGAAAGAACAGAGTGGCATCGCGTGGTGATTTTTAACAGCCAGTTGGCCGATATTGCCGAAAGATATTTGCGCAAAGGTTCCAAGGTTTATCTGGAAGGTCAACTCCAAACACGCAAATGGGAAGACAACAACGGACAAGAACGCTACACGACCGAGATTGTTTTGCAAAACTATTCCGGTACATTGGTATTGTTAGATGGTCGTGGCGATGGTGTTCCGGCCGGCGGTAACGATGTTTTCTCCGGTTCTGCTTCTTCCGGTTGGGATTCTGCTCCAGCCGCTCCGGCAGCCGATTTGGATGATGATATTCCGTTTTAAGGTATAAAATAGAAACAAAAAAAGAGAAAAGCTTGCATGCTTTTCTCTTTTTTTGTTTTGAGGGTGCTCATTTAATTTATAATGATACGTAAGTACCATTGAGAGAGCAGTCGTACAGTACATATTTTCCCGTTGTTGTTTTTCCGATATAGCAATGAATACGAGAATAGATTGTATCGTTTACCAATATAACATTGCTATCTGTATTTCTTCCAACGGTAAAGGCATCGCCGATTTCCAACAACTTTATCTCTTCTTTATGACGAGATAAGTCTATGATTGTGCTTTCACTAATCACAATCTGAGGAATGTTGTTTTCTGAAAAAGTGGCGACAATTTTTCTTTCACGCCCATTGTTTTTTATCAATCCTTTTACCTCGGCTTCTGTTTTGAAGCATTCGGCAAATTGGACGCTGTTGAATACTTTATCTGGAAATTCTTTTAAGTATACGTTTGTATACCAAGGGTGAACTTCCATCTTGACTAGATGGTATTTCTTTCCTTTTTGTACCAAATTGCCATTAGGAAAATAATTTCCATTTTCCACTCTTTTACAAATAACTTCTCTCGCAGTGCCATTTTCAATGTTTAGTTCCATTTTTTTTGTTTTTTTGGGTTAGACATTAATTATGCTTACTCTTCAGAAAAATTATTATTCTCCGAGTTCCCTCAAAAAATTCAAACTTCCTAAAATAATAAACATAACCTTACTTTTCTCAGTTATGTTTATATCATATTTGAAAAGATATGTAAATAGACAAAATTGTGAAAATTTGTTGCAATATTATTTTTTCTTTGGTTTTTCAATCAGCGGGGTGGGGGTAGGGGTTTCGAGCATTTTTTGCACGGCATAGTTATAATCTTGTGGGGCAAAAAGCAAATTGACCAGTTCCATCGGGTTTTTGCCGGAGGCAATTTGTTGACGTGCAATTTCTGCGGCGGTTTCTTTGACAATGGCATTGCGAAAAGCTTCTTGGGCGCTTTCTTTGTTGGCAACATCTTTGCTTTGTTTATGTTCATAGAATTTGCGTTCAAAACGAGCAAATTCATAAACAGGGTGTCCGCCTTTTTGATAATCTTCCAAATCTTGATGAAAGGTTTTGGCATCCATTAGTGCGCGAATGCCTTTACCGTCTTTGTCACGATAAATCATCCAATCGCAGACAAGCTCAATGTTCAAGGCTTTATCAACTTCTTTTTCCGAGATGTTTTTGAAAGTGATGTTTTTGATGTTGCCATCGATTGTTTCAATATTGATATTGGCTTCAAAATATTCTTTGTTGTAGCTCTTGGGGGCGCGCGGGTTCATCAGAGAGCGGCTTAAGCAAAGAGCAACCAAAGCCACTTTTAGTTCTTGATTGGCCATATAGGCAATTTTGCGCGGGTCTCTTTTGACTTCCCAGTCATCCAAAACTTGTTTAACGCTAAAGATATTGAGCTGGTGCAACAACTCTAATTGTTCTTCATCTAAGGCAATATCGGATTGAATTTGCTGATTGCAATTTTTCTCAATAATTTTGTTAATGGCATCATCAATGAGTTGTTGTTTATTATCTGTCATATCTATAGCCTTTTTAATATTTTGATAAATCAGATAATAGCATATTTTTTGCGGCAATTCTACATAAATTTTTTATTTGACAAAGCTCAGTTTTTGCATATTATACACCACGAATTATTTATTATTTTATTTTAAGCTTATGGAAAAAAATGATCGTAGAATGCCATCAGATATTGTCTTGATGGAAATTATCAGAACTCTGTTTGTTAAAGGCGGCGATAATAAAGCCGTTGCAACAAGAATTTTTAATTTTTATGCTCAATTTGGTGCTTTTTCTTCCGAAGTGCTGGAATATGCCAGAGGTATTGGTTTGTTGACAGCATTGACCAAACAAGCCGAATTAGGATATGAAAAATTTTATGATGCATCAGTATCTATTTTATCTCATGCACATCGTTGGGAATTTTTAGCTCAGAAAGGAAATTGGCATGCTTTGGCAGATGCTCACAAGTGGAACTTTTTGGCAGAAAGAGAACAATGGGATGTTTTGGCTGAGTATAAAAAATGGGACATATTGGCTGCAAATCAAAAATGGGACGTTTTAGAAAAATATAAAAAATGGGATGTTTTGGCTGAAAATAGACAATGGGATATTTTAAGAAAAAATTCTCGTTGGTTTGAACTTTTGTGCGCCGGACAATTTGAAAACGTGCCAAGACAAGTTATGGTAGGTTATGCTTTTATGCGATGTTTTATGAAATGAAAAAATTTTTTTTCGCGCTTTTAGAAAATTGCTTCTAAAGGCGCTTTTTTTGTCTTTACAGCGTTTCCTTGTTAACTTTTGACGGACTCATTTTTTATCATAATCAAAAATAAGCCACTTTTTTTGGCGATAGAGAGGAATTTATGCTTTTTTATGTGTGTAAGTTCCAATATTTGCTGGAGGGGTAAAGATATTTTTGCTATATTTTTGCCAGTTTGTAATTGAAAAAGGATAAAAAAGTGAGTGAAGAAAACGAAAATTTGGACACTGTTGCCGAGGCTGTAAATCCGAACAGCGGTCAGGATATTTCTCCTATCGGCATTTGTGATGAAATGAGACGCTCTTATCTTGACTATGCCATGAGCGTTATCGTTTCCCGTGCTTTGCCAGATGTGCGCGATGGTTTGAAACCGGTGCATCGTCGTATTATTTATTCTGCTTACGAAAATGGTTATGATTATAACCGCCCGTTCAGAAAATCTGCCCGTATCGTCGGTGATGTTTTGGGTAAATATCACCCGCACGGTGATAGCTCCGTGTATGAAGCTATGGTGCGTATGGCACAACCGTTCTCTATGCGCGTTCCTTTGATTGACGGTCAAGGTAACTTCGGTTCTATGGATGGTGATAGTGCTGCCGCCATGCGTTATACCGAGGCTCGTTTGGCTAAAGTTGCTCACGCCCTTATTGATGATATTGAAAAAGATACCGTCGACTTTATGCCGAACTATGATGAAAGTTTGCAAGAGCCGACCGTTTTGCCGGCAGCTTATCCTAACTTGCTCGTAAACGGTGCAAACGGTATTGCCGTTGGTATGGCAACCAATATTCCGCCGCATAACTTGGGCGAGGTGTTGGATGCTTGCTGCGCTTATATTGATGATCCGCTTATCTCAATTGATGATTTAATCCGTATTGTTCCGGGACCGGATTTCCCGACCGGTGGTTTGATTTTGGGTTACAGTGGTGCAAAATCTGCTTATTTGACAGGTCGCGGTTCTGTTGTTATGCGCGCAAAATGCACCATTGAAGAGATTAGAAAAGATAAAGAAGCCATCATTGTACACGAAGTACCGTATCAGGTTAACAAATCAATGCTCGTAACTAAAATCGCCGAGCTCGTGAAAGAAAAGAAAATTGATGGTATTTCCGATATCAGAGATGAATCTGACCGTCAAGGTGTTCGCGTGGTTATCGAAATCAAAAAAGATTTCCAAGCCGATGTGGTTTTGAACCAACTTTACAAGTTCACTCAACTGCAAACCAGCTTTGGTATGAATATGCTCGCCATTAACGGCGGTCGTCCGATGATGATGAACCTCAAAGACATTATTTCTGCCTTTGTTTCTTTCCGTGAAGAAGTTATTCGTCGTCGTACCATCTTCTTATTAAACAAAGCACGTGACAGAGCTCACGTTTTGGTTGGTTTGGCTATTGCCGTTGAAAATATTGATCCGGTTATTGACCTCATCCGCACATCTTCCAACCCGCAAGAAGCTAAAGATGCTTTGCTTGCTAAAGCTTGGCCTGCTGGTGATGTTGAACCTTTGGTTAAACTCATTGATGAACCGGATAGAAAAGTTGAAAACGGTACATATCGTCTTTCCGAAGCTCAAGCCAAAGCTATTCTTGATTTGAAATTGCAACGCTTGACCGGTTTGGAAAGAGATAAGATTCATGAAGAATTGACCGGTATTGGTGAAGATATTAAAGAATATCTCTCCATTTTGGCCTCCAGAGAAAAACTCTACGGCATTATGCGTGATGAGTTTGTTGCCATTAAAGATGAATATGCAACACCGCGTCGTTCTAAGATTGAAGATATTGAATATGATACCGATATTGAATCTCTTATTCAACGTGAAGAAATGGTGGTTACAGTTACCGATGCCGGTTACATCAAACGCGTTCCTTTGAATGCATACAAAGCACAAAAACGCGGCGGTAAAGGAAAATCCGGTATGGCTACCAAAGAAGAAGATTTTGTTTCTCGTTTGTTTGTGGCTTCTACCCACACACCGGTACTCTTCTTCTCTTCTAAAGGTTTGGTATATAAGATGAAGGTTTACAAATTGCCTTTGGGTTCTCCGACCTCTAAAGGTAAGCCCTTTATCAACCTCTTGCCTCTTGATGCCGGTGAAACAATCACTACAATTATGAAATTGCCGGAGAATGAGGCAGAATGCGAGAATATGTCCATTATGTTTGCCACAGCTCAAGGTAATGTTCGTCGTAACTCTTTGATGGACTTTGTCAATGTTCAGTCAAACGGTAAGATTGCGATGAAACTAGATGAAGGCGACAAACTGATTAATGTTCGTATCTGTCATGAAGATAATGATATTATGCTTGCTGCCCGCAGCGGTAAATGTATCCGTTTCCCGGTTACCGAAGTTCGTGTCTTTGTCGGTCGTAACTCTACCGGTGTTCGCGGTATCAAATTAGCCGATGGTGATGAAGTTATCTCCATGTCTATTTTGAACCATAGCGAAGCTACAACCGAAGAACGTGATGAATATGCTCGTGTTCGTTCCGCCGTTAAACGTTTGATGGCAGAAAGAAACGTCAGCGAAGAGGAAATTGCTTTGGCTGATACGGGTATCAATTTGGCAGTATTGTCCGAAGATAAATATCTGAAGATGAAAGAAAACGAACAGTTTATCCTTTCAGTTACTTCTACCGGTTATGGTAAGCGTACATCTTCTTATGAATATCGTGTTACAGGTCGTGGCGGTCAAGGTATTGCCAATATGGAAATGTCTGCTCGTAACAAAGAAATTGTAAGCTCATTCCCGATTGAAGATGATAACCAAATTATGATGGTAACCGATGGCGGTAAGCTCATTCGTATGCCGGTTTCCGACATTCGTATTGCCGGTCGTAAGACTCAAGGTGTTATCTTGTTCAGAACAGCTGAAGATGAAAAGGTTGTTTCCGTCACCTGGCTTGATGCCGATGCTGATGATGAAGAAGAACTTGAAGATGAAACCGGAAGCGAAATTTTGGGCGAAAGCGTTGCCGATGTTGAAGAAGACAGCGGCGTAAGAGAACCCGAAGTCGAAGCTAACTCAGATGATGAGTAATCGGTTCTAGAAAAAAATAATTAAATAAAAGGCTCCCGACACAGAAGTGTAGGGAGTCTTTTTTTGTTGCAATTTTTTTAACAATGATTATTATACCTTTCAGTTTCAATATTATTCATAACTTATTTAAATATATTCAAATTTGCATTTGAGAGAGATGTGAATCTGTGCTCTTCGGCATTTGCTGTCACAATTGTAGTAGTCCCTTTTTGCATGTTATACATCGAAGCCGAAAGGTAAATGTCAAATTTGTCAAGGAGATGTTTATTCTTTGCGAAAGCTTAGAATTTTCATCTCCTTTTTTATCAGAAATTATTGTATGTATAACCTAAAAATATTGGCTTATGTATTATTTAAATTTTTCCGAAAAACAAATTTTAGAACAAGTCAGTCGCAATTCTCATTTAGGACAGGGAATAAGACGTTTGCGTTTGAAAGTGGTTCGCTGTTATCAAGATTATGTTGAGCAAGGTCGCTTGATTTATCAAAAAGGTAAGGAATATAAGCTCTGGATTGTGGAATATTCGGACATTCTTTTGGGCGTTACGTGCTGGTTTACGGCTATGCCGCAAATCTTAGAAAAAGAGCCTATGGAAAAAACTTATTTCATGGTGCCTGTAGAGGTTTTTCCTTATGCCAATGAATCGGTTGCTTATGTTTCAACAATGTCTTTTAACACACCGGAGGAAAAAACATTCCAGCTCTTTGTTGATGTTAATGACGGAATGCAGAGTTTGATTGAGCCTTGGTCCTTGAACAAAGCAAAAGTTTTGAATTTTGCCGTTGAGAAAAAAGGCGGAACTTTGGCTGATTATAACATTCGCGGGCGTTTTATCAGTAATCGTCAGGAGCGGCATATTGTTTGGCTCATTCGGCGCAGGCTTGGTAAAAAACAATATGTAGATTTGTTTTTTGATGTTTTGAAACAAGATTTTATATCTTGGAATTTGTTAGCAGATGATGCTTCCATGGCGCCGATTTCTTCCGGACAAGCGATGGTGCATATTGGTGCAAACACGGTCAAAGCTGATAAGTATGGTTTTATTTATCGATTGGGTAAATAAAATTTCTTTTAACAAAAGCAGTTGGATTTATTATCCAACTGCTTTTTTTGTGTCTTGACTTTTAAAATAATATTTCTATATTTCTAGAAATGTAGAAATAAGGAAGCTGATATGACAAATGATTTGAATGATATAGCCGCTGTGTTTGATGCCTTGAGTAATGAAATAAGGTTACAAATTTTCAGAATTTTAGTTGAACACAGCAAAGATGGAATTACGCCGACGGAAATTTCAGCTTTGATGAACGATTTTCCAAGAAATACACTGTCTTTTCATTTGAGCTTGATGGCAAATGTCGGACTATGTTCGTCAGAAAAACAAGGAAAGCAGATTTTTTATAAGCCGAATTGTTGTCTGATTAAACAAATCACAAAATTTTTACTGACCGATTGTTGTAACGGAGGGTGCAATTGTTAGAAGTTTTTACGCATTTAGCCGATTGGGCAATTTTGCGAATGGGACTGACTAAAGAAACACATCTTGGTTCTGCTGTACATTTCTTTATTGAAGATAGCACAAAAATCTTTGTCCTTTTGTATTTATTGGTATTTTTTATTTCGCTTTTTCGTTCACAACTTAATCCGGAACGTGTCAGAAATTATTTGTCGGGAAAATCGCGCTGGAGCGGTTATTTCTTAGCGGTTTTTTTTAGGCGTGGTTACACCTTTTTGTTCTTGCTCATCCATCCCGTTATTTATGGAATTTTTAGCTGCCGGCGTTCCTTTTGGCGTGAGTGTGGCATTTTTGGTCAGCTCTCCGTTGATTAGTGAAATTGCGGCAATTATGCTACTCGGCATGGGAAGTTATGGTATATATATTGTTTCAATTTATATAATTTCAGGAACAATTATTTCAGTCTTAGCCGGATATTTGGCAGATAAATTTCATATAGAAAAATATTTGGCGCTTGATATTCCCAAAACAGCACCGGCTGTTTGTGCTTGCTCAAGTATGAAAGACAAAGCAGCGGCTTTGGTTAAATATGCGCATGAATTTTCATGGAACTTGGTTAAATCGCTTTATTTGTATATTTTAATCGGCTTAATTATCGGGGCTTATATGCACGGCTATATTCCGCAAGAATTTTTTGTAAAATACATGGGCGCAGATAATATATGGGCGGTGCCTTTTGCCGCAATTGTCGGTATTCCGATTTATGCTTCCCAAGCCGGTATTGTGCCTTTGGTGCAAGTCCTTTTGATGAAAGGTGTTCCGGTTGGCATGGCTTTTTTTCAGGTGGTAGAAGAGGTGGCAAAAGCTAATGGATTTTCAGGAACAATTGAAAAGGTTGAGGATATAGCCGCAATTATTTCTTATGGGGTGATGTCAACGCCTGCCGTTGTAATTGATGGAAAAGTTGCTTTTGTCGGTGGCGTGCCGTCAAAAGAGCAAGTGCAAGCATGGTTTACGTCATCAGCTTCTTGCTGTTGTAAATAAATTTAGATAAGTTTCCTTTATAAAAAGCAATATCCTCGGCAAATTAAATGTCGGGGATATTTTTTTATTGCAAATTTTTGTCTAATGGATTATATATTCTCTTAGTTAACTTTATCATTAATTTAATTTTTTACTATTATGATTTTATCAGAAAAAAATTTAAAAGAAGCTTTGGCTAAAAAGTTTGAGCTGAGTAACGAAGAAGTTGAAACAATAGCTTTCCAGTTTGGATGTACAGTGTTTAACAAAGATATAGCCTCTTTTGCAAAAGATGAGGCATATTACCTTTGGCTAGGAGATTTTGTAAAGCAAGGAGCAAAACATTATTTTGCATGTCGGATAGATGGATTGCCGGAAGAAGTGGATGCAAATTGCTGCGATATTGACGAAGTGGAAAACTTTATTGCAAGAAATTGCAATATGTATATGCTTTCTTCAGACGCACAAGGCAATATGCTTGTTTTGCCTTGTTGGCACTTGGATGTTTCCAAGGTTCAGGATTCGGCAAGATTTCCGGCTAGTTTGGGAAGTGTCAATGGTAAGTTTGAATATATCGGTACCGGCGGTAAAATGTTTTTCGCCTGGGCGTTCTATTCAGAAAAGAAAGGCTTCATAAAAGCTTTTAATATTGAAAATGGTGGCTGGATTGAACCTAAAGACGTGATCACTCATTTGTCTTTGAACGGCAAACAAGTTGTAAATGACGTGATTTTGGTTCAGGACAGAGGCTCAATTAAAATCAAGCCAAACAAATAGATTTTTTTGAGAGAGAAGAGGTGTGATATTTTTTATCACGCCTCTTTTTTTAGCTTGCTAATTTATGATATTTGTTTAAGCTTGAGATATTGTTTTTTTTAGGAGGAAAAGATGCCGTTCTTAACAATTCACAGTAATAATAAGCCCAAAAATACAGAAATGTTTTTGCAAGATGCCGCTCAATTTGTGGCTTCTGAATTGCATAAACCCATTTCTTATGTGATTGTGACATTTGATTATCAGCCGCAGATGATTTTTGGCGGAGATAAAGAAATTAAAAGCGCTTTGGTCGAAATGAAATCTATCGGATTTGCCGATAAAAAGTCATTGGCTCAAAAACTCACAGATTTTTTGGCTAAAGAACTTGATGCCGAAGAAGATTTTATCAATATTCATTTTATTGATATGCCGGCAAAAGATTTGTCCATTGGCGGTAATTTACTCGGTTAAGTTCATTTTAAAACTTAAAATTTTCAAACGCTCCATACATATATGGGGCGTTTTTTTTATATTGACTTTTTTGTCTAATTTATTATATTCAAAACGTATTTTTTATTATTAATTTTTTTAAGCATATGGAAAAGTTTTTTACAAAAAAGGATTATGCTGATGCTGAAATCGTTTTGGCTCAGCTTAGTGTTAGAACAAATTGTTTTGATAAAAACGGAAAAGTGGTAAATGCAGAGTATTTGGCTTGTGTTGATGATGATATAACATCGGCATTTTACGCAACGGAGATGTATTATCAAATACATGCTACTTATGGATACTATCCAACTATTTTATGTGTTGGCGGTGTCGGTCCTTTATCAAAATACACCAATGACAAAGGCGAATCGGAAGGACAAAAGCTTGCTCGTGTTTGCGAAATGCTTGGTGCCTTGTCTTCTCAAGTGAAGGTTTTAGATAAAGGGACCAATACCGGTCTAAATTGTCTTGATATTTATAATGAAGTGGCAACACGCGGCGTGAGCTTGATAATGTGTTTGACAAAACGATTATCATTGCGTTTGAAGCAAACATTTGAATATTTGGATCATCAATATCCGGAAAAAGTCAGTAAGGTTTCTCTTGCAAAGGTGGTGGCTTCAACATTTTATTACGTGCCCGAAGAGGCTGTTGAAGATATGATGCAGATGTATAACTGTAAAGGCTTATGCAAAGGTGCATTGCTATTATCTGAGATTGCTTCAGTTTATGATAGAACATATCGTTATGTGGGAAAATTGCAAAAACCTTTGGATTTTGATATCACTAAGGAAACAGCGCAGGCTGCTTTGCGTTTGGCAAAGAAATATCCACTGAAAATCAATATGTTCTGTTTTAACGGACTTTGGCAATTTGTGTGGGCTTATTTTTCTATTATAAAGAACAAGAATCACATCAAACTTGCTACAAAACTAGCAATACGTGAATGGCGTAGCGAATTGCGTGACAGATATCGTCATTAATTGGCACGCATAAAAAAAAGCTGATATCTTTTGATATCAGCTTTTTTTTTGATGTTATCAGATTATTTTGCAAGCTCTTCTGCTGAAAACTCTTCTTCTCCGGTATCTTCATTCGGATCGTAGTCAATTCCCAGTTTGGCAAGCATATCATCATTGACATCTTCACGCTGAGCCACAATCCAATCAGGAACGTTAGGAGAGGCGGGAAGTTTTGCCAATGCAGTCATGTGCTTATCTAAGAACCAACGCGGAGCATCTGCCATAATAGGTCTATCAATAAAGCCTTGCATCAAAACAACTTGTTTCAAGGTCGGCAAACTCAGCAACTGAGTGGTACTGATAACCGGAGCGCCTTGAAGTTGGTAGCTTACGTTTTTAGAGAACGGGTTTTGTCCTTTAGCCATACCCAAACCACCTTCGGTTTTGGAGTATGATGAGGTTTGAACCGTTTTGTTACCAATCATCTTAGAGAAACGCTGAGCAGTTACCTCGTTGTTTTGAGACAAAATAACTTTGCATGCAGTGGTAGAAATAACGGTTTCCAAGTCATCTTTACCATATTTACCGGAAATTTGACCTAAGTCTTGTCCGATAAGCAGGTAAGAAACTTTTTGACCACGTCCGACCGCCGGACCTTCAATAATAGCACTCAATTTCGGCATGGTCGGAAACTCGTCGAGCACAAACAAGGTCGGGAAAGGACCCATTTTACCATCACTCTTGTTAACAAAGTTTGGCGGGTTTGCAATCAGGTAGTTTGACATCAAGTCAATAAAGGTACCGGAAATCACACTCAAAGCTTTTGCATCAACTTGGTTAACTGACAAATAAACGGAAATTGGTTTCCATTCACCGGTAATCGGGTCTTTCATACCGCGCAGGTCTTTAAAGTTAATATCACTGAAACTTGTTCGCGCAACCACAGCGGAGTTTTTGAAAATACCAATACCGGAGAAACCGGTTGAAAGCACAGAACCACGCTCTTTATCAGGCATTGAGCTCAATTGGCTCAATTCAACGATACAACGTTGAGAATAACCGAATTTTCTGGCTTCGGTAATAGCTTCTTCCAACAAGTCGCGCATGGGGTCTGCCATAGCGGCCATTTGGTCACCTTCTTCCAAACGGCGTTTGATATCTTGTGATTGTTTGATTTGAGCTTCGGTAATCCATTCCAAAATCATAGCAATACAAGCTTCACGTCCAACCCAGCGTTCCGGTAACAAATTCCATGTTCCAATCGGTAAGTAGTTATCGATTGTCAGGTTACCTGAACGCAAGTTTGCTACGGCGCGTGCTGCCATTGGGTCGTTCATTTCCAGATAGTAGCCTTCCAAGACTTTCTTATCTTCTTCATCTAATTTACCTTCGTAAATTCGACCGATAAAGTAGTCATTGGCGCGAGCTTTTTCGCATTTGAATGAAATAAAGTGCAAGAATCCGGTTAAGGCTGCACGACCGGTTTTAGACCAGTGAGGGTCTGCACCGCCTTTAGGATCTTCCACCAAAACGTTACACATGGAGTCGATATACATATCGCGGTCAGGACCTGGCGCCGGAATGGCTGTCGGCGACAACGGGTTCCAGCTCGGATAATATATACCTTCTGCCGGATTATCTTCGGCACCCCAGTTGATGACGAATACGGGACCGACTTTGGCGCGGGCACCTGTTGTTTTGAAGCACAACTCTGGTTTAGGGTCGTTTACAACGATACTCATTCCGGGAGAGTGGAAAATGGTCGGCATCACAACGCCAACGGTTTTACCGGTACCCGGAGGAGCGCAGCACAAAGTGGACAAGGTTTCGTTCATTTTTAACAAATGACCTTTGTAGCGACCAACAACTTGGCAAAAACCATTTAACAAGCCCATTTTCTTAATATCACTTAATTCTGCCAAACGAGCAGAACCGTGAATGTTTGACTGAAAGCGGTAGGGGTTGGTGATAACACCGACAACCAAAATGACGGGCAGGCTGATAAACGGGAGAATCGGAAGCCACAAACTGAAAGAGAAGTTGCCATTATAGTTGGAAAGTTGTTTTATCCAGCTCCAATAGCGAGAAAACAGATAATCAGGATTGCTGAAAATAATGGAGATAAATTTACCAACATCGCTGATTGATTGTTTGGAAATACCCGTGCCGATAAGGTAGCCTAACGGCATGGAAACAATTGCCAGAAAGATTGTAACGCCGATCGCCGTTAAAACGGTTACAGTCATCCATTTGACGGCGCTATTATATTCTTCCCATTCTTCACCTTTTTTTTCGATAGCCATCTTCTTTCCTTAATTTATGACTTTTATGAAATGCTTCTTATTTGTTTTTTTATCTTTTCTAACTTGTCTTTGTCAATGCTTTCGATTGCTTCATCAAGAGTTTTTGAGAATAACTTTAATTCTTTGGGTGTTCCGCGGTCAATTCTGGTAACATTAACACCAATGTCATCCCAAATTTCAAACATGTCTTCAGCATTGATAATGTTGCCTATTTGCTCGATAACATATGCTTTTACATCGAAATGAAAATCGGCATTTTCAAGCTTATCAATGAGATGTTGGCGAGCCAAATCTACTTTTCTTACCGGAGAAATACGGTGTGAACTTTCAGAGAACCACAATGGTTCTTCATCATTGAAACGTTCTTCATCTGCAAGCCAATCTCCCGGTTCTTTATCAATCAAGCAGATACAAATTTGGTTGGCAGCAACGCCAATAAAGTCAATCAGAGTGTTTTTAATGGTGGCGCCGGTAATAACTTCATAGCCTTTTTGCTTAATAACATCCAAAGTGGAGTTGCCATTGCCTTTACTGTTGTTTTGATTTGCTTGAGCATTGTTATTGCGGTTCTTTTGCTGCTTGTTGGCATTGTCTTTAGCCGGAGCATTATCTCTTTTGGGCGCTTTTTCTTTTTTAGTTTGTTTATTTGATTTTTCGGGAACACTGATTTCTACCGGAGCAGCAGCTGTCTCTACTTCATCTTCTTCCGACTCTTTATCGGATTTTTTATCATCATCAAATGCATCAAAGTCAAAGTCAAAATCTTCATCTTCGTCAAATTTGAATAAAGAATGATCAAATTTATTTTCGGTTGCAGGCTGGCTGAGAGCCGGTTGAGCTTGAGCAACAGGAGCCAAAGGCTCAATTACCGGAGCGGTAGATATTGGCATTTTGGCTTGAGCGGATGAAGCTGTTTCGTAAATATGTTCATCAATCGGAGCGCGAATGCTTTTAGGACGAATTTCTTTATAAGATTTTTTCTTTTTAATCTTTTTAACACCGGTTGTAGCCGCAATAATTTTAACTTGTTGGAAGAATAATCTTTTGAACAAGGTGACAGGAAATTTGAGGATGGAAAGAAATACTTTTTCCCAAACCACAACACTCAAAGCAGCCCAACCCGTGAGCCATAAGGGAATGAATGTTAAGATGATGAGGACAAAAGCCCATTCTTTGGCATCGGAAATAATCCAACCGGAAAGCCATAAATCCCAGGCGTATTCCCAGTGATCTTTGCGGAGAAGGTCAAAACGCCAGTTTTTGAGCATTATAACTCTAATACCTTCCAGAAAAAATATGCTCCAGAAAATACCAACGAAGATTATGCGCATCAGTATCAATAAAGGTTTCAAGTTATACTCCTCATGAATCTTAAAGATTCTGTTATTTTATCTTACATCCTATTTATTAATAAGTGTTTATTTTTATTCGTGTTTTACAGAATTTATTCTTTCTGAAACAGCTGCTCTGATTCTGTTTACTTCTGCATCTGTCTCAATTTTGGTTTTGGGTTTTGATTTCATTTCAATTTCTTCTTCAATTTTTACACCGCCGGTTCCCATGTTTTTAATGGTAATATGCAGGGAATCTTTTTCATATTTATTGATAACATGCTGATTGTATTTGGTTATCGGCCACAATAAAATTTGTATCCAATTGAGGTTGGAAAAACGTTTCCAACCAATATACCATAAAGGAATGTAGCCGATTAAGAACAGAAGGAGAAGATAATCTTTCCATGTATGTATAATACCGCCGCTTTCCCAATAGCGTTGAACCAAATTCCAGTTTGAAGCAGAAAGAATATTAAAGTTCCAAAAATAAATAAAAAGCATACTGGACACCATCAAGTAGATGTATGTCCAAACTAGAAAAGATATGCTCCGTTTTATAAATTTAAATAACTTTTTCATCTATTTTATCTTATTCTCTTCCTTGTGGTCTTAATGGTACAACGATTTGGTTTCCTCCCGTAACATTTATCATTTCTTTGTCAGGATTCAATCCTTTGAGGATAAAGTCTTTGGTCTGTTTTAATTTTTGACGCTTTAAGTTGTTGTCATGAGCAGCCGCCTCAATTTCTTGTTGCTCCATATTAACGCCGGAAACAATGAAATCGCGGTTGCGAATGATAGCCGCTTGCTCGTTGGCAAATTCATGCAAAGATTGCGGCGTACCTTTACTTAAGTGTTCTTGATATTGGTGCAGAGTTTTATTTTCTTTAGGCTCTTTACCATGCTCGTTGTAGCGTTTTTTATTATAGTCTTTTTCAGCTAAATCGGCAGCTTTATTCATGTCTTTGGAGAATTTTGTTAAAGTATCCTGGAACATGGTGAAGTTGTTCTTTTGCGGATCTTTTTTCATCTCTTCTGCCAATATGGATTTAACAATTTTTCCGCCTTCGGCAATTTTTTGTTCATATAAAGCATCTGCTTTGGTGTTATCAAAGCTGTGTACGTCTCTCATCTTTTCATCAAGAATAGCTGTACGAGCATAAGTATCTACGGCGGTGTTATATAATGCTGCCATGGCTGTCATTAAGGGAACGGTTTTTTCCGGCTCACCGCGACTCAGCAAGCCGCTGACATCAACACCTGTTTGTTGAGCAAAGTTTCTCAGCAAGTCATTTTGAATGACAACATCTTGAATGTTGTTACCGCTTCTTATTTGATCAATGATTAATTGATTGTCGCAAGATTCTTTCTGAGCTTTTACGCTTTTGTTGGCAACATCTTCTACTTCACCAAAAAATTGATGGGTGAGGTCGGGTTTGGTATCTTCTTTTTCTTTTTCTTCTTTTTGACGAGATTTAAATGATTTTTGCATTGTATCCCAGATGCCAGCAGCCGCATATTCAATATGGTTTAAGGCAAATGAAGTTGCGCTGTTGGCTGCAGCTAAGAACCAATCTTGGAACATAACTTTGATAATATCATCTTCTTTCCATTCAAATTTATTATCAGGGAAAGCATTTTCATTATCGGTATTGTTATCTAAGTCAGATTCTGCTTTGGGTTTGCTTACACCTTCATCAAATTTTGTGGTTTGAGCTTCATTTTTCTCAAGATTACCTTCGTTGACTTGAGTTTTTCTTATGCCGCCTTCGTTAAACGTGGTTTTTTGTTTTTGGATGTTTTTATCTAATTCTTTATTGATAAATTTTTTCCATGTTTTTTGGGAGGCTTTTGCCAAATTGTATGCTCTCATATCTTGAGTGGACAGAGATTTTGCATCTTGGGTATCTAAAAGTTTTTCAGATTTATCTTCGTTTATCATGTAGAACTTGTTATCATTTGTGAGTTTGTACTCAACGGCATTGCCATCTTTGTTTGTATATAAGATGTGGGCATCGTTTTTGTCATCAAATTCTACGCCACCGATAACGTTTTTGTTGTCATCAAGAAAAGTGAAAGTTTTGCCGATAGTTTGTTTTTTATCTTCCAAATCTTTAATTTGAGCTTCATTACCACTGATTGAAATTTGATCCAAATGCGGAATGCGAGCATATTCTTCTTTTAATTTATCATCGAGTTTGATATCAATATCTTTGGGCATTTTTAAGCGACAAGTTTCCATGGTTTCTTGCAAGGTGTCAATTTTGCTTTTCAAATCCGTATTGGCAAATTTGAAACCAATTTCCTCGCAAAATTCAGAAATTTTTGAAAAATCGGCAGGAGAAAAACGTCCATAATTTAAGTTGACTAAATATTCATTAATTTTGTTTTGCAAAATTTCATCGGTAATGTTTTTGGACATATTTTCTTTTTGTTGAGCAGCATCAGGAGCTTCTTTTGCCTCAGACCAAACTTGAGACATATTTTCTAAAGATAGTCCCTGTAGATTTTGTTTGCTTTTGTCTTCAACAAATTTTTGTGTCATTTTTTTAATATCATCTGAAGTTGACATGGTATGCCCCCTAATTATTTTTATTACCCTTAATATAACATTCTTTTTATATTTTGTCTATATTTTTCTCTAAAATTAAACTTTTAATTTTTTTAAGAAATTTCCGAGTTCTCGGTTGATCCTTATGCCGTCTTCCGGTTTGGCTTTTATCAATCCAAAAAAGCGTGCTTTGATTTTGCTTACGTCTATCGGGGCAAAAGTTGCCGGATTGTTGGTCAATACTTTAAACGCTCCGTCAGCGTCTTTACGAGATGTTTTAAAGTAGTTGGTTATCAGCCTTTCTGCATTGATGGGAAATTGTTTTTCTTCAATAGCCTTGATATATTTTTTCATGCGGTCAATGCGGCGTTGATGTTCTTCAATAACTTCACGTTCAATCTTTTTTCTTTTAGCTTTTAATCTGCGTTTTTCGTAGGCAATTTCGCAGCTTTCCAACTCAATCAAAATTTCAACATATGAAATAATGGCTAATTGCAAATCTTCATCAGTGGTCTTTTCGGCATATTCCAAAAGTTCTTCGTCTTTGGCGCCGGGGTTGATGTTCATGATGCGGGTGGGGTAGGCTTTAATCATCACATCCCAACCGGCAAGTGAATCATATGCAAATTTTTCCCCTAAATAAGGTTTGTAGCGTGGATATAATAAATCTTCGGTTATTTTGAATGAGGGATGTTTGATATTGTTTTTATCGGCAATTTGAAAAATGGCCGTGCTGAAGTTTTTATGAGCGTCAAACAAGTTTTGCTCTTCTTCACAAAGGCGAGAGCTTGAAGATGATGTTGTTTCTTGTGTTGATATTGTTGGCTGAGCTTTAATGGCTTGTTTTTGGTGAGCTTCTTTGTAGTCTTGAGCCATAGTTTCGGTATCTTCTTCCGTGATTTCGGAAGAGATAAATTCATTCAACAGTTTTTCAAACTCTTCATCATCAGTATCGTCAAACAGAGAATCTGCATTTAAATGTTTTTGAACTTCTGCGTCAATATCTTTATCACTCATTGTTTTACTCTAGTTGATTTTTATAGTTGTTAAAACAGTGTGAGCGGTTGTGTCGTAGATAACAACACGATCTTCCAGACCGCCGCCAACAGTTAAAATGTATAATTTATCATTGGAAACTTGCATCTCTTTAACATAGCTGCCGACCGGTTGTTTTAATGAAATTTGTTGAGGAATCTCAGATGTGTCGGGATGGGTTTTCTTGAAAAATAAGCCAAGAAGGCTCAATGTTCCAAAAATAAGCAAAAAGGTGAGGATAAATACTGCTGTTTTGATTAGTTTTAGTTTATCCATGTTAGTCTCCATTGTTTTTTAGAATATCCTTATTGCAAAATTATTATTTATCTGTATGTTTATACTAAATAATAAATAAATTTTGCACACGAATATGATAACAGATAATACTATATATAGCTCACAAATAGTTAATAAAGATTATAAAGGTTTGCGGATAGATAAGTTTTTAGCATTATCTTTTCCGGAAATGTCTCGTTCGCAATTGCAGCGATTGATTAAAAACGGTAATGTTTCATGTGATGATGATATTATTGCCGATAATTCTTTTAAAGTCAGAGAAGATGATGTTTATCAGGTTTTTGTTCCGCCGGCCGTTGATGCCGATCCGCAACCGGAGAATATTCCGTTAGATATTGTTTATGAAGATGAAGATATTGTCGTTGTCAATAAACCCGCCGGAATGACCGTTCATCCGGCTCCTGGGGCTCCATGCGGAACATTGGTAAATGCATTGCTTTTTCATTGTGGAGATAGTTTATCCGGTGTGGGCGGCGTAAAGCGTCCGGGGATTGTTCATCGTATTGATAAAGATACCAGCGGTTTGTTGGTGGTGGCAAAAAATGATATGGCTCATCGTTTTTTGAGTGAGCAGTTTTTTGATCACTCTATTGAGCGTACTTATTATGCTTTTGTTTATGGTGTGCCAAACCCAATGACCGGAAAAATTGAAGGAAATATCGGGCGTAGTCCGTATGATCGTAAAAAAATGGCTCTGGTTGCTAATGGTGGTAAACATGCGGTGACACATTATCAAACCCTAGAAATTTTTAAAAATGCGGCAGCTTTGGTGAAATGTAATTTGGAAACCGGTCGAACACATCAAATCAGAGTACATATGTCTTCCATCGGATGCAATTTGATTGGAGATCAACTTTATGAAAAAGCCAAAAAGTCGCTTATCAAAGGTATGGATGAAGAAATTAAAAAATATATAAATTCATTTCCAAGGCAAGCATTGCATGCCGCAACACTTGGTTTTGTTCATCCGAGAAGTAAAGAGTTTATCAACTTTTCAGCGCCGTTCCCTCATGATTTGGAGGAACTTCATTCTCGTTTGAAAATGATATAACGGAATATGGTTGCGTTTTTTTTCGATAACAGATGTCTAAAATATGCAACTATTCTAATATATTGTTTTAATCTAGCATTTCCTTAGCAAAAGATATTTTGTATCTGCTTTGTGGAGGAAGTGAACAATGGCTGATCAAAAGAAACTAAACGGATTTGATTTTTCTCCGGAAATCAATTTGGCTCGTTATCTGCATAGCATTCAGCAATTTCCGATGCTTTCTTATGAAGAGGAATTTTCTTTAGCTCAAGAATATGTTAAAACTAAAGATCCGAAAATTTCTTATCGCCTCATTACTTCTCATTTGCGTTTGGTGGTTAAAATCGTGGCTCAATTTAAAGGATACGGACTGCCGATTGCCGATTTGATTGCCGAAGGAAATATGGGATTGCTTAATGCTATTGAGAAATTTAATCCGCATAAAGGTTTTCGTTTTTCGACCTATGCTATGTGGTGGATAAAAGCTTCCATACAAAAATATATTCTTAATTCATGGTCTTTGGTGAAAATAGGTACAACGGCAGCTCAGAAAAAATTGTTTTTTAATTTGCGTCGCATTAAAGATAAAATGAATCTCATGAACGATACTCAAATGTCTAATCAAATTATTGATGATATTGCCCAATGTTTGGATGTTTCCGCAAAAGAAGTTGTTTCGATGAATGAACGCCTGAAAGCACATGACGGATCATTAAATGCCGTCGTGCAAAATGAGGGGGATAAAGGTCATGAGTGGATGGACTTTATTGCCGATGGAAAACCTAATCAAGAAGAGCTATTGAGCCGATGCGAAAAAAACAAGTGGCGCAAACAACAATTTGCTTCTTCTTTGAAATGTTTGAATGACAGAGAAAGAGATATTTTATTTAAAAGACGTATGGAAGAAAAAGCAGTTACCTTAGAAGAACTGAGTCAAACTTACCATATTTCAAAAGAGAGAGTAAGACAAATTGAGCTTAATTCTATTCGTAAGCTGCAACAGTTTGTTTCATCGGTGCATTAAGGCTTTTTTGCCAAGGGTTGATGAATTTGTTCATCAATAATCTTTTCGCCCCATTCTTCGGTTATTTTTTCTAATTCTTTATCAATATTGACTAAGCGTCTTTGTGCTGAATTTTGAGCAATATAGGCAAAAAGGTTAGGCATTTCATGATAAACCAGAAAGCCAAGAGCTGCCGAACCTAACATGATAATCATATTAAAAACGTCACCTAAAATGGTGAAGGCATTGTCAAAACTAAACTTATTAATAAGATTGATGAGATATACAAACAACCCCGATAAATTGAAGCAGCCGACAATTACCAATTTGGCTGAATTTTTGGGATCAACAATTAAAATGGTAATGGTCGGAAGTAATCCAATCAGCAAAACAATTACAGCCGGCAGAAATGATGATGCCACAATAGCTAAAAACACAAATAATAAACTTTTTTGTGCTAGAGAAAGTGATTTGAATGATTTCTTAAAATCAACATTTTTTTTCTTAGGCATTTTTTTCATTGTGATATCCATTGCATTAGGTTAAACGTGAAGGAAGCAATCATGGTCATGACGGCCAAAATGCTGGAAAATTTAATGGCATTTTCTTTTGCTTCTTCAATTATGCGTCCGTTTTGAGTCAGCAGCTTGTTCTTTTCGGAAAGAAGAGAGATGATTTCTTTTTTGACCTTGCGGAACATTTCGGTATCTTTCTCTTTGGTTTCCGGATCTTCTAAAGCTTGGCAGATTTCTATTATTTTTCCGCTTTTGGCTACTTTGGCTAAGTCTTTTTCTATTTTTTTCTGAAGTTTGAGATTGTGGTAGCTTTCAATAACCGGTTTGGAAATGCTGCTCAGCCATTGTCCTAAATTGATTAATTGTACCGGACCATATTTTTTTTGCATGTCGGCATATAGACGTATGATGGCAGAAATTTGCATACCTTCTTTATTGGCATTTAAATCCAAAATAATGCCGTCTATTTTTTTGCCGAGTTTGCAACGTAAAAAGGCGATAATGTTTTTATCGTATGGTCTGATTTCTCCTTTGATGTTGAGGTAGTTGGCATCAAGAGCTTTTAGGACACGAGCCCCCGTATTGACATATTCTTCACCCAACAAAGGACTGAGGCAGGGAAGGTCTTCATCCAATTCATAGATTATGCGTTCCAATCCGTAACCTATATCTTTACGATTGATATTGATGCGAAGTTCGGATAGGTTCATCGGGGTTCTTAAATCAGGTTGTTCCAGATACCAATTGCGGATGAGCTCGGAATTGAACAAGTCATAGAAATTGTTCAAATTGATGTTGTGTTGCATGCAATAATATATAGCTTTTGAGGCGCCGTCCGGAAAAACGGAAATATCGCGAATGTGAATGGGGGCGGCATGATCTAAAAGTATGCATATTTGAGAGATGACCATATCATGACTGGAAGATTCATCTGTTTGGGAAACCAGCTTTTCAATATGAGAGTAGATTTCATCATTCTCTAAACCGTTTTTTACCCATTCCAACAGTTTACCGGATTTGATAATTTCCCAACCGTCATTCGGGTTTAAGTATAAGGCATAAGCTACTTCTTTTGCCGAGGAGCACTTTTCGCCGTTTATGGTTAAAGAGCGTTTTAGTTTTTCTTGCAGGTTGTGTGATGCGATATAAGGTGTTTTGCCTTCAAGATAATTGTAGGTTTGAATGAAGTTCCAACGAGCGTTGTTATCATCAGCCAACAATCCTTTGAAAACGGAAACCAAACTTGTTGGGATTTTTTCTTCGGTAGAAAGAATGTTAAAAGAACCTTTTTTCATTTTAAGACGGATAACTTCCGAAACACTTAAATCAGATAAAAGTTCTTTACCGTAAAGCAAACTTAGACAGGTTGCACCGATGGCATAAATATCGTTCTTTTCGGTTCCATTGCCTCGACCAGCAGGCATTGCCATCAAACTTTCAATTGTTTCATAAGCTGCCGGTTGGTGATATGCCGGAAATGAGGCTAAACAATCGCCAACAATAACTTCAGTGCAATCTTTGTTGCGGAAGAATAAGTTATCTGGGCGGATGGATCTGTGAATGATGCCATAGCCTTTTAATGCTTCTGCCGCGGAAATCAAGCCTAAAATGATATGCTTAAGGCGAGAGTGGTTTACCTTTAAGTTTAGCTCATCCAAATGGTCAAGCACTTTTCCGCCTTGCGGCAAAACATAAATTAAAGCAATACAGTTACTCTTTTGAATCGGATCTCTTATAATACCATATTCGACCAACTTCATGATGTTTGGGTGGTCAATGGATTTGACATAGGGCAACAAAGAACTACGCGGACAGGTTTCTCGGTTGCAAATCAAAGCAAAAAGTTCTCGCCTTGTATCAATGCGGTCACTCACTTTATAGGCGCGGGCACCATTACTGTTTAAGTTTTCTAAAGGTGCATTAAAGTTAATATCATAACGCTCCTTTAGCAAAACTTTTTTCTTATCGACTTTTTCAGCACCTTGTTCTAATGCTTGCTCGGCGGATTCTGCTGCTTTATCTTGCACAATATTTTCTTCTGCCATATCTAATTTCTTTCAAATTACCCTTCTATTGACTTTATGTTAATATATATATGTTAATAAAGAACAAATAAATTGAGAAATCTTTTTTTTATGTATATATTTATAACAGTTAACGTAAAAAATGGTTAAAAACGATGGTCAGTGACAACAGAATTAATTTTGGCGCCGATAATTTGGCGTATTTGGAAGAGTTGGATGATCCCACGGTAACTCGGGCCGATATTGGGATTCTCAAAAAGGCTTCGGACTTTGGCGTCGATTTAGACGGCGTTGAAAGTTTGGATGAAAGTTTGGGAACGCCAAACAGCAAAACTTCTTCTTTTGCGCCCGTCGTTGTTCAGATTTCAGATTCTGCAAATCAGAATACTCCAAAAAGTGCCAGACTCAAAAATGAGTGGGGCGCTTTTTCTTTATCTATGCCAGATGCCGTGCTAAAAATATTTGAACTATCCGACCGTCCGTTCATTATCATTCGTGATGATAAAGTGGTTTATTTGAATAATACGGCGATGGCCATTTTGGAAGTGCAAAACGAAAACGATATTATCGGCTATAGTTTTTGGAACTATGTTGATAAACAAGATTGGGAAATGTTGGCTCAAAATGTCGGTGCCATGCTGACAGACGGTAAAGTTATTCAAACACGTTTGAAAACAGCTAAAGAACGGATTTATAAAATCAATCTTCAAGCCATGTACATTGATGATGGTGAGCATTTTACTTTTGTTTTGGTTGGAGACAGAAAAATTAAATATAATCCGGGGGCTGGTTTGTATGATGCCGTTACCGGTTTGCCAAACTTTTACCTTTTTGAAGACCGTGTTCAAATTGCCGTTAATAACGAAAAATATAAAGATATGCGTCAACGCAAAAATATGATGGCGGTATTGGGTGTTTCCATTGACAATATGGAAGAACTTAAAGAAGCCAATATGGTCGATTTTGTTTTGAAAAAACTGGCTTCAAAATTAGTTTTCCGTTTGAAAAAGAGCTATACGGTTGCGCGTGGTTTGAAGTATCCATTTTGGCTTCTTATCAATGATTTTAGTAATGAACATGATTTGGAAGTTGAATTGGAAAAAATCAAAGCCATTTTTGATGAACCGGTCGTCGGAAACTATATGGATTATAATATTATGACCAGTTTTGGTTATAGTATTTATCCAAACAATGCCAAAACCGCAAACAAGTTGATTGAAACGGCAATTGATGCTATTCGTACAGCAGTAAAGTACAAAAATTCTTAAAGTTCGTCGTAGCTTTTTCCTAAACGCAAAATTTGATGCGAAATTTGCGTATATTCTCCGTTGTTTTCATGAATGATTAAGCCTGAGTGGATTTTTGTCGGCGTATGGTTGTCTTTTTGTGCGCGCACGATAACTCTTTTGGCATTTTGACCCGATTTTGAGAACAAAGGTATCACTTCAATATGTCCGAGTTTGCCGTGAATGGAAGCTAAAATTTCATCAAGAGCTTCGGCTCGATTAATTATATAAAAATGTCCGAGCGGAGCAATCATCTTAATACAAAAAGCAATCCATTCTTGCAAAGAAAAATTGTCGTGATTATGCGCCAGAGCTTTGCTCTTGTTAGGAGAGGGCATGTCGCTTTCCGAATATGGCGGATTGGTGATGACATGATTAAAACGGCAATTCTTAATATCTTGCGGTTTATTTTTTATATTGCAGTTTATATATTTCAAAAAACTATCAAAACCATTGGCTTTGGCACTTAAATTAGAAAGCTCGGCTAATTCCGGTTGCAGCTCCAACCCTGTAATAAGAGGTTGTTTTTCGGCAAAACGTGAAGCCAAGCATAGAGATATGGCGCCAGTGCCGGAACCAACATCCAAAATGCTTTCGCCTTTTTTGATTTTGCCAATCATGGATGACAAGAGAACGGCATCTGTTGAGGCTCGATACCCGTTGAGCGGTTGAAAAATTTTAACCCTCTTGTCTAATAAATAATCATGGCTATAATCATCCATAGCGTAACAACCTTTCTTTATTGTTTTGATAAGGCGTATCTTAAACGGGGTTTAAAAAAAATGCTAGATAATATTTTGAGTTTAAAAGATAAATTTGATGTTTTTGTTTTGGGTGTTAATGGTGTAATCTGGGACGGAAAAGCTCCGATTGAAGGTGCTCAGGAACATTTGATTGAGCTGAGAAAAGCCAAGAAAAAAGTTATTTTACTTTCTAACGGAACGCAACTTAAACCTCAAGCGGAAGAAAGCCAAGCCAAACGAGGCTTTATCAAAGGTGTGCATTATGATGAAATTGTCACTTCCGGTGATTTGGCTTATGATAATTTTTCTTCCGATACGCGTAAACTTAAATTTTATCAGTTTGGTCGTGCCAACAAAGCATTATTTGCTGATTGCCCTTATCAAGAAGTATCTTCTTCCGAGGAAGCCGATTTTGTATATATCGGGGAGCCGCAGATTTTTGAAGGTGGTACATGGAAAGATTTTTTGAATCTGCAACCTTTTGAAGCAGAATTACGTAGATTTTATAAATTAGGATTACCTCTTATTTGCGCTAATCCGGATTTGCGTTCTCACGAGAAACCGTATGAAGATGCCGTTGTTCGTGAAGGCTCTGTAGCTCGTTTTTATGAAGATTTGGGCGGCGAGGTAGAATATTTTGGTAAGCCATATCCGCTTATTTTTGATTTTGCTTTGCAAAATATTGATACGCCGGATAACCGAATTATCATGGTTGGAGATACTTTGGAAACTGATATTTTGGGAGCTAAAAGTTATGGAATTAAAACCGCACTGACCATGACCGGTGTTGCCAAAGAAAATATGGAAATTGAAGGATTTCCTTCTATCGGGCAATATTGCGGGGAAGTGCAGATTATTCCTGATTTTATTTTGAAAAGCTTATAAAAAAATGCGGAAAATTTCCGCATTTTTTTTATTCTTTGTAGGAAGCTCTTTTTATTCGGTCATTGATGGCCAAACCCAAATCGTTTTCGGGAATGGGTGCCATGGCAATACCTTTGAAATTGGTTTGCGTATCGGCAAAGCGCAAATAAGCAAAGAGGTTAGCGGCAGCTTCGCGCAAATCACCTTTCGGGCTCAAATTGAGGTGGGCTTGCGGGGTGTCACCAAAACCGATATAAAATTCATCATCTTTGGGTTCTGTTACATTGATGCGCAACGGTCTTCCGGGGGCATAGTGCTTGAGCAATTGCCCGGGGGCGCTGGGTTTGTTGGGGTCACCGTGCGAAATGATGATTTTTTCACCGGTATATTCTTCCAGCTCTTCTTTGCTCATACCGCCGGCTCTGAGCATGACAATATCTTTGGTGGTTAAATCAATAATAGTGGTTTCCACGCCCACAGTGCAACGACCGCCGTCTAAAATCATATCAACTTTATCGCCCAAGCTATTATAGACGTGGTGCGCGGTTGTCGGAGAAATGCTCTTAAATTTATTAGCCGAAGGAGCAGCAATCGGGGTGCCGGACAAACGTATCAACTCCAAAGCAATCGGGTGATTGGGCATCCTGACGGCAATATTCGGCAGACCGGAGCAGACCAAATCGAGTGCATGATTTTTATCTTTTCTCTTCAAAACAAAAGTCAGCGGTCCGGGCCAAAAATGGCGCGCCAAATCCATAACGCGGCTATCAGTTTCGGCATATTCCGGCAAAAAGTCTATATCGGCAATATGCGAAATCAGCGGATCAAAAGTCGGACGTTGCTTTACTTCAAAAATGTTGGCAACGGCTTTAGGGTTATAAACATCTGCACCCAAACCATAAACAGTATCAGTCGGAAAGGCAACTAAGCCGCCGTTTTTGATGGTTTCAGCAGCTTTTTTGATGTTTTCTGGGCTGTATTCATAAATATTGTTCATCATTTTCTATCTTAAATAAATATTTGATTGCATTTATTAAATCTGAACACCTTTGTACCACTTCCAAACTATCTTTGTCAATTATTTGATAACATTGCTTTGAGTGATTGTAGGCTAAATAGTCAAATTCATCATATCCCAAGATGAGCACATTTTCTTTATCGGGCAGGTTTAACATCTCATTTTCGGCAAAAATATCCAGATGGTAAGAGCGGGGATTGATACCGAACAAATAGCAACCATCAAACTCTGCTGTGTTGAACTGATGTAAAAGTTCAGTAAAATCGTGAGGAATGGGAGCTATGTTATTGATTTTTAAGTCTTGTTGCGTGCGGATGATTTGCTCAGCGGTTGCCGGTTTGGCTGTGAGCATCAAAGGAAGATTTTTTAATGTTTGTATCAGTTCTTGCATGTTTTAATTTCTTTGTTTCTTTTGTTTGATAAAAGTTAAAATGGTTTCTCTATATTCTTCTTTGGGTTTGTGATAGATTTGGAAGTTTTTATCAAATCCGCCAAAAAATATAAGCTCTTGAGGAAGTTCAAGCCGTTTTACTTTTCGGTTAAAAATCGTTTTGCCCAAAATATTGGTATCAAATAGGTGCATCATTTGATGATATGGTGATTGCAAAATTAGGCATAAATTTGAAGGAGCATTAGCAAGACTTAAATTTTTTTCACTTTTGCAATCTTTTACCGGATATTTATGGTGGATGTTAAACAGTGGGGGAACATAGCCAAACTCTTTCATTTGTGAAATGCTTCTTTCTACAAAATCTTGATAGGCATTTGGGTTTTCATCAAAATTAAAATTCAGCCCTTTGTTCCGGTATGCTTGAATGATGACGAGCTTATTAACTTGGTAATAGTTGCGGAGTTCTTGTTCATGATGCTTAATGAAAAATTTAATGAATTTCATTTTGGAATTTTCAAAAGGGGGTAATTTGTGTTTGATGGAATAATTTTTGAGAAGAGCTATTAAATCATAAGAATTTAAATTTTTTATATCTTGTTTGTGAATGTTAAATTCGGCTAATGCCAGCTTAAATATTTGGGATCTTTCTACAAAAGACGGAAATTGTTTGAAGTATTTCCATGCTGGAATTTCTTCTAAATTATAATTATGTGGAGAAAGGGTGTGTTTGTTTTCGTTTTTGTTTTGAGTTTTAATATATCTTTGAAAAACTGGAGAAAATTGCTCTTGAGATGGATAGTGTGATAAGCCTTGAAAATCTGTTTTAATCAGAAATTTTTCTTCTGCCGAGATTTGGCTTTCTTCGCGCTCAATAAAGCGAAGATTTTCTTCTTTCATTATCTGTTCTATATTTTGTTTGATTTCTGAAGTCTTGCCACTGGCAATATTTAAGATAAGTTTTTCTGTGATAATTTTTTTATAAAGTTGATATTGGTATTCTTCTGTGTTTTTTTTAGAGGTCGTGATAAAAAGGTCATCAAGAGAGTTTTTAAGACCAAGGAGCTTTTCATATAATATAGAGGCATTTGATTTGATACGCCGCCGTTGCTTTTGAGAAATGGCATCCAATGCTTTAGGCAAAACAATAATATAAGCTAATTCTTTGCCCAAGTTTAGTTCAATTCCAGGCGGTGTATTTTCTTTCATTTTTTTCTCCGCTTTGTCTTATTTTTTTCAAGAACATCATATTTTATATCATTTGTTTTGTCTAATATTTTTTTTCTTTTTACACCGTTTGTTATATGTTTTTTTATCTTTTTTTGATTTTATACCCTTAAAAGGAGTTTTTGATGCTCGAAATTGTGTTTGATGAAAATAAATCTTCCGACTTTTTAGGACAATCTTGTCGTTTGATAAAGATTGAGGATTCTTTTTTGTCTTCTTGGCAAAAAATGAGGCTTTATGTTCGGGATTTGTTGAAAGAATATGCTCACGAGCGTGTACTTAAATTTCAAACCAAGCAAGGAAATTTTCTCTATTTTTTAGCCTTGGCTTTTTCAATAGAAAGTTATGCCGAAGAAACAAATTTAGAAACAGTTGTTTTTGAAGTTGAAGATAGCGGGAAAGCTTTTGAGCAATATCGGCCCTTTGCGGCACTAACCAACGCTCTTCGGTATATGCGCGATTTGTTGCGTATGGATGAAAAAGAGGCTTATGCCGATATTAAGCGTTTGGGATATTTGGGGCTTAAAATTCATGAAGATTATCTGAAAAAACAAATTGTTGTTCAATGGCAAGAAGGCAAATGCCCGCAATATTTTTGTGCAAATCAAAAAAATGCCGCCTTCTTATTGATTGCGTTGTTTAAGTTTTGGGCAATTTGTAAGGATGAACAACAAAGAATCGGAATTATCGGAGAAAATGTTTTGGGAGATGTTATCCTTCCCAATCTTTCAACCGAAGATGAAATGATTGAATATGTAATAAACAAGACTGTGAGGGAAAAATGCAAGTTGATGACAGATTAATCAAAATGGCAGAGCAGATTGTCAAAAAATCCATCAAAGTTAAAAAAGGGGAAAAAGTATTTATTGAAGGTTTCAGCGAATCGGTCAAAACACTGTTTAATGAAGTGATTAAACAAGTGACCAAAGCCGGCGGCGTGCCTTTTTGGTATTTTAACGACAATGCTTTTATCAAAAGTTTTATCGACAAAGCCTCAAAAGACCAACTTCACGCTTTTGGTCAGATGCACGCCGAAATTATGAAACAATGCGATGCTTATGTCGGAATCAGAGGTTATGATGATATGTTTTTGCTCTCGGATGTCTCAGAAAAACAAATGGAGCTTTATCAGCATGAGTTTTATACGCCGGTGCATTTTGAGGTGCGGATTCCCAAAACACGTTGGGTGGTGATGCGTTATCCCAACAACACGATGTCGGCTCTTTCTCGGATGTCAACAGAGGCTTTTGAAGATTTTTATTTTAAGGCTTGTTTGGTTGACTATGATAAAATGGCCAAAGCCATGCTACCGTTGAAAAAACTTATGGATAAAACAGATAAGGTGAAAATCATTGCCCCTGACACGCATCTTGAATTTTCCATCAAAGGCTTAAAAGCCGTTGCAGATTCAGGTTCGGCAAATCTGCCGGACGGTGAGGTCTATACCGCGCCGGTGAAAGATTCCATCAACGGGGTTATTCAGTTTAATACCGATACGGTTTATGAGGGGGAATATTTCTCTAATATTCGCTTGGAATTTAAAGACGGAAAAATTGTAAAAGGTACATCAATGGCCAATAATGATAAATTCCAAAAACTTCTGAATTTGGATGCCGGAAGCCGTTATATGGGAGAATTTGCTCTTGGGGTGAACCCATATATCACCAAGCCGATGCTTGATATTTTGTTTGATGAAAAAATATCCGGTTCTCTGCATATGGCAATCGGCAATTCTTACAGCGATGAAACATTTAATGGTAATCGTTCAGCCATTCACTGGGATTTGGTGCTTATCCAAACGGCTGAAAAAGGCGGCGGAGAAATTTGGTTTGATGATAAGCTCATCCGAAAAGATGGAATATTCTTACCTAAAGAATTGCATGGACTTAATCCCGATAAATTGAAATAGATTAAAAAAGGCTGTTTGAATTAAATCAAACAGCACTTTTTTTTCAGCGTTGGCACAAATGTAAAGTCATTAAATTGGGATTGGCAAAAAACTGCTTTTCTCCTTCTTGATACACTGTCCAGAGAGTGTTTTGATGAAAAAATTTTTCGCCGACATCCATAGCTTCATAGTCCATTTCGTAAAGCGGATATTTTTTTATTTCTAAAAAATCTTCAGGAAAAAACGGAAACGTATAGATGTAACGGTCGTTGACAACTCTCCAACAATAGCCGACAAATTTGCGTGCATTGCTTTTGTTATCGCTGATATGATAAGCCTTGCATATGTATTTAATGCTGTCGGGTTTTTTAACAGAATATCAATTTCTTTCCAGCAGTTGAATACGGATACATAGGTGATGAGAAGGCCGTCATCAGAGTTGAGCAAAAAATAAAGCTTTTCGCGAAAGGTGAAAAAGCACGAATCTTTCAAAAAAGAAACTTTAATCTGATCAAAGCTTTTAGGGATGAAGTCATCATTGAAGACGGGTTTGATTTTCAAGAAATGACTATCATTTCCAACCCAGAGCAAATGTTCTCCGGCAGGTTCTACCAAATGTATCAGACTGCATTGAACTTCCGGTGCAAATTTCATAATTTCTTGAGCTTTTTTCTCGCTGTCGATTTCTGTTCCGTCCAGTCGAGCGACAATAATTTTCGGTTCCATATATATAAGGTTTAATAATTTTCATTTCTTTCAGAATGAATGTTAATAAATTTTTTGTCAATAATAAAAAAAAGAGAATTTCTTACAAAAGAAATTCTCTTTTTTTTGCTATGTTTTTAGATTATTGGTAACTCAGCCAAAAGACATTTGCCTTTTTCGGTGCAAGTATACCATTTTTTATCCAAAAAGCGAAATTCATCACCCAAAGCGGTGGGTTCAAAGAAAACATCTTTGGCTTTATATTCCGGTTCATCTTGGAAAATCGGAATTTGCTTTTGAATTTTTTCATTCTTAAAAGCCACCCAAGCGCAGTTGATAATGTTGTTCTTTTTATCCTTAACCAAACAGAATTTGAACTCCATATCGGGATAGAGCCTTTCTGCAAAGGTTACAGAATTGATGACTTTTACATAAACAATGCTGTAATCTTTGGTTGCTTTGTTAAGTTTATACCAGAACATTTTGTTTTTATAGAAGAAAACGGATTCCGGAGAGATGATTTGGCAATTTTCCAAATTTTCCAACTCGATTTCCTGATTTCTTTGCGGACTGAAAAAAAGTTTTCCGGCTTGTAAATTTTTTGCAGCCCAACCCAGTTCTTTTTCCGGTGTTAAAACTAAATAGACCAAAGAGGTTAGGTAATTTCTTGTTTTTTTACAGTAATGCTTTTTGAAAAAATCTAACGCCATTGAGCGTTTTGTAAACAAAGTTAATACTTCCATAGCTTTAATAATTAAAAATTAATAAATATGTATGTCTTTTTTGTTATGGCGCATTTTGACAAAAAAAGCAAGCATAAAAAAAGAGGAAAAATTCTTTTCCTCTTTTTCTTTGGCAGATAAAAGTATTTCATTAGCCGCGAGTATTGCCTCTGACGTGGGCATAAATGTTTTGAATGGTTGCGGCA
>CALXZK010000011.1 GCA_944393225.1 uncultured Alphaproteobacteria bacterium
CAAAGAAATGATAAACCGGCAGCCATTGCTTGGGTTATCAAAAACTATCCAATGTTGGCAGACAGCCAAATTTGCAAATTGATTGGTACAACCAAACCGACAATTGATGCCATTCGTAACGGCACCCACCGTGAAAGCGCAACCTTACGTCCGAAAAATCCGGTTATCATTGGTTTGACCACTGAAAAAGATTTGGATAAAGCAATTGCATTGGCACAAACTCGTTTAGAAAAAGCCAGTGCTCCTAAAAAAGCTAAGAAAAAAACAGCAGCTAAAAAAACTTCTAAAAAAGCCGCTAAATAATAAAAAGAAAAATAAAAAAGGTTCTGATTGTGGTCAGAACCTTTTTTCTAAATGCAATACAAAAAAAGCCTCTTTCATAAGGAAGAGGCTTTTGTTTTAGTCTTTGTCTTGATAAGGGTTGTTACCTTTACGCACGGTAATACGAATTGGAATACCTCCCATATCAAAAGTTTCTCTCAGGTTATTAATCAGATAACGCAAATATGAGTCAGGCAAACCTTCCGGATTGCTGGAAAAAATAAAAAATGCCGGCGGTCTGGTCTTAGCTTGCGTGATATAACGCAATTTAATGCGACGATTATTTTTGCCGAGGGGTGGCGGGTTGTTGTCTGTCACATCGGCAAACCATTTGTTCAAAGGAGATGTCGGAATACGAATATTCCAACGGTCATAAACTTTGAATACGGCACGCATCAACTTATCCAAACCTTCGCCTTTAAGGGCGGAAATGGTAACGGTCGGCACACCTTCAGCCTGTGTTAAAGACGTGCGCAATTTATAGTTCAACTGGTCAAGCGCTTCTTTGCGGTTAGCAACATCCCATTTGTTGACGGCAATCACCAAAGCGCGACCTTCGTCCAAAACCTGACGTGCGATTGTTAAATCTTGCTTATCAAGCACGGCATCGGCATCCAAAACCAAAACCACAACTTGCGCTAAGAAAGCGGCACGTTTAGTGCTGGCGGCTGACATTTTTTCCAAAGAGTCGGAAACTTTAGATTGTTTGCGCAAACCGGCAGTATCTACCAAATTGATTTTACGACCTTGATATTCCCAAGCCGTGGTAATGGCATCGCGTGTCACACCGGATTCAGGACCTGTGAGCATACGCTCATCTTGAAGCAAGGCATTAACAAGGGTAGATTTACCCACATTCGGACGACCGACAATCGCCAATTGAATGGTGCGCTTTTTCCATGCCTCTTCACTGATTTCTTCCGTTCCGTTATCGTTAGTCGGATTTTCTTCAGCTTTTTCGGCTGTTTTGTCTTTAGGGTTCAATTTAACATAATGTTCGTGCAAAGCTTCGTATAAGTCTTGCATGCCCAAACCATGCTCGGCAGAGAAGGGAATGGGTTGCCCAAAACCGAGCTTATAAGCCTCCCCGATACTATCTTCTTGCAGCTTGCCTTCACATTTATTGGCAAGCAAGATAACCGGACAGTGCATTTGACGCAAAAGCTGAGCAAAATGCTCATCATAAGGTTGCAAGCCATCGCGAGAGTCAAAAAGAAACAAGCAAACATCGGCATCTTCGATTGCGCGTTTGGTTTGTTCCCACATACGCTTTTCAATATTATCTTCTTTAGAATATTCATAACCGGCGGTATCAATGATAGTTAAATTCATATCGCGCAGTTTGGTAGGGGTTTCTCTGCGGTCACGGGTTACGCCCGGTTTGTTGTGCACAATGGCAACCTTGCGACCGGCCAAGCGGTTAAACAAGGTAGATTTTCCGACATTCGGACGTCCGATGATGGCAACTTTCATACTCATTAAATTTTATCCTAATCTATTATTTATAAGCCACAACTTCGGCATCATTCGTGGTAAACAAGACCATACCGCGGGCAACAACCGGAGAAACGCTTACGCCATCGGCAAGGGTGATATATCCGATAATTTTGCCATTATACGGAGAGATGGCAAAAACATAGCCGTTTGAGCTTGAAACAAGCAATCTGTTTCCTGCCAAAACCGGACCCTTGGCAAAAACGCCGGATGTGTTTTCTTCGTTATTGGTAACCGGAATATTGGTGTTCCAAACAATTTTACCGCTGGCTTTTTCAATGGCTAAAAGGTTGAAGCTGTTATCCAAAACGTAGATATATTTACCGGCAACCCATGGCTGGCTGATGCCGCCGATTTCTCTTTCCCAAATACGATTTCCGGTTCTCAAATCAATAGCAGCCAAGATATTTGAGTGACCAAGCGCATAAACAATGCTGCCGTCGATAATCGGGTTGGCTTTAATGCCGTTAATGCTTGCCAAAGCATTGGTGCGACGGTAAGAAACGAGCAAAGAGCTCCAAAGTTCAGAACCAGTGCTGGCTTTGAAGGCTTTGAGCTCACCGGTAGAAAATGCGGCAATGACCACATCCTGTAAGGGATCATATGCAGGGCTTGCACCACCAACCAAAGTTGTGGCTTCGGTAGCGGTTTTATAACGCCAGAGTTCTTTACCGGTTTGAGCATCCAAAGCAATAAGTGTATTTTCAATGTTTTGTACAAAGACAATATTATTGGCAACAGTCGGAGCTATACGAATGGGAGCGGATCCGTCAAAGCGCCAAATTTGTTTGCCTGTTTTCATGTCCAGAGCAAAAACACTGCCAAAACCGGTTGTAGCATAAATTTTGCGGTTGAATTCAGCCAAACCGGCACCTTTCATAGAGATTTCGTATTCATCTTCAACTAAAGGCGTAAGTTCTTTTGACCAAATTTCTTTTCCGTCATCTAAGCGCAAAGCTCTAACCTGAGCATCGGCGTCAATGGTGAAAACAACCTTGTAAGCCACAATCGGTGCTGCCAAAAGATAATCTCTTTTAGAGCTTCCGGTTCCGATTCCCGCATCCCAAACTTTTTTCAAGTTTTGAGAAGCTTGTAAATGCTCCATACGATGCAAAGAATTTCCGCCGGTTTGTTTCCAAGAATTATTCATATAAGGTTGAGGTAATGTAATTTTTAATGTTCCGGCTTCAAAATCGGGAGCCAGCATTTTAGATTCTTGCAAAACAGCCACGCGTTCGCCATCAAGTTTGAGTCTTTCTTTTCCGAACATTCCGCAAGCAGATAGCAAAAGAGCCAAACAACAAACGGAGGCTTTTTTATAAGTAGTATATTTCATGACCTCATCCTTATCAAAAAAACAGAATTACTTTTGGGACAAAACATTAATCATGTCTTGAGCACGAGCTTTGAGTGTATCTGCAGCTTCAGGACTTTCGCTGATTTCTTGATACAAATTTTTTGCGCCTTGAAAATCTTTTTCTCTGACGGCAAGCATTGCCAACAATTCTTTAGCCGTATTTTTCCAAACGTTTTGATCAGCGGTTAAAGGAGCCAACAATGTTTTAATTTCTTCGGCAGGAGCATCTTTAAGCTTGAAAGAAGCCAATTTTAAGGTAGCAATATCACGAATTTGCGGGTTGAAATCTTCGTTTTGAGTGATGCTTTCCAAAACTTTCATGGCATCTTGGAGTTGATTTTGTTCAACCAACAAAGAGGCTTCTTGCATTTTTGCAATATTGGAATAAATGCCGCGGTCTGAGTTTTGTAAAGAAACCAACACTTCTTTAGCTTCGGCATAGCGACCTTGATTTTGCAAGTTAAGAGCATATGCAAAAGTGTCGGACATTTCTTGGTTGCGTCTATCTTTCCAAGCTTGAAAACTTTCAAAGCTGACGGCAGCAAAAACGGCAGCAACAACGAAGATTATGATGAATAAACCATATTTATCCCAGATTTTTTTGATTTTTTCATTTTTCAATTCTTCATCGATCTCACGGATAAAAGCATCTTCAAAATCATTATGCTGTTCCTGAGTTTTTTTCTTTATCATCTATCATCTCCCAATTAAGAAAACTCTTTTTAATATGTATAATAGAAATCAAATTTTAAGCAAAGCAAATTTTTACAAAAACGGCAAAAATGTGCGTATTTATTCAATTTTTTGCTAATCGGGACGGATGATTTGTTCAACTAAAAAGTTTTTAACCCATTTTAAATCGGCAATCGGCAGTTTCTTTCCAAAAATAATATTTTTTTCGGAAGAGGTGATAGTGACAAAATATCTGTCAGTTGCCGGATTGAGTGTCACATAAACCCCTTTAATATCTTTTTTGAACAATTCATCATGTTTTGTAGAAAATAAGAAATATTTATGTGTATTAACAATTTTATCTTTTTTGATAACCAGCTTATCTTTTCTGAACATAATGAAAATTGCGGCAACAATCCCCAAACTGCAAAGCGTATAAAATATGATTAAGAATTGTTGAGAAAAACCCTGAGTGTTAAAGCTGACAATAAACATGAGCAAACCGAGCATAAATATGCTTAATGCGCCGAGAATGTTATATCCGTCCCACAAAACTTTGCGCAATTTAATAATGGTTTTGTTCGGATCTTCTTTCACGGCAATACGCGAAGAGTGTTTCGACTGTGGATTAAATTTTCCGTGCAAATTCCAAATATCAGCCATTTCTATTAAAGATTTATCCAAATCGGGAACATCTCTTTGCAGGATTCCTTCATCAGTGTATAAAAGGGTCGGTAGGTTGAGCTTGCGGGCATAGTCTACCCAAATTTTGCGGATATTTTTTTCTGAAGTTGAAATATACAAAGGTACGGTTTGTGCGCTTGATTTATGGTGCAACTCAATAATATAACGATTTTTGGTCATAAAGCCGCATTGAATAAATTCGATTCGCAACATAACCCCTTGAAAGTTATTGATGTTGTTTTTGTAAGTAACTTTTTTACCCAAAGAGCTGCGTTTAATCATAGTAACGTTTTTACCATCGAAAAATATCTTTTTATAACGCAGGTTAGAAAGAATTAAGGATGTCATGATTCCCAGACCGAGAACAATGATGATGCAGTCAAAGACAACAGGAGATATAAAAGAATTATAAATTCGCGCGCCTTCTGCTTGAGCCAATTTGTCAAAAAGTTGAGCTTGTGAATTAAGACCGTTTGTTAGCTCAAAAATTCCCAAAAGAACGAGAATGAAACCCAAAAATAATCCGGGCAATAAAATTCGTAAGTTAAGACGATCAGATTCTTTTGTCGGAATTTTATCAATATCTAATTTAAAATTATAGCTATAATGAAGAGGAATATTTCTGTTCATGTTTTATCCTTAATTTTGTTTAAGTCATTACGAACAATAAAAGTGTATAATATTTTTTTTAATTTATCATCTATATTTTTAACACAAAGCAAATTTTTTATAAAAAACAGGCGAATTTAATTTATATTAACAATTTCTGCTCTAAATTATACGCAATATACTACAAGAATTGTAATCAAACTTAAGGTGTTATAATGGGAAATATAAGCATTTTTAATCAAGCATCATATATGACAGTTACTTATTTATCTTTGTTTTTGCTGTTGTTTGCTTGTATTTATGCCTCTGTCGGAAATAAGCAAAATAAAGGTATTTGGCTTTTGTTTTGGGGGCTTGTTGTCGATTTTATATCACTCTATGTTTCACTTCACTCTGCGGAAGTATATTCTCAAGGACGTTCGGTAGAAATCTGGGTATTTATAGAAATGTTTTTGTGTCTGGTGTCTATGCTCATGTTGGCAATGGCATCTTCTCACATTTTGATTAATAACATTTCAGATGTTCCGGTGGTTTCCGCGTTCGGTGGTTTAGGGTTAATTGCCATTATCTTTTTCTTGTATGTCTTTCCGGATAATACCATGATAGCCAAAATGCGCTATATCTTCCCGTTGGCAGGTTTTGCATATTTATCAATAGGATTTTTGTATCAAATTAACAAAAAAAGAAGCAGCGGATTTATATTTGCCGGTGTTGTAACATCGTTTGCGTCTTTGATTATGATTTTGAAGCTGTTAGGAATTAATTACTTTATCTATGAAGCATGGTATATGCCGTCGGTAATTTATGTTTTGTTGAGCATATCCATGATTATGATGAAGGCAGATTTTTTTGCCAAGAAATGTGATGAAAGCAGTTTGGAAATCGAGAAAAACTCTCAAAGAATTGAAGAAATCATCAAATATTCTCCGTTCCCGATTATCATTTCTCGTTTGAGTGATGACCGCATCATATTGGCAAACAGCAATGCCGTAAAATTGTTTGGCATTATGCCCAATGAGTTGGAACGCTATCATTTTAAGGATTTCTTTGCTGATTCAGAAAATCGTCATGTATTAAATGAACGTTTGGAAAAAGAACGCGTCGTTCAAGATTTTGAAATCTTAGTCAAAACCCCGACCGGAAATACTCCGTTTTGGCTTTTGGCTTCAGCCAATATCATTGATTATAACTATGATGTGGCTTTATATACGGCTTTCCAAGATATTACATCACGTAAAAATCGTGAAGTTTTATTAAAGAACCAAGCCACAAGAGACCCGTTAACGGCTTTATATAACCGTCGCTATTTTGAAGAAGAGGTCTTCAAACGTATTGTTGAAGCCAAAAAAACAAATGAACCGTTTAGCGTTTTGATGATTGATGCTGACCACTTCAAAAAGGTTAATGATACCTATGGTCATAAAACCGGTGATAAGGTGTTGATTGAATTGGCATCAACCTGTGAAAGAGCTTTGCGCGATGTCGATATCGTAGCTCGTTACGGTGGTGAAGAATTTGTTGTCTTCTTGGCCGGCGTCAATGCCCGCAAAGGCAAAATTGTTGCCGACCGCTTAAGAGAAAGTATTTCTGAAATTGTCGTTTATTCCGATGAAGGTGAAGAAGTTCGCTTTACGGTAAGTATCGGTGTTTCTTCTTACGAAATTTCTGACAATATAGATACATTGATTAAAACAGCCGATGAAGCTTTGTATAAAGCAAAAGAAAACGGCAGAAATCGTGTCGAAATTTTTGATAAAGATGATATGGAAGCCTTTGATAATAAAGAAACACAAGAACGCATGAAAAATGAGGTAAATAATCGTCATCCGATTTTTGAAAAAGAGGAAAATACCGAAATTTCTTTGCTTGATGGCATTGAAAGCAACCATATCCAAGGGGAAAACACCAATATCGAAGAACAAAAAGAAGATAGAGTAGATTATCCGATTTTGGGTGTAGATGAAGACGATTTAAAATAGGGTTTAAGGTAAGATGAATTGTCCATATCAAGAAAAATGCGGCGGTTGTCTTTGGCGCCATTTGTCTTTGGAAGCTTATAAAGAAGAAAAAGTAACACAAGTTAAAAAAATATTGTCAGGCTTAAATTGTTCCGATTATCAAATGCAAGAACCGTTTTTCTTGGGGGATGGTCAACGTCGCCGTGCATCTCTGGCATTTAAATATAAAAAGGGAGCATTGGAATTAGGTTTTAACCAAAAGCAAAGTAACGAAATTGTCGATTTACAATCTTGCTTGCTTTTAACCTCCAAAATTAATGCCAATTTAGAAAATATTCGTCGCCTTATCAGTGAACTTTGCGCCGTAAAAATTCCACAACGCAAAAAAAATAAGATTATCGGTTATCAAAATTTATCGGCAGGAGATGTTTGGATAACCGAAGCGGATAATGGTTTGGACGTGGTTTTGGCGTTTGATGCCGAACTAACGCTGGATTATCGTATGATTATCTCCGAACAAGGAAATGCTGCTTCTGACATTATTCGTATTTCTCATCGTCGCAAGGCAGACGCAAAATCAGAAACCATTTTGGAAAAAGTAAAACCTTATATTGATATTGCCGGCTATCATGTTTTAATTCCTGCCGGAACCTTTTTGCAGGCAGGAAAAGCCTCTGAAACCGCGATGATAAATTTGGTGAAAAAATACATTGGTGCAGATGAAGGAAAAATTGCCGATTTGTTTTGCGGTGTCGGAACATTTTCATATCCGTTGTCCGTAAACAAAAACAATCAAATCACGGCAATTGATTCTTCAGCCGAATTGTTGGAAGGTTTCAAACAATCGGTTAATGCCAATATGATACCTAATATCAAAATCATCACTAAAAATTTGTTCAAATATCCGTTAGATGAAAAAGAATTGGCTGAGTTTGATATCGTTGTGTTTGACCCGCCGCGTGCCGGTGCTTTGGCTCAAGTGCAAAAAATCGTTGCTGCCGCCAAACAGCCGCACAAAATTGTATCCGTATCATGCAATCCGCATAGTTTCGTTCGTGATGCCAATATTTTGATGGAAGGCGGCTATCATCTTCAAGAGATAACGCTGATTGACCAGTTTAGCTATTCTAATCACAGCGAACTCGTTGCCTTATTTACAAAATAAAACAAGCCTTATATATTGGCATTAATATTAATAATAAACAGGATAAGCGCAATGCGAAGAATATTTTATGCGTTTTTGATGCTTTTTTTGGCAAGTGGTTGTTCATCTTCCATTCCGGAAGGATACAGACAATGCCCGCTTGTAACCATCAAACGTGAAGATGCCAGATTAATCCAGATTGTTAACTATCGAGATAACTTTGAAGTCGAGCTGATAGGCTTTGAAGGTTTTTGCTATTTTGATACCCGCGTTAAACAAGAAAAAGCGCGAATTACACCAATATTTGTCGTCAACAAATTGCGCAATACAGACGAGAGTGATGTACAGTTCAGTTGGTTTACCAACACCATCAAAGGACCACCGGCATATCTTGGTAAAAAGTCCTATTTTGTAGAAACAAGTTTGGCAAAAGGCGAGCGTCGCAAAGAATTTAAAGGGGCTCAAGTCGAGGTAAAAATTCCGGTAGATATGATGTATGAATTTGAAATCTTTGCCGGATTAGAGCTTTCTCCCAAAGAAAAGCAATACAATCAAAGATTTTTTGACGTAGATTTAGGCTATGATGAAAGCCAAACTTCGCAAGAACCATATCACGTTAATGTTAAAGAATATCCGGCAACATATTATGAAGATGGCTCCGTTGTTGAACCGGAAAATTTAAGAAAATAAAAACACAGGAGAATAAAGAATGAATATGTCTAATTCAGACCTAACAAATATGGCAAATGCCATTCGTTTTTTGAGTGCTGATGCCATTGAAAAATCTCAATCCGGACACCCCGGCATGCCTTTGGGTATGGCCGATGTGGCAACGGTTTTGTTTTCAAAGTTCATCAAACTCAATCCCAAATCTCCGCGTTGGTTTGATAGAGACAGATTCGTTTTGTCGGCAGGACATGGTTCCATGCTACTTTATTCTTTGCTTTATTTGATGGGCTATGAAGATATCTCAATTGAAGACATTAAAAACTTCCGTCAGTTGGGTGCCAAAACGGCAGGTCACCCCGAATATGGTCACTTGGCTGGTATTGATATGACCACCGGTCCTTTAGGACAAGGTATTAGCTCAGCTGTTGGTATGGCAATGGCCGAAAGAATTTTAGCAGCCAAATATGGTGAAGATGTTTGCAATCACTATACCTATGTGATTTGCGGCGATGGCTGCTTGATGGAAGGCATCTCTGAAGAAGCCATTTCTTTGGCCGGACATTGGGGTTTGAACAAACTGATTGTGTTCTGGGATAACAACAATATCACCATTGATGGTACCGTAGATAAAGCTAATTCTACCGACCAAATTGCTCGTTTCAAAGCTGTAGGTTGGAATACTATTGCCATTGATGGTCATAATTATGCTGAAATTGAACAAGCCATTGAAAAAGCACAAAAGTCAGATAAGCCGACATTGATTGCTTGCAAAACCAAAATTGGATTCGGCGCTCCGACCAAATGCGGCACCAGCAAGTGCCATGGTTCACCGTTGGGTGCGGAAGAAGTAGCGGCCATGCGTCAGGCTTTGAATTGGAATTATGCGCCATTTGAAGTTCCGGCAGAAATTTTAGCTGCATGGAAAAATTGCGGTGCAGCTCATCAAAACGAATATGCTGCATGGGAAAAACGTGCTGTAGCCAAAGGTAAAGAATTTTTGGATGTTATTGCCGGTAAATTGCCTCAAAACTGGGACAAAGATTTGTTAGCCATGGCGCAAAAGGCAATTGATGAAAAAACAAAAGTAGCCACCAGAAAAGCTTCGCAAATGTGTTTGGAAAAAATTGTTCCGAGCATTCCGCAAATTGTCGGTGGTTCGGCAGATTTGGCTGCTTCTAACCTGACATTTGTTAATGGCATGAAAACCATTGAAAAAGGAGATTATAACGGCAACAATTTGATGTATGGCATTAGAGAACATGCTATGGGCGCCATTATGAATGGTTTGTCCTTGCATGGCGGTGTTATTCCTTACGGTGGTACATTCTTCGTCTTTTCCGATTATTTGCGTCCGTCTATGCGCTTAGCTGCTTTAATGGGTATCAGAGCCGTTTATGTCTTAACGCACGATTCAATCGGCGTGGGCGAAGATGGTCCGACACACCAACCGATTGAACACTTGGCATCATATCGAGCCATGCCCAATATTTATACTTTCCGCCCATGCGATGTGGTCGAAACGGCAGAAGCTTGGAAAATTGCCTTGGAAAGTGAACATACACCAAGCATTTTGGCTCTAACCAGACAAGGTTTGCCGATGTTAAGAAACTCTGTTGCCGAAAATCTGACGGCCAAAGGCGGCTATGTCATTTCTGACGTTAGCAAAGGCAAAGAAAGACAAGCAACAATTATTGCAACCGGTTCGGAAGTATCTTTGGCTGTTGAAGCTCAACAAAAATTAAGAGAAGAAGGTATTGAAGTCGCTGTGGTTTCCATGCCTTGTACAGAGTTGTTTGATGCTCAAAGCAAAGATTATAAAGAAAAAGTTTTGGGCAAAGCACCGCGCGTTGCCGTAGAAGCTGCTGCAAAATATGGCTGGGAGCGTTATGTCGGACTCGACGGCAAAATCATTGGCATGGATGGCTTTGGAGCATCCGGTCCGGCCGGAGAGTTATACAAGCATTTCGGCATAACTGTTGATGCGGTTGTCAATGCTGTTAAAAGCTTGTAAAAAAATAAAATTTAGTCAAAGGCTTGGTTTTCCGAGCCTTTTTTGCATATAGAAGAGTAAAAAAATATTTGACAAAGCTCTTTTTCGTGTTAAGTTCAACCCCATATTTCGTCTTATTAATTAAAAATTATCATTATGGAACCAAAGAAAGAATACATTCGTTATGCGTCACAAGCTGTCGCAAAAGCAAAAGAAGCTGGTTTTGAGTTGAAAAATGAAGACTTTTTGCCATGTCGTATATATCCTAAAAATGAAAGAGATTACGGATATATCGCCTTTGTAGCAGAAGTAAAGAAAGATGGCGTTCCAAGCTATTTGTATGTAAAAGCGTATGCAGGAGAAACTCCGCGTATTGCTATAGTCGTTCCCCAAGATGGCACAAAAATCCAAAAATTTGGAATTGGACACGATTGGAAGGCTATGGGAAAGACTGTCTGGTCGTACAAAAAATTGGACAACGGAGACTATGAAGTCGTTTCGGAAGATGAGTTGAAATACCGTCGCCGTCAAGAAACATTCGACCGCTAATATGTATTTTTCTGTAATCCAATTCTGTGGTTAACAGGTGGGTTACAGCCTAGGAAACAAAAAGCCGTCCGCGATATTTTATAAATCGCGCACGGCTTTTTTTTAATAAATGAAATTAGCAAGAGTAAATAAAATTACTGCAACAACATTCAGACAAACCAATTTCATAAACCAATGTCTATAGAAATCATATTTTGCGGCTCGCCTTTCTTTCATATATCGCAACTGCAAATCAGATGTGACCGAACAATTTTCTGACGTAAGTAAATTGGGGTCATGCTGTTTCTTTTTATGCAGAAGCAAAGCATATCCGACAGAACAGATGCAGAAAGCAGTTAATACGGCATAGAACACGCTTTGTTCTTTAAGAAACAAAAGAGCGTAGAAAAACAGCGGTAATAATGCAAATGCTGCAAAACTAAATTTTCCTCTCACGATTTTAGGTGCACAATAAACTGTTGCCACCATCAACAGGACAATTCCTGCAAAAAATAAAACTTCCATAGCAAAAATATAAAATAATTAATTAATAAATAAACATAGCGGAAACAATCTTGCGCATTTAACAAAAAATTGCAATAGTTTTTTTATTAAACTTTTGTGACAGATAAAAAAAGACGGGCATTGTTTGATAAAGAAAGTGAAACCATTGACTGCAAATTGATTTTTTTCTTTATGACAATGCCCATATATGGGGAGGGAATTTATATCTTTATAATAGCATAAAAAAACAAAAATAATCATTACAGTTTTGTGAAAATGAAAAATCAGCATAATTTTCTTGCAAAAGAAAAGGAAGGATATATATTTGCAGCAGTAATAATATGTCAAACAATCAAAAGGAGTTAAAATATGCCTTTAGTTACAATGCGTCAAATCCTTGACCATGCAGCTGAGAACAACTATGGTGTTCCGGCTTTCAATATTAATGATATGGAACAAATCATTGCTGTTTTGCAAGCTGCAAAAAAAGTAAATGCTCCGGTTATTTTGCAAACCTCTACCGGCGCTCGTAAATTTGCCGGCGATCCAATGATTCGTCACATGGTTCAAGCCGGTATCGAAATGTTTCCGGAATTGCCGATTTGTATCCACCAAGATCACGGTTCATCCGTAGATATTTGCCAATCAGCCATTGTTAACGGCTATTCTTCAGTTATGATGGATGGTTCTTTGGAAGCTGACGGAAAAACTCCTTCTTCTTTTGAATATAACGTAAAAGTAACCAAAGAAGTTGTTGCCAGAGCTCATGCTGTTGGTGCATCTGTTGAAGGTGAGTTGGGCGTTATTGGTTCTTTGGAAACAGGTAAAGGCGATAAAGAAGATGGTCATGGTGCTGAAGGCGTAATCGACAAGAAACGTCTTGTAACCGATCCTGATGAAGCAGCACGCTTTGTTGCTGAAACAAAATTGGATGCTTTGGCTGTTGCAGTTGGAACATCTCACGGTGCATACAAATTCACCCGCAAACCTGATGGTGAAATTTTGGCAATCGATGTTATTGAAAAAATCCATAAAAAATTGCCGAACACCCACATGGTTATGCATGGTTCTTCTTCAGTTCCGCAAGAATTGCAAGATTTGATCAATGCTTACGGCGGTGCTATTCCTCAAACTTACGGTGTTCCTGTTGAAGAAATCGTAAGAGGTATTAAATCCGGTGTTCGTAAAGTTAACGTTGATACCGACTGCCGTATGGCAATTACCGGTGCGATTCGCAAATTGTTTGCCGAAAATCCGAAAGAATTTGACCCGCGCAAATATTTGAAACCGGCAATTGAAGAAATGCAAAAAGTATGCGAAGCTCGTTACATTGCTTTCGGTGCAGCTGGTCATGCCGATAAAATTAAGGCAATTCCGATGTCTGAAATGGCAAAACGTTATGCTGCCGGAGAATTGTAATTTTATAAATTCTCAAAATATAAAAAAAGCTCCTGACAAAGGAGCTTTTTTTATTGCCTAAATTCGGCAAAAAATGTTAGAAAAAAAGCAAAGCTAATTATTTCCGAATATTATTAAAAAAATAGCGTATGAGAAAAAATTTATTTTTATTTTTGTTGTTTGGCATGAGCATGTCTATGCAAGCAACAGCGCAAGACCTTACAAAAGACATTAAAGTCACTCATCTGGAACGAGATTCATTTTATAATTTTTATTTTGTTCACGATGTTGATGTAAAAAGTGAGTTTGATGCCGAAAAAAAGTTATGGAAGGTTCGTTTGGAAGAGGTAATAAATCATAAAAGTCTTCCCGAGCCGCATGTTGAAACCTTGTGGTTAAAACTTGATGAAAATTGTAAACCCAAACATTGGGATTTGCAAAATTTCAAAATCAACGAACATAACTTTATTGTTTACTTGCTGAAAAAGAAAAGTAAGAAGAAATGAAACTAAACCTGTCAGAATTTTGTTCTGGCAGGTTTTTTTTGTTGCAATTTAAAAAAATATCATTATGTTAACGAACTTCATATTAATTATTAATTTTTAAGACTATGGATAAAAAGAGAGTTATTTTATTGTTTCGGACGGTGTATAAAAATGCTTTATGGATAATGTTCGTTTTTATGATGGGAACTTTATCTTCTTGTGAAGGAGAAACTTTGGATGAGTCGGACAATGTTTCATCAGTCGTCTATGAAGACTACTCACGACAGCTAAATGTCAGCAAACAGTTTGAGCCGGATCCTTTACCTCCGATTCCGCAGCCGGATAACAGATTATAAACTTTCTAAAAAAAATCCGCTTGAGATAAATCTCTTGCGGATTTTTTTGTTTTGATTAACGAAAATCTAATTATCTTTAAGCTAAGCTAAAATCAAGTTTTATAAAAAAATAAAAGGAGTTTGCTTATGGTTAAAATTGCTCCCAGCATTTTATCGGCAGATCTTGCCAATTTGGGAAAAGAGTTAAAAGCTTTGGAAAAAGCTGGCGCAGACATGATTCATATTGATGTTATGGATGGAAATTTTGTTCCAAACTTAACCTTTGGTGCCGGAGTTGTTAAAGCCTTGCGTAGCTATACCAAACTTCCGTTTGATGTTCATTTGATGGTGCAAAATCCTGATATTATGGTGCCATGGTTTGCTGAAGCCGGCGCCGACATCATTACGGTTCATGCCGAGGCATGCAAACATTTAGATAAAACATTGGCAACCATTAAAGATTATGGGCTCAAAGCCGGCGTGTCATTAAATCCTTCTACAGACGAAGCTTGCCTGAAATATGTGTTGGATAAAATAGATTTGGTTTTGGTTATGAGCGTCAATCCGGGGTTTGGCGGGCAGAGCTTTATTGAAAGCCAATTGCAAAAAATTGCCTCAGTAAAAGAATTGTGCAGCTCTTATAATATTGAGGTTGAAGTTGATGGCGGCATCAATCCGATGACGGCAGCAGAATGCGTGGCTGCCGGAGCAGATATTTTGGTAGCAGGAACAGCAGTTTTTGCTGGTGGCGAATATCAAAAAAATATCAATAGTTTAAGGTAATATTAAGATAATCAGACTAAAATACAAAGATATAGGATCTAATCGGGAGTAGTTTGATGAAACATAAGATTATGCTGGTGGAAGATGAAGAAGCTTTGGCTTTTCTTTTGAAATATAATCTTGAAAAAGAGGGCTATGAAGTTTTATGGGAAGCCAGAGGCGGTAAGGCTGTTGCCGAAGTTGAAAAAAATATGCCTTCAGTCATTATTTTAGACTGGATGCTGCCGGAGTTATCAGGTGTTGAAATCTGTAAGATGATTCGCAGCAAGCCGGACATTAAAACCATTCCGATTATCATGCTCACGGCAAAAGGTGAAGAAGAAGACAAAATCAAAGGTTTGTCTGCCGGTGCCGATGATTATGTGACTAAACCGTTTTCCATTCCGGAGCTTATGGCTCGTGTTAAAACTCAATTGCGTCGTGCTCCTGAACCTAAAGATGAAAAAGAATTGGTCTTTGAAGATATTGTCATGGATTTAACCGCTAAAAAAGTATATCGCGGTGAAAACTATATTCACCTAGGACCAACTGAGTTTCGTCTGCTTCGTATGTTGATGGAAACCCCCGGAAAAGTTTTCTCTCGAGAATATTTGTTAAAAAATGTTTGGGGCGATAATATTTATGTGGAATCTCGTACGGTAGATGTTCATATCAGACGTTTGAGAAAATCGTTAAACGAATTTGGTCCGGATTATATCCGTACGGTTCGTGCCACGGGATATGCTATAGATAAAAATCCTGGAAATGAAAGCGAAGAATAATTAAAAAGGCATCTTTTAAGATGCCTTTTTTTTAATGTGCCATATATTCTTCTTGCTAAAAAACAGAAATCAAGGCATTATCAAAAACATTATAATAAAATGTAATGGAAAAATGAAATGTCATTAAAGTTTGAAATATTAAAACGTCATGGAAAAACCCGTTTGGGAAAATTGTACACCAAACACGGTGTTGTTAACACACCGGCTTTCATGCCGGTTGGAACATGCGCCACGGTCAAAGCAATGATGCCTGAATCTGTTGCTGCCACCGGCGCAGAAATCTTGTTAGGAAATACATACCATTTAATGTTGCGCCCCGGTGCCGATTTGGTTGAAAAAATGGGCGGCCTGCACAAATTTATGAACTGGCCGAAACCTATTTTAACCGATTCCGGTGGCTTTCAGGTAATGAGCTTGTCCGGATTGAGAAAATTGACCGAAGAAGGCGTTGCTTTCAGCTCTCATGTTGATGGTAAGAAATATTTTTTAAGTCCGGAAGAGTCTATCAAAATTCAACACAAACTCGATTCGAATATCACCATGTGTATGGATGAGTGCGTAAAATTACCGGCACCGCATGATAAGGTTAAAAAATCTGTCGAAATGTCCATGCGCTGGGCAAAACGCAGTAAAGATGCGTTTGTAGACAGAGATGGCTACGGCATTTTCGGTATTCAGCAAGGCGGTGATTATCAAGACTTGCGCGCATATTCTGCCGAAAAGTTAAAAGAAATCGGTTTTGATGGTTACGCTATCGGCGGTTTGGCTGTTGGCGAAGGTCAAGAAAACATGTTCCAAGTTTTGGACTATGCTCCCGGAATGTTGCCGGATGATAAACCGCGCTATTTGATGGGCGTTGGTCGTCCGGATGATATTGTCGGTGCTGTAATTCGTGGTGTCGATATGTTTGACTGTGTGATGCCGACCCGCTCGGGACGTACTTCGCAAGCCTTTACACGTTTTGGAACAATCAACATTCGCAATGCGCGTCATAAAGAAGATCCGCGCCCGTTGGAAGAAGGGTGCGATTGTCCTTTGTGTAAAAATTATACCAGAGCTTATATTCACCATTTGCAAAAATGTAATGAAGTTTTGGCTGTAATGTTATTAACATGGCACAATATCCGCTATTATCAACGCTTGATGCAGGGCATCCGCCAATCTTTGGCAGAAGACAGATTTGATGAGTTCGTCAAAGAGTTTTATGAAAATCAAGCCAAGGGCGATATCGAACCTTTATAGGAGAGAGCTATGGATAAAAAAATGGATGATATGGTCGGCAGCTTTGCTGAGGAAAATGCCAAAAAAGGCTTACGCGTTTTTGTTGCCGGTGGTTCTCGTTCCGGTAATGATAGCCTTTATGTCGAAGAGGCTTATAATTTAGGTCGTCAAATTGCCCGCATGGAATTTAAGCTCGACTTTGGATTGTCTAGCAGCGGTATTATGGGGGCCGTTGCCAAAGGCGTTTTGGATGGTTGGAAACACAATCAAGATAAAGCTTCTGCGATTCAAGGAATTACCACCAAAGAATATTACAATCTTTATCAAAGTGATGAAATCATCTCACAAATTGAAGATGTGATTGTTGCTCAAACTTTGGAAGAAAGAAAACAAAAACTCTTGAATGCCGATTTTGTGGTTTTTGCTCCCGGTGGTGTCGGCACTTTGGATGAATTGGCTTATGATTGTGTTGCCATGCAAGATGGTCTGTTGCCGGTAAAACCGTTTATTTTATATAATGTTAATGGATTCTTCCATCACTTGGTAGAATATTTGAAATTTATATCAATTGAGGGGTTTGCCGATCCGGTTCCGTTTATTGTTGTTGATAACAGTAATGAATTGAGCATTGTGTTCAGATTGTTGAAATTGCGTTACCAAAAAACAGATAGCACCAAAGAAGCTTATGCTCAGGCCAGACAACTGATTTATGAATTGCCCTATTTTGTGAAAAAGAAAGTAGACAGTTCCGTGCATGTTGAAGACATTATGGCTCATATGAAAGAAGTTGAGACATCGGGAAAATCAGAAGAGCAAAATGAGCTGAATAATGAAATTGAACAAGCTTATTTGGAAAAAGAAATTGAACGTATGTATGACCGTTTGGCAAAAACCGGAAGAGATACATCAATCGTCAGTGATAAATTGACCAATTTGAAAAAACGTAAAAAAGCAAGTTCATCAAAAAATTAAAGCAATAAAAAACTTTCGTCATGAGGCGAGAGTTTTTTTTTATTATCTGTCGCGCAACTCTTTTGCCGTTTCCAAATAGTGTGCTGAGGTTTCCGGTGTTCCCATATAACCGAGAGAATAGTTTGTAACCAAAAAGCCGAAAGGGTTTTTAGCCAAGTCATTTCTGTTGCGGAAGGGCGGTTGTCCGTAACCGATACGGATAACGGCACGCCAAATATTGACAACCGGTTTGGGATTGTTGCGAATGTAGTCATAAGTCAAAAATTGTGCTTGCCACAAACCGGTACTCATAATTTTAACCCATTGAATTTCAACATCTCGATGTAACGATAAATTTCTAAATTGATCTACACTGTATTGCGCTTCATTCTTAGAAAAAGTATCATAAACGTCGCGTGTAGAGTACCAATAAAGAGTTTCATAAGGAGCCCATTTTTCTCTGAGCTCATCAAAATCTTCGGGAATGGCATGGCGCAACATGATGTAGTTATAAATATGTTGTTCTGTAATTAAGTCCGTTGCGGAAATGCGTCTTTCTTGCGGTTCAATTTGGTCGAGTCTGGAAAAATAATCGTTAATATAAAGCAAGCGCGGATATGTTGAGCGTTGCGGCAACATCAAATAGATGGTGGAAGCCAACATCATATTGAAACTAATGCTTAAACTGGCAATAATTACCAACATGCGTGAAGTCCACAAATAGCGACGCTCGGGCATGGCGTCAACATGGACACTTTCAGGATAAAGTCCGAGCTTATCAGGGCTTTCCTTTTCTTTATATTTGAAAATAGTATTAAAAATGTCCAACATTTTAAGTTTTACCAGTAAATGAAATAATCTTATTTTTAAAAATAGACCTTAACCCTTAATATTTTATATATGAAAGTTGAATAAAAGCAAATAAATACTGTAAATCTAAAAAGAATTAGTATAACTTAAGCACAAAGAGTGTCTGTAAAGGGTATAAAATTATGAAAAAATTTTTGCTTTTATCTGTTTTGGGAATAATGTGCTTAGGAGGCTGCAGTTTATTTGGAAACGACAGCGAACAAAGTGTTCCGGCTCCTGTTGCATATAGCGATTGGGATCGAGCCATTCGTGTCGATACCGATTTGCAAAATATGTATGCGGCAACACCCAGAAAAATTGAAAAGCCGATTGATATGTATATGGCCATGGCTTTGTCGCTGAAATATAATTATACGCGTCGTATAGCAGGCTATGAACAAAGCATGATAGATGCCGGTCAATTAACCTATGACCAAATGCCGGAAGTTTTTGCTTCTGCCGGTTATGTGACAGACGTCACTTCTTCAAAATCCAATTCAGAGTTAAAGCAAACGTGGAACATTTTGGATATTGGCAGTGTTTATTATCAAAGCCAAGATGCCGAATATAAACATAATATTGCTTACGAACAAAGCCGCAAAGTTATTCATAATATTTTGCAAGAAACCCGCATCTTGTATTGGAAAACTTTAACCGCACAAAAATTGCTCCCGACCGTAGATGAGATGATTGAGTACATGACCTTGGCGGTAGATGAAATCAATGCTCAAAGTAAAGAGTTGGCAAAATCAGGTCAAAGCCTTTCTATGGATGTTATGGTTCAGAAAAGAAAATATATGGAAGCTGTTAAAACTTTGTCGACAATGAAACGCGAATTCGAAAATTCGGAGATTCGTTTGGCAACCTTAATGGGCTTGCATCCGTACAGCGAATATAAATTGGTTGGTCCGGAATATGGCAATTTCTCCTTACCGGAAATCAAAAGCAACTTATCTGAGATGGAATGGTTAGCTTTGACCAATCGTCCGGAGCTGAGAGTAAGAGATTTGGTAACTTCTCCCGAAACTTTGAAAATGTATGTCAAAGAATATAAAGCTCCGTCAGAAATTAAGTATAAAAACAATCCGTCTTACTACAATCGTTTGATTGCCAAACAAGGTCGCGAAGTAGCAATTCATATTTTTGAAGATTTAAAAAATCCCAATGCGGCAGATTTAGAAAATTTGCGTCGTCAAAGAATTACTTCTTTGATCTTGAACCAAGTCTATGTCGCTTGGGCTCGCTATATGTCTGCTCTGGAAGATTATCAAATCAGCAAAGAATTGGCTGATGTTTCCGAAAATATCGCCGAAGATGTGACAATCGCTGATGGTGCTCAAGCAGAAAAAAGCAAGTTGGAAGCAGCTAAAGCCATTGAAGATGAAACTTCTGCATATGGTGCTTATGTCGAGTTGCAGGATTCTTTAGGCAACTTATATGCAACATTGGGTATGGATGCGATTCCTTACTATATGTTGAATGAAAAACCATCTCAAATTGCCATGTATTTGCGCAAAACATTCCGCAAATGGGGGAATGGTGAGTTTATTCCAGATAATCGTCCGTATCTGTTGGATATTCCGGCAAAACGTCCTCCGGTTAATATTTCTTCAGCAACATTAGTACCGGATCTCACGCTTGAAACATGGCAAGATATTGATATTACGATTCCCAAAGAAATCATGGATAAAATCGATTTCCAAGGCAAAATCACCACCAAAGCCGGTCTGTATGACGATTCTCCGTTGCCTTCTTGGTTGAAGTATGATGAAGAAAATATGCGCTTTACCGGAAAGGTTCAACCCGGAGAAAATAAAGAATATAAAATCAAAGTCTATATGTCGGACGAAGAAGGTAATGTTGCATATATTATCTTTAAGATTACGATTGTAGATGTTTATGTTCCGTCCATGCGTGTAATGGGGTTAACCGAAGGAAGAAAGGCAACAGTTCTGAAGCGTTGCTTAGGTCCTCAATGCACGGATGAATATATTGAAGAAAGTGTTATTGGTGAAGAAGTGGTAACACAACCAAAAAACTAAGCTATTAAGGAAAATGAAACTCCACCGGCATTAGCCGGTGGAGTTTCATATAGAATAAGTATAAGTAATTATGATGTTTTGGAGTCGTTTCTGAAAAAATACTACATCTACTATATATAGCGAATCTAAAGCGGAAGAGTCGCTATAAAAATACAATATTTAGTAGTTAATTTTTGTGTATTTTGACATAAATTTTGCCTTAATTTCCGATAAAAAAAAGTTATTCAGAATCTTATCTACAAGCATAAATTTTTTTTTACTAATAAATATAATGGGATAGGGCAAAATTTGCGTTTTGTTAACTTTAAAGTCCTTGTTATCAGCCTCCGGATAAAGCAATATTGAGGGCAGAAAGAGTCGTCTAAAAAGGCTTTTTCAAAAAATTAAATAAAAATGTGGATACTATATTTTGAGATATTTACAATTTATTTACACAATATATGGTATGACGCATATCGAACGATATAAAGAACCAATTTTGACGTTAACTATAATAAAGTACACGAAGGGTTGTTAAAGAAAAATGTCAGAGACCGAGTACAAATCCTCTCCGATTGAGAGCGTTACCAAAAGAGATGGAACATTAGCTCCGTTTGATAACACTAAAATTTTCAATGCCATTAATAAAGCCGGTACTACTACCGGAGAATTTGGCGAAGAAGAAAGCCAACTTTTAACTGCACAAGTGATAAAAGTCTTGAAACACAAATTTGCAGAGTCTCTGCCTTCAATTGAACAAATCCAAGATGTTGTGGAACAAGTTTTGATTTCCGCAAACTATTTTGCAACAGCCAAAGCCTACATCTTGTATCGTGACCAACGCAACCGTATGCGTTCTGATAAAAAAGTTATGGTTGATGTAGAAAGCTCAATTAACGAATATTTGGAAAGATTAGACTGGCGTGTTAATGCCAACGCTAACCAAGGTTATTCAAACGGTGGTTTGATTTTGAACGTATCCGGTAAAGTTACCGCAAACTATTGGTTAAGCCACGTATATCCGGCTAATGTAGGTGAAGCTCACCGTAATGGCGATATTCACATTCACGATTTGGATATGTTGGCTGCATATTGCGCTGGTTGGTCTTTGAAAAACTTGCTCCATGAAGGTTTTAACGGCGTTCCGGGTAAGGCTGAAGCAGGTCCGGCAAAACACTTGTCTGCTGCTATCGGACAAATGGTTAACTTTATGGGTACATTACAAAACGAATGGGCTGGTGCTCAAGCTTTCTCATCCGTAGATACCTATTTGGCTCCATATGTCAGAGCTGATAAATTGAGCTATGATCAAGTTGAACAAGCTTTCCAAGAATTGATTTACAACTTGAACGTTCCTTCTCGTTGGGGTTCACAAACTCCGTTCACCAACTTTACCTTTGACTGGGTATGCCCGGAAGACTTGCGTGAAAAACACCCGATTATTGCCGGCGTTGAACAAGACTTCACATATGGCGACTTGAAAGAAGAAATGCACATGATTAATAAAGCCTACATCAAAGTTATGATGAGAGGTGATATTAAAGGTCGTCCGTTCACATTCCCGATTCCGACTTACAACATGACACCGGATTTCCCATGGGAAGATGAAAATACCGAATTGTTGTTTGAAATGACAGCTAAATACGGCTTGCCTTATTTCCAAAACTTCATCAATTCTGTTTTGAAACCGGGCCAAATTCGTTCTATGTGCTGCCGTTTGCAACTCGACTTGCGTGAGTTGTTGGCAAGAGGTAATGGTTTGTTCGGTTCTGCAGAACAAACAGGTTCTATCGGTGTTGTTACCTTCAACTGCGCTCGTTTGGGTTACGTTTACAAAGGTGACGAAGCCGGCTTGTTTGCTCGCGTTGATGAGTTGATGAACATTGCTCGCACATCTTTGGAAATCAAACGCAAAGTTATTCAACGCTTGATTGACAACGGTTTGTATCCTTATACCAAACGCTATTTGGGAACCTTGCGTAACCACTTCTCAACCATTGGTGTAAACGGTATCAATGAAATGATTTTGAACTATACCGATGGCAAAGAAAATATCTCAACTCCTTGGGGACAAGATTTTGCTGAGAAGTTTTTGGATTACATCCGCGCTCAATTAGTAAAAATTCAAGAAGAAACCGGTCATATGTATAACTTGGAAGCAACACCTGCAGAAAGCGCAACCTACCGCTTTGCTCGTGAAGATAAAAAACGCTTCCCGAATATTATCCAAGCCGGTACCAAAGAAAATCCGTACTACACCAACTCTTCTCAATTGCCGGTTGGCTTTACGGATGACCCGTTTGAAGCTTTGGATTTGCAAGCTCGTTTGCAAACCAAGTACACTGGCGGAACCGTTCTTCACCTTTACATGGGACAAAAGCTGTCTTCAGCCAAAGTCTGCCGTGATTTGGTAAGAAAAGTTTTGACCAATTACCGTTTACCATACATTACCATAACTCCGACTTTCTCTGTGTGCCCAAAACACGGATATATTTCCGGAGAACATAAATACTGCCCGATTTGCGATGAAGAGAAGCTGGCAGAAAAAAGAGCCGCAGCCTCTAGAAAAGAAGTTGCTTAGTTAATAATCTTAGAAACTGGAGTATATTAAAAATGACTACAATTAATATTGATGATGTTAGATTGAGTGATGAAGAAAGACAACCTTGCGAAGTTTGGACCAGAGTAATGGGCTATTTGCGTCCGGTATCTGAGTTCAACAAAGGTAAAAAATCTGAATTTTATTCAAGAGTATGCTTCTCTGAGAGCAAAGCAATCGCAGGTATGGAAGCAAGAGAAGATTACACAGCAATTGCAGCTGAATAGTATTATTGGAAAATAATGCAAAAAGAAATAAAAATCGGCGGTGTTGAGACCTTCAGCACCGTCGATTTTCCTAATAAGATGGCTGCTGTTGTCTTTATGCAGGGCTGTCCGTGGCGTTGTCCTTTTTGCCACAACAAAGCTTTGCAAAAAATCGGCGCAGAAACAAATTTCATTTGGGAGAAGTTTGCCGAGTTTTTGAAAGGCAGAAAAGGAATATTGGATGCAGTTGTTTTCAGCGGCGGTGAGCCTTTGGTACAAGATTGCCTGATAGATTATATCAAAGAAGTTAAAGATATGGGCTATCAAGTCGGCATGCACTCCGGCGGCTATAGACCGGAACATTTTGAAAAGGTTTTACCTCTTTTAGATTGGGTCGGTTTTGATATTAAAGCGCCGTTAAATGCTGAGCATTATACCAAAGCAGTAGGCGGTATTAATCATTTTGATAAAGCCATGCAAAGCTTGGATATGCTCATCAAAAGCGGTAAGTCATTTGAGTGCCGCACCACTTGTGACCCAAGAGTGCTGAGTGTAGATGATATTTATACTATAGCCGATGAACTCAAAGCCAAGGGAGTTAAAGAATATTATTTACAACGCTATCGTCAAGTTGAAGGGGATAACACGCCGGATGCCGAGTGCGATAAATTTTTTGAAGATGAAAAATTGCTAAACTATCTGAAATCAAGCTTTGCAATATTTGATGTAAGAAAATAGCAAATCCATATAATAACATTTGGTTATTCTGCAAATGAATTTTTTATAAAGTAAAAGTGTTATCATAAGAACTTACAATAAAGAAAAACTCTTTGTGAGAAACCTCACAAAGAGTTTTTCTGAAATTATGCTATCTTATACTGCATATTTTACCATTTATTACAATGCTATTTGGCGCAGTTCCAGATTGATTACAAAGAGGTATACATCTAGCATAACATTCGTTTGATGTTCCGTAAATTTGAGAACATTGAGCGGAACAGTTGTTAGAAGATACACACTTACAGCATACTGTAGAACTTTGACCGAGTTTTCCGCACGCGTTAAGTTCTTCTATCTGACCGGAAGGGCAATTTCCCTTAACATAGAACCCCGGACCATATTGAACGTTACAATTGTTTGGCTGACAATAACTTCCGTCAAGAGGAGAATATCCTGAATTACAGCTATCCAGTTTATAATATTTTTTACCCGAACTTGCTGTACAAGAAGAGCAGTTTCCATCATAAGGACACATAGTAAGTTTATATTCTGAATTAGGACATTCTTCTTTCTTTATACATGTGTTTTCAGATTTTTCATATCCTTCATTGCAAAGCCAATCCGTTTTAATTTGTTTGCTTCCATTGTCATCAATACAATTAGCATAAACAAAAGAAGAATTTTCAGGTTTAGTTATAACTTTATCGGTACAAGCGACGCAGCACTTACGAGTGTTTTGTCCGCAACCGTTATCACAATCTTTGAACCCATTTGTGCAAGAAGTTTTGTTTATAGATGGAGTACATGTTTTATCAATACAAGTACTACCACAATACTTGATACAAACATCATTTTGGTTGTTTAAAGATACGGATGCAGGGCAAGTGCAGGTATTATTAGACAATATATAAGGTGATTGACAAGAATTTACTTTGTATTTGGTAGCATCAAAGGGGCATGGTTCACAACGGGCTCCTGCAGGGCAAGATGAGTGAGGATAGTCACTACAAGCACTAGAGTTATAATCGTTATCAATCGTGTCATAGTCAGACATCTTTAAATCATTACCATAATCTGGTAAGAAGGTTGCCTTAGCCAGTTGAAAAGAGTTTTGAATAGGTTTCAATTCTGTAACATATGAGTTTTGAGATGATAAATCAAAAGCATTTGCAAGATTGAAAATCCCAAAACAAAAGAAATAGCTAAAAGCTATAATTGTCCTTGTTATATATTTTTTCATAACACGCCTCCAATAATAAACTAAAAAATATAATAATTGTTTTTTTTGCATTCGCAATAAGAAATTGAGGCTCAAAATAAAAAAACACCCCGACTTTCACAAGCCAGAGTGTTCCCAATAAACAAAAAAATAAAAGAATGGCTAAGAAAAATTATTTCTTAAGATAAAGCTTTGCCTCAGGTGCCAAATTGGCATTTTTTCCGGTGAGCAATGCTTCAAACTGAGCTTGAGTGATTCCGTATTTTTGCATGAATTTCAGAATTTCTGCAATAAATACGCACTGCATCAGTTTGAGTTTGTGCTCATCATCATACCAATTATGTGTGACAAATATATCCACCCATCTTTGGTCATTGAATGTCATATCTTGAATTTTACCATAAAGTTTTCCTGTTTTATAGTAATTTTCAATGATACGAATATTATCCTCTGTAATGTAGCCCCCCAACAAAGGCTGAAACCATTTGAGCTGCGCTTTCTCTTCCAAAATGTCTAGCAGCTCTTTTTTGGTGGCGATATTGGGCGCTTTTTCAAGCATTGTCTGTGAAAGAACATCATCTTTGGCCAAAGCAATTAAGAGTTTTTCTTTTTGCTTGACGTTGAAGCGTTCAAAATCCCTTATTGAGATTCTGTTTTCAACTTTTTGTTCAATGCAAAGGTCCAAGTTGAAGTCAACATTTGCCGTAGCTTTGTTGAACAAATACTTAAAAGCAAAAGGACAAGCAATGCCAAAATCCAACAAAAGGATTATATCATCAGCATAATATGACACGTCTTCCGGTATCATTTTCAGCAATTCACGCGCTAAATCATCACGCTTTTGGGAAGCTTCCGTCTCAAGCACCCGATGGAGCAATTTATCAATGGCTTGAAAGTCTTGGATGTTAGCCCAATAAGTCGCCATTTTGTTCGCCACATTGATAGGATTGGCATTTTGACACCACTTTTCATATTTATCTCCGAGCGTAATAAGCTGCTCCGGCGACAAATTTGGAGTATAATCTTGTCTCCCCATCAGAAAAGAAAGACAACTTTCCGCCGTTTCACTTTTCTTGGTTTGCTCAAAAAGCACAACATCTAGCTCGGCTAATTTTTCCCACCTGGATTTTGAAAAAAGATAGGAAAAATAAACCTGTTGACGATTTTCTGCTAATCTCCTAACCAAATCAACAGTAAAACTTTGTGGTTGCTTACCTTCAAGGATATAAAGATAATTTACGTTATCATTACAAGCCTTGATAACACGATTACTATCAAGAGTATAACCTTTAACCTTGATAGCCTCTTCTGGCACAATTTCATAAGCCGCATCAAAAACTATCGGATTATCAATGTTGCAAATGAAGGCGTCAAAGAGCTCGGGACGCGTATCTCTAAGACCGAACATGTACTTGCGCGTTTGCAAGTGCCAAATTCTTTCTCCAACCCATGCTGCTGATTGCGGATGCTTTAAAAGATAATTTTCCTCCTTAATAGCAGAAATTTGAAACTTCTCGGAAAAACGGTTTGTTCGTTTTGTGTACTTTAGCGCCCAAGCCGGAAAAAGCTTAACGAATGGCGCAACGATAGCGATGATAATCGCTACAAAATTAAAATTTTTCATAAGTTAAAAAAATTAAAATGAATAAATTATCTTACCCGATTTTCGGAGCAAGAGCCTTAAGCTTATCATCATCATCGCCAAAAACCAACCGAGTGCTTCCCCTTAGCAAAGAATCAATCAATCCATTTATAACAATAACCACAATAATCTTAAAACGTTAGAAATATATCATTTTGTCTAAAATCTGTCAACGAATAAATATCAAAGTTTTTGAAAAAAATGTTGGTAAGCTCGAAAAAAGATGATATAGAGGGATAAAAAAGAATTTTTAACAAAAGGATGATTCGCAAATGACAAAGATTGCAGTTGTCGGCGTAATGGAAAGCGTCGGACGTGAAATTTTGAGCTTTTTGGAAGAAGACGGTATCAAAGCTAAAGATGTTTTTGCCGTTGATTATAAATCTGTTTTAGGTAACCAAGTTTCTTATGGTGAAGATGATGACTTAGACGTCTATAATCTTGATGATTTTGATTTTAGCAAAGCAGATGTTGCCATTTTTGCCACCACGGCAGAACTTGCCAAACGCTATGTTCCCAAAGCTTTAAACAAAGGAATTAAAGTGATTGATACATCTTCTGCTTTCTTTGCCGAAGAAGATGTCCCGATGATTGTGGCAGGCGTTAATGATGCCAAAGTAAATGAGGCTAAACGTGGTTTGGTTTCGATTCCTTCAGCCGCTGTTACCCAAATGTTGTTGTCGTTGAGCAAGGTCAATGAAAAATATCTGATTAATCGTTTGGTTGTCACTTCATACAGCTCTACTTCTGTTTACGGTAAAGAAGGTATGGATGAACTTTTCAATCAGGTCAGAAAAATTTATATGAACGATTCCCTTGTGGATGACCAACAGGTTTTCAATAAACAAATTGCTTTTAACGTCATTCCGCAAGTAGGTGACTTTTTAGGTGATGAAACCGAAAACGAATGGGCTTTGAATGCCGAAACCAAAAAAGTTTTGAACGGCAATGTTAAAGTTCATGCTAACTGCGCCGTCATTCCGGCATTCATCGGCTGCGGTTTGTTCGTTAACGTAGAATGTGCCGATGAGGTTGATGTTGAAGATGTTCGTTCTCTTATGAGCAAAACCGAAGGCGTGGTTGTTTTTGACAAGCACGTTAACGGCGGATATGTAACCATGAGCGATGTTCAAGGTGAAAATGAAGTTTATGTCAGCCGTCTGCGTCAAGATGTTTCGGTTGAAAACGGCATTAGTTTCTGGTGTGTTGCCGATAACTTGCGTGTTGGTGTTGCCAAAAACGCATTTAATGTTATGAAATTAATGTTAGGAAAATAATTTATTATCATTAAACATTAAGGAATATTCCGATGAAAAAGATTTTACCGCTTTTGCTTTTTTCATTTTTCTGCCTGATTTGGAGCGCAGATAATGTGTGGGCTCAAGGTCAAACCCAAACCACGCAAACGGGAGAAACCTTAACTGAGTTTAATTATCTTAAATTCAGTACCATGTTGAATGATATGGATAAAATCTTAAAAAGCGGTTCCGCTAAACCGGACTATTTGCAAGCCAGCATTCGCTTATCTTCTACCATGCGCCAATTGGCATTGGATTCTAAAAAGTCTTTAGAACAAGATATGCAATATACACAAAAGAAGCTTGATGCTTTGGGTGAGGCGCCGGAAGGTGGAAAAGAGTCAAAATTACTAGCTCAAAAACGCAAAGAGTTTTCTTCTGAGTTGGATACGCAAAAAGGCAAAGTTGCCGAAGCCGATGTTATTTTGGCTCGTTTAGACGAGATAGATACGCGCATCTTAAATTTGCGCAGTATGGAATTGTTTGGCAATTTGTTTAACAAACAAAAAGCTTTGATTAATCCGGCTAATTTGTTCGAAGCTAATAAATATTTACTGAGCTTTGTTTATGATATTATCTATTCACCGATAAACTGGTATGAAGGTTTGAATCATTCTGAAAAATCCAAAGTTTTCAGCAATGTTCTGCCTGTATTTTTCATCTTTATCTTGAGCTTGGTTTTAGGTGTTTATTTGCGTTTGTTGATTATGCGCAAATTTGGTTATGACAACGAAATCGAGCATCCGCGTTATGGTAAAAAAGTTTCGGCTGCCGTTTGCGTTGCCATAGGCTATGGAGTGATTCCTTCATGTATTATCGTCGGTATGCTGATTTGGATTGCTTCAGCCGAAATAATCAGTGGTTATTTTGCTTCAGTTATCGGTAGCTTTTTATTCTTTTCTTTATACGTCTTATTGGGCAGGGCTATAGCTCGCGTTGTTTTTGCGCCTTATAACGAAAAATGGCGTTTGGTCAATGTCAATAATGAAAAAGCCTTAAGTATGGCATCTGCTTTTTATGGGATGATTTATGCCATTGGTTTGTTTGGCTTTTTAGAATATATGGCCGACCGTTCCGATTATAGTATTGAGCTTTCTGCCTATATCAGCGCAATTGGCTGTTTTGTAAAAGCCTTTTTCATTTGGTTGATAGTTCGTCGCAGTTTGTGGAATGGACTACCGGAAGCTGATGATGAAAATCCGGAAGAAGAAAATGAAGAAACTCAAGAAGATGATGGCGAAAGTTCCACATTTAAAATCACTTTCTTTACCACGCTTTCTGCCATCATTTTGTGCTTGATTGCCGTTTGTGGTTATCCGTTTTTATCAGCCTTTGTCTTAAATCATTTGATTATGACATTTATCTTATTGGGCTTTTTGTTCATTATCCGCAAAGCCTTTGAAGAGATTATGCATCGCGTTTTGTTAATGCGCTTCTGGGCAAAAAATTTCCGTATCAAAAGAAGAATTTTATCCAAACTCAATTTTTGGATAAGTTTGGTTGTCGATCCTTTGTTTGTTTTGGTAACAATCTATCTTGTTTTGGCATTATGGGGTGTATCTGTAGAAATATTAAATCGAGGAATATATAAAGTCTTTACAGGATTTCATATCGGGGGAATAAAAATTTCTCTATTGTCCATATTCTTAGGTTTAATTATTTTCTTTGTTGCCATAAATGTTGTTAGAGTGCTAAAGCGTCGTTTAGCAAGCAATGTTTTAAGCAAAATGGAGATTGATGAAGGTATCAAAGCCTCGTTAGAGTCAGGTTTTGGTTCCATAGGCTATGTCTTATCGGCGCTGCTTGCCATAGCCATTATGGGTGGCGATTTAGGAAACCTTGCTTTGATTGCCGGTGCATTATCAGTTGGTATCGGTTTAGGTTTACAAAATGTGGTAAATAACTTTGTATCCGGTATTATTCTTTTGTTTGAACGCCCGATTAAAGTGGGGGACTGGGTCAGCATCAATGGAGAAGAAGGTAAAGTAAAACAAATTAACATTCGTGCAACCGAAGTAGAAACATTTAAGAAGACCAGCTTGATTATTCCGAATGCAAACTTGCTTTCCACAACGGTCACCAACTTAACGCACAGTGACAATTCTTCGCGTATGTCTATTAATGTTGGTGTGGCTTATGGTTCGGATACACGCCGCGTTGCCGAAATTTTGTTGGAGTGTGCAGAAAATCACAAACGTGTCTTGAAAAAGCCGGCACCTTCGGTTATTTTCAAAGACTTTGGTCCCAGCAGTTTGGATTTTGAGTTACGCTGCTACACCAGTGATATCTGGACAGGTTGGATTATTCCGAGCGATTTAAGGTTTGAAATCGATCGCCGTTTCAGAGAAGAGGGTATCGAAATTCCGTTCCCGCAACAGACCATCACTTTTGGTGATGCTGATGTTAAAAAAGCTTTGCTGAAAAAGTTGCAAAGTGAAGTAAAGGCAGAAGAAAAAAAGAGCAAAAAAGCCAAGAGCAAAAAATCTGAGGGCAAAGAAGGTGAATAATATCTTTCAATTTAGATTTGTGTCTTGTCGCTATGACGAGAAGTCGGCTACGGCGTTTTTGGATTATGCTTTTGACGAGGCTTATTCTTTTACCGAAACGATTTGTTTTAAAAATGCTAAAACCAATTTGACGGTAGAAGAAAAAGAAGCCGTTAACAAAATTCTGTTCTTTTTGCATATTGCTTGTGGTATCAGCTATTACAAAGCTTTTGTTCCGGAAAAGATGGCAGTAGAGAGTGGCTGCCTAAATAAGGAGCAAGCAGAGTTTTTCAAAACTTTTTATGAAAAAGGCTTGGGCGAATTTTCTTGGCGCAACGGGTTGAATTTGAAGGACAAGATAAATTTCCCTTATGCTGAAAAATCAAGCATTGAAGAGGCTTCTGAAATAAGCTTGCCGGATTTAACCGCCGTTCCGGTCGGTGGCGGCAAAGATTCCAATGTGGTTTTGGAAACCTTAAAATCTCATGGCGAAAATGTGGTCTGCATAGCACAAGGTCGCCCTCGCCCGATAAAAGAATGTATTGAAGTTTCCGGCTGCAAAGATATTGAGTTCACCAGAACCATCTCGCCGGAGCTGATTGCTTTGAATGGTCAAGAAGGGGTATATAACGGTCATGTGCCAATCAGCGGTATTTATGCCTTTTGCATGACTTTGGCAGCCGTTCTTTATGGCTATGATAAAGTTGCTATGGGTAATGAGCGCTCAGCCAATGTCGGCAACTTAGTCCGTGATGATCATTTTGAGGTCAATCACCAATGGAGTAAATCGATAGAATTTGAGCAAATGTTTAATGCTTTTAATCATAAATATATGCTCAAAAACTTTAACTATTTTTCTTTCTTACGCCCATTGTCAGAGTTAGATATTGCCAGACGTTTTGCCAAGTTAAAGCCATATCATCAAGTTTTTACCAGCTGCAATAAAGCTTTTAAAATTGATAAAGAAAAAAGGCTTGAGCGCTGGTGCGGCGAATGTGATAAATGCCGCTTTGTCTTTTTGGCTTTGGCACCGTTTATGGATAAGCAAGATTTAATCCAAGCCGTCGGCAAAAACATTTTGGCAGACGGGACACAAAAGCAGGGCTTTGAAGAGTTGCTCGGCTTGAGCAATCATAAGCCGTTTGAATGTGTCGGCGAGTTGGAAGAATGTTGCGTTGCCATGTATTTGTTGTCACAAAATCCGCAATGGCAAAATGAACCGCTCGTTAAGGAGCTTTATCCTTTGGTAGAACAAAAATACGGGTTAAGTACCTTACAAAAATGGCAAGAACAAGTTTTCACGCCATCAGAAAAACATTGTTTGCCGGAAAAATTTAAGGAATATCTCTAATGTTGTTATCAGAATTGCAAAATAAAAACCTGCTTATTTGGGGGCTGGGTAAAGAAGGCTTGGCCTTAACCGAGTTTGTGAAAGCCAATGTAAAATATCAAAATTTATATTTGTATAATGATTCTGAAATCACTCAATCTGAATTAAAAATTTATCACGGCACAGATATTGATGACTTGTTGAATAAAGTAGATGTCATCATTCGTTCCCCCGGAGTGAGCATTTATAAAGATGAGATAGTCCAAGCAAAAGCAAAGGGCGTGAAGGTAACATCGTCATCAGATATATTTTTGTCGGAAATGTTAAAAAATCGTCCGCAAACAACTGTCATCGGAGTAACCGGTTCCAAAGGAAAAAGTACCACAAGCTCATTGTTATATCATGCTTTGCTGGCTTTAGGAAAAAATGTGGCGTTGGGCGGAAACATCGGTCGTCCGCTGATTGAGTTGTTGCAAGAAGAGCATGATTATGTTGTTTGCGAATTATCTTCTTATCAATGCAGTGATTTGAGTGTATCTCCCAAAATTGTGCTCTTTACCAACTTGTTTCCGGAGCATATTGATTGGCATAAAAGCCATGAAAATTATTATAAAGATAAGGTACATTTGGTGGCTCATCAGCAAGCAGGTGATGTTTGCTTTGTGAATGACAAATGCGAAAAGCTGAAAAAATATTGCGCAGCATATAATTTGCCTTATCGCTATTATAATAAAAAAGAAGGCTTTGCCGAAATTGATAATGTTTTATGTGAGAATGAAAAGCCTTTGTTGCATATTGAAGAAACAAAATTACAGGGCTTTCATAATCTTGATAATATGGCCGGTGTCTTGTCTGTCATCAAATATTTGGGCTTGGATACCAACAAAGCTGTGAAAAGTTTTAAGACTTTTAATGGCTTGCCCCACCGTTTGCAAAAAGTTGGTGTAAAGAACGGCATTTTGTTTATTAATGACAGTATCTCCACCGCACCCGAAACAGCTATGGCTGCTCTGAAGTCTTTTGATGTTCCGTTGGGCATATTCTTGGGCGGATATGATAGAGCGCAAGATTATCATGAGTTGGCAGAGTTTATCAATCAAGATAAGAATGTCAAAGTCGTGGTAACCTTATTCCAAACCGGACCAAGAGTGGCACAAACCTTAAAAGAGGTTTTAAAGAGAAAAGACATTGTCGTTTTGGAAGAAACAGATTTTGCTAAAGCCGTATCCGAAATGTATGAAGCGTTGCAAAAAGTTGGTGGAAAAATGGCTCTTTTTTCGCCGGCAGCGGCAAGCTACGGTTGTTTCAAAAGCTTTGAAGAACGCGGTGCAAAATTTATTGAGCTGTTTAATAACCTCTAAAATAGGGTTGATTTATAGATTTTGATGATATAGATTAACAGCCGAAGTTAAGCCGGTTTAGCTCAGTTGGTAGAGCAACGCATTCGTAATGCGTGGGTCGTGTGTTCGAGTCACATAACCGGCACCATTAAAATAAGGTTGCTCATAAAAACGCCGAGGATTACATCCTTGGCGTTTTTGCGTATGTATTAGATTTTAGCAAAATCGACATGAGCGTGTTATTTTTGTGTTGTTAAATTAAAAAGATCGTCTAAAATAACTGGATAAATTATTTGGAGATAAATATGAAGATTGTAAAATTATCCGGCGGACTTGGTAACCAAATGTTCCAATATGCATTTGCTATCGCATTGAAAAAACATGATAATCAAGTTCTTTTGGATGATAGCTGGTTTGAAAAGATAAATTCCGGTAAAAAATCTGGCGCGACCAAACGTAATTTTGATTTGAATTTGTATAATATCTCCATCCCCTTTGCCAATGCCAAACAAATCAGTCAATGTGCAAGAGAACGCTTTTGCGGAATTAAGCTTCCTTCATTTCTTCGTAAATATTATAGTCGAATAATCAAAGAAAAAAATGCTTATAGTTATTATGAAGAATTTTTGGAAGAAAAGAGAGATGCTTACTATGCCGGTGTCTTTGCAAACGAACACTATTTTAATAAATATCGCTCTGAAATCGAAGAGGCTTTCACATTAAAAGAAGCGCTTACTTCGGAAAACAAAAAAATGTTAGAACAAATAAAACAAACAAACTCGGTATCTATTCACATTCGTCGAGGAGATTATGTGAAATTAGGCTGGGTTTGCAATCTCGATTATTACAAAAATGCCATAGCTGAAATTGTTAAACATGAAGAAAAACCGCATTTTTATATTTTTTCCGATGATATTCCTTGGGTAAAAGAAAATTTACAAATACAAGAACCATGCACTTTTGTTGATATTAATGATGGCAATACGGGCTATTTTGATATGGAGTTAATGAAAAATTGCAAACATAACATCATAGCCAATAGCACATTTTCTTGGTGGGCTGCATGGTTGAATCCTAATTTTAACAAAAGAGTTATAAGTCCGGTAGATAAACAATCATCGGCATTCTATTACATATTCAGATAAGGAGATTTTATGGAGAATGCAAAGATAAGCATAATTATTCCGGTCTATAATGTATCAGAATATTTACCGACGTGTTTGGACAGTGTTATCAATCAAACATACAAAAATTTAGAAATCATCTGTGTCAATGATGGAAGTCCGGATAATTCTGCAGCAATATTATTTGAATATGCTAAAAAGGATTCTCGCATCAAAGTCATAAATCAAGAAAACAGAGGGCTTTCCGGTGCAAGAAATACCGGCTTTGAACAAGCGACGGGAGAATATGTTTATTTTTTGGATTCTGATGATTACATCCATCCTCAGATGTTAGAGCGTTTGGCTAAAGCATTAGAAAAAGAAAATGCTGATTTTGCCTGCTGTAAGTACAAAAAAATATGGAAAACAGAACCAATAGAAAAATTACAAGATAAAGCTTATCAAGTTATAGAAAATCCGGCAGCAGAATTTTTTGCGCCCAAAGGGGTTATATCGGTTAATGTTTGGAGCAAATTATACCGTCGGGATATGATTGCCGATTTAAGATTCATTGTCGGGCTGGTCTATGAAGACTTGCCTTACAATAATTGTTTTATGCTAAAAGCCAAAAAAGGCGTTTTGGTTCCGGAAGAAATGTATTATTACCTGCAAAGGGGAAACAGTTTGTCCCAAGGTCAGATTTTGCGAAAGAAAAATGCTCAAAGCTATATAGAAATAATCCGCTTTTTGCATGAAAAATTGCAAAATTCACCTTATTATAATGCCATGCGTAAAAAATATTTTACATCAATTTTGCGCCATTTCTTAAAACAAAAGAAAGATGAGCAAGTTAAATCATATTTGCAGCAAGAATTAAAATCATTGATTAAAGAAAATATTATCAGCTATGGCTTATTGTCTTTCAGAAGAAAAATAAAATTGTGGTGCTTTCTTCATTTATAAAAATTTTGTCCAGAATTGTAACTAATTTTTAACTTAAATGGGTGCATAAATAAATATATCGCAGATAACAAATGCGAATTTCTTTTGTTTTTTTAATTTTGGGAAGAATAGGGACAATTATGGGATTCTTACTGGATATTCAAAATCGAATTAAAAATTCGGGCTTGTTGATTTTTTGCACTTTATTGTCTTTATACTTCATTTTTCATGGCATCAGTGGTGAACGCGGTTTGCTTAAGCTGTTGTATTTGCGTAATGAAATATCTGAAGCAGAGCAAATTGCCAATATGTATCATCAAGAAAAAATAAAACTGGAAGAAAAAGTAAAACTACTTTCATCTTCCAGCTTAGATTTGGACTTGTTGGATGAACGAGCTCGTGTTGTCTTAAATCTTGTCGGCCAAGACGAGTTCATCATCTTAGATGCTGATGATAATAAATAATTATTAAAAGCAATAAATTTGTAAGAGTAAAATTAAAATTCCGGCAAAAATTCCGGCAAAAATATCATCCAGCATAATGCCTAAACCGCCACTCAATTTTGTATCAGCCCAACCGACCAACCATGGTTTGGATATATCAAACAAGCGGAAGAGAGCAAATCCGATAGCAAATAAATAAAGATTGGTTCCGGCAAAAATCAGAGCAATGGTTTGTCCGGCAACCTCATCAATTACAATTTGTCCGGGGTCCTTAATATTCAGCGCTTGAGCATATTTTCCGGCAACGGGAATACCGATAACGGAAATAATAACAGCAAAAGCAATTACAGCATAAATGCCGTAAAAATAAGCCAAAGCAAAAACAAAAGGTAATGTTGCCAAAGAGCCGCAGGTGCCTGGAGCTTTGGGAGATTTTCCAGAATATAACCAAGTTGCGATAAGCTCTAACATTCTGAAATTTAATGTTTTTTTATTGTTTTTCATCAAAATCCTCACAATCATTATTTTTTTATATTGTATTTACTATAAAACATGATAAAAAGACAAGCCTGTTGTGATAACAGTAGGATAAGTTTGTAAAAAAACTGTATTTTAATATTTTTTTAAGATATAACACAAAACAGTAAGTTTTTTGTAAAATGCTTATATTTTAAAGTCATAGGTTTTATATGGATAAAAAGAACGCTAACAGTAAGCGTGAATATAATCCCCAATTTAGAGAAAAGAAAAAGCTTTTTTCTGAAAAAGAGATTATCTTCCGCAGTCAAAATCGTGCCAAAGTCTTGACCATATCGTCCAAGGCTCAGGTATTGTTTTTGTGTGCTTTATTCATTATTGGTGCGTGGAGTTTTTATTCTTATCATATTTATAATAAATCCGGAGTTATGGTTTCTGCCAAAACCAGAGAGCTTGAAACTACCCGAGATGCATATGCTAATTTGATGGGCGATTTTATGTCCCTGCAAAAAAATATTTCTAATATGCTAAGTAATATGGGTGGCAAAGGTTCAAAGCAAGATATTGAAAAATATAAAAAGCAAGCAAGCGTGGTTGAAGACAAAATCAAACAACTGTCATCAAACAATGATTGGGCTTCGGAAGATAAGTTGGAAGAAAAAATTTCTTTAAGTGAAGCTGTTTTGCAAAGAGATATTGCCGCCTCGGAACGAGATGAGCTCAAGCGCCAAATGAATGAGATGGAAGATATTATTGATGAGCTGAAAGAGGCAGAAAAAGAGGTTTTGGAAAAAGTTTCTCAAATCTCCTCTAAAGAAGTGAACAAAATTAAGAGTGCTTTCAGCGAAATAAATGTTCCGCTCAAAAAGCAAGGTTTATATTTCAATCCGCAAGCCAACCGCAAAAATGGTAAAGGGGGCTTGTTTGAACCGGCAAAAATGCCTAAATTAAAAGATAAAGAAATCAGCCAAAAAATTACCGAGATTTATCGTGATGTTGATGATTTAGAATATTATCGCGAAATTGTACAGTATGTTCCTCTCGGCAAACCGGTATGGAGCTATTGGTTAACCTCTCCATTCGGCGGCAGGGCTGATCCGTTTAATAAAAAACAGGCTCGTCATAAAGGGGTCGATTTAGCCAGCCGTACCGGAAATAAAATTAAAAGTATGGCCAAAGGGAAAGTAACCAGAGCCGAATATGCCGGTGGTTATGGTAATTTGGTTGAAGTTGACCATGGCAATGGTTTCAAAACCAAGTATGCACACATGAACAAAATATATGTGAAAAAAGGTCAATACGTAGAAGCCGGCGAGGCAGTAGGCGAAGTGGGAAATACCGGACGTTCAACCGGTCCGCATTTGCACTACGAGGTTCTATACAGAGGTGTTCCGGTAGATCCGATGCCGTTTATGAAAGCTAAGGTTTCTTAAAGTTAGAGGGTAAAATGAAAAATTTAAAAAGATTGCTTTATTTAAAATTTGCCAGATCTATTAACAAAAACAACAATTCAACTCCGGTTCCGACAATCGTAAGTGAAAATACCAGAGTCAACGGAGATATCATCAGCAATACGGTATTGCATATCGATGGTCATGTTGTCGGAGATATTAGTTGTGATGAACTGATTATTGGTTTGAAAGGTGTTGTAGAAGGTTCCGTTACCGTTAAAAATTTGCAATTATACGGAACATTGAATGGCCGTGTTGCGGCTGAAAGCATTTTTATTGCTAAAAGCGCTAAGTTAATCGGTGATGCAACACATATTACTATCGCCATCGAGCCGGGTGCATTTATTGACGGTCGTTGCATGCGCGTCGGAGAGCCGATTCCCGCGGAAGGTGCAAAACCTGATTTAATGATAACTGATGCATCTAAAAATAAGAAAAAAGCATAAATAAAAAAAGTTCAGAACCAGTTTCTGAACTTTTTTTGTTGTCTGTTCTTCTTTTTTTGATTATAAGAAAGAAGAAGAGGAAAAAATGGCTGAAAAAAAGAAAAAAAGTGATTTTATCAGTACCGGCGTTGTTGCTCAAAACCGCCGTGCTCATTTTGATTATTTGATAGAAGAAAAATATATTGCCGGTTTGCAATTAAGCGGAACCGAAGTCAAATCTTTGCGCTTGGGACATGCCAATATTAATGATGCTTATGGCATAGAAAAAAACGGCGAATTATATATGTCAAACATGTTTATTGCTGAATATGCCAATAAGGGCTATGAGAGCCATGTTGAAAAGCGTGATCGTAAATTGCTTTTGAAGAAAAAAGAGATAATTGACATCATCAATGCCTTGGCACGAAAAGGCGCAACATTGGTTGCCATCAGACTTTTTTTCAATGAAAAAGGTCGTGCCAAATTGGAGATAGGTCTCGGTCGCGGTAAAAAAATGTATGACAAGCGCGAAGCAACCAAAGAGCGAGATTGGAACCGAGATAAACAACGTATTTTGAACAATGCCAATCATTAATGAGATATTTTTAATAAAACTCTTTAGTCGTAAGATTAAAGAGTTTTTTACTTAAATTTTTGCGTATAGAATGTGTAAGTTATCATTTTTAAGTTGTAAAATGAAATATTATGTTTTAACCTCTAAATAAAGTTTGTTTTTGGGTTGAGATTAAAAATGATAAATTTGGTTGATTTATATTATCAGATTAACAAGGGGATTTTCTTTACCGATAAAATCACAAAAGAGGCTTTTTCTGTTTATTATAATCGGCAATTACCCGATGTGATGTGGAATTATGCCGCCATTTCCAATTTGTCTTCACTTCAAAAAAATTATAATGAAATCAGCCAAATTTTTTTAAGAATTAATAAAAAAACAGGTTTTTATTTGCGTGATGACCAAAAAAATGACATATGCCAACTAATTGAGCATAAAATCATGATAAAATATCCCGAAAGCTGGTTGCGTTTTGATGGTGATTTTGAAACAGACAGCCTTGAGGCAAAACTCGTTTCAACAGAAAAAGAACAACAAGACTTTTTGAAACTTTTTTCGGAACTTAATCAAAAATATTATTCTGATATTGCACGTTTTATAAATATTTTTCAAAAAACATTTTCCGCCCCAAACTTTTCTCATTTTATTATTTATTCGGAAAAACAAATTGTCGGACTTGTCGTTTTGGGTATGTATAAGGATTATGCTTTGATTTCTAACATGCAAACTTTACCCGAATATTCAAAGCCGGAATGGCAAAGTGCTTTGCTCAAAGCCTGTATGCAAAAGTTCAAACAAAAACAGGGAAAAGAGCTTTATATGCAAATTATAGACAATCCGCCCTTAGAAAAATGGGCATTAAAGCAAGGTTTTAGAAAAATGTTCAATAGCTATCTGCTGGGTAAATAACATTAGGCGGCTTGTGTCCATTTGCCGTTTTCATCTTGCTTCCAATAAAAAATATCAAGGGAAGCCGCTTTCAAATCTTTCCAAAATTTGCGCGCTTGCTCAAGAGATGTTTGGTTGTTACCGTCAAAAATATTAAATACGCGTTCAAACTTTTTGAGTTCTTCGGGCGACATGAGGGCGCCGTCGACCAAAAACAGAAGTTCGGCATTATTGGGATTATCATCTCCGGCGGTCAGCCAAATTGGTTGCTGTGGGGCAAATCCATCTTTTTTGCTACCGTGCGGCAAAAATGATGTATCATCAAAAGTCCAAAGATGTGCATTCAAAAATTCAACACGCTCTTCATTACCGACTTTAATTAAAATGTTTTTATGCAAAGTAACAGCTTTTTCCAAAAGTTTGGGTAAAACCTCTTCCAGAGTTTGTTTTTGCAAATGGTAAAAATCGACGCGGCTCATCTTATTCTTCCTCGGACAATGATTTCACGGCTACGAAATAAAGTTGATCTTGCGCTTTGATTTGTAACAATACCGGACGATTATTGGCAAGTTTTGCTTCCTGAAGCGCATTTTGTATATCGGTCATGTCAACAATCGGTCTTTTATCAATAGAAAGAATGATGTTGCCTTTTCTAATGCCTTTCTTTTCGGCATCGGAACCGGATTGAACATCAAGAACAAACAAACCTTGCGTATCAGCAGGTAATTGGTATTTTTCCATTAAATCGGCATTAATTTCTGAAAGGTTCATGCCAATAATCCAATTCGGCTCTTCATTTTCAATCACATCATTGGCTTCACTATCTTGTAGCGGTATTGTTTTTTGCGGCGCTTTTTCTTCAGGCATTTTTTCTATTGTAAGCTCAACCTTTTGACGTTGTTTGTTGCGCCAAATTTCTACTGCAACTTTTTTACCGATTGGAGTTTCGGCAACAATGCGGGATAAGTTTTTGGTATTATCAATTTCGTGATTATCAAATTTCAAAATCACGTCACCGGCTTTGATTCCAGCTTTAGAAGCGCTCGCATTCGGTGTAACTTCGCTGATAATGGCTCCCTTATTTCCGCTCAGGCCCAAACTTTGATTGAGTTCCAAAGTTGTTGGCTGCATTTTAATCCCAATCCAACCACGGTCAACTTTGCCGTGTTTTTTCAGTTCATGAATAACAAATTTAATTGAGTTTGTCGGAATGGCGAAGCCCACACCCATACTTCCGCCGTTGGTCGAAAAAATGGCTGTGTTCACACCGATAAGTTCGCCCGCCATATTAAACATCGGACCTCCGGATGAACCTTGGTTGATGGAGGCATCAGTTTGAATGAAGTTATCATAAGGACCGGATTCGATATCGCGCGATTTTGCCGAAACAATGCCGGCAGTAACACTTCCGCCGAGACCAAACGGATTTCCGATTGCCAAAATCCAATCTCCGATACGAATTTTATCTGAATCACCAAAAGTCACCGGTGTAAGTTTTTTGTTGGTGTTAATTTTGATTAAAGCAATATCGGTTTTGGCATCTTTGCCGATGAGCTCAGCTTCAAAAACGCTGTCATCAGCCAAAATAACGCTGATGGCTTTGGCTTTATCAATCACGTGATTATTGGTCACAATATAGCCGTTCTCATCGATAATAAAACCCGAACCTAGAGAAACTTTGTTGGAAAGCGGCGCATTAAAAATACTGTTAACCGTTGTTTCAATATGATTATTGAGTTCCTCTTCTTCATTGGCAATATCTTCTTTGTCGTGCGTTGTTGAGATATTAACCACGGAAGGTATCAATTTTTCTGCCAAATCGGCGAAGGAGGGATAGACATTTTGGGCTTGAGCACAAGTCGTGCTCAAAACCCAAAACAAACAAACGGTAACAATATTTTTTTTGCTCATCATACTTTTTAATTTCCGCTTTTCATTGTTTTTCCGAAATATTCAAAAAATTCGGAGTTCGGCGCCAAAACCATGGAAGTATCGCCGTTACTCATAGATTTGCGATAAGCTTCCAAAGAGCGATAATAAGCATAGAATTTCGGATCAACGCCGGCGGCTTTGTTCCAAATTTCAATAGCTTCTTTATCACCGTTACCGCGGATGATTTGTGCTTTTTTCTCAGCATCGGCAACAATAATGGTGCGTTCTTTTTCAGCCTGAGCGCGAATTTGTTGCGAAATTTGTTGTCCTTGTCCGCGGAATTCTTTGGCTTCTCTTTCACGTTCAGACTTCATGCGTGCATTGATGGCTTGCAAAACCTCAATCGGCAAGTCAGCACGGCGAATACGCACGTCGGCAACGCTGACACCAATTTGTGCGGCATCAACCTTAACAGCAGAGCTGATGTCTTTCATAATCTGGTTGCGTTGTTGCGAGAGAAGTTCTTGCAAAGTGATACGTCCCAAAATTTTGCGCAAAGAAGAATTGACGATTTCTTCCAACTTGCTGCGAGCTTGTTCTTCGGTACGTACGGTTTGATAAAACTTGAGCGGATCAACAATTTGATAACGGGTAAAGCTATCAACATCAAGACGCTTTTTGTCATTCAAAACCACTTCTTGTGCCGGAGGGTCAAGGTTGAGCAAACGCTTGTCATACAAAATGACGTTTTGGATAAATGGCGTTTTCATTTTCAAGCCGGGGTCTTTAACTTCGCGTACCGGTTCACCGAATTGCAAGACAATGGCTTGCTCGGTTTGGCTCACGACATAAAATGTATTAGAAGCAATCAAAAGGACGATAGCTGCCAAAACAATAAGAAAAACTTTTGATTTATCGTTCATCTTTTTACTCCTGAGTCTTTACGGTTTTGCCAAGTTTATCCAACGGCAGATAAGGCAAGACGTTGCTGCCGTTTTCGGAAGGATTGATAATAACTTTGTTTGAATTAGACAACACATCTTCCATAGTTTCCAAATACAAACGTTTGATGGTCACTTCTTTACCGTCTTTATAAGCGTTATAAACGGAAAGAAAACGCTCGGCATCACCGTTTGCTTTGCTGACAACGGCTTCACGATAAGCCTCGGCATCTTGAATGCGTTTAGAAGCTTCACCTTTGGCTTTTGGTACAATCTCGTTGCGATAAGATTCGGCTTCGTTTTTATAGCGCTCCATATCAGCTTTAGCACGTTGAACCTCGTTAAAAGCATCAACAACTTGTTTCGGAGGATCGGCCTTTTGCAATTTGACACGAACAATGGTCACGCCGGAACCAAATTCATCGAGCACTTTTTGCAGTTCTTCTTTAGTGTCATCTTCAATTTTACCGCGGTCTCCGGTGATAATGGATTGCATTTGTGATTGACCGACAATCTCGCGCAAAACGGATTGTGCAGCCACGCGCACGGTTTGGTCCGGATCGCGCATATTGAAGAGATAATCTTTGACGTTGCCGATTTTCCAAACAATCGTGAGGTTAATATCGACAATATTTTCATCTCCGGTCAGCATGTGGCTTTCTGTAAAAGATTTGAGCGGGTCGGCGGCATAATTTTTGCCGTTGCGAATGCTGTAGGTGTTACGAACATTATAAGCTTC
>CALXZK010000012.1 GCA_944393225.1 uncultured Alphaproteobacteria bacterium
GATGTTGATTTGGACAGCAAATTGTTCCAATTCCGCAAAGACAAAAAGAATCCGCTTAACTATAAGAAAAGATAAAATATGACGACATTCAAACTCGCCACATGGAACGCTAACTCCATCCGAATCCGCATGGAGGCGCTGAAAAAATTGGTTGAAACCGAGAATCCGGACATTATTTGCCTGCAAGAGGTGAAAGCCAAAGAAGAAGATTTTCCCTTTGAGGCTATTCGTGCCTTGGGCTATCCTAACATTGCGCTGTATGGCATGGCTGGTTATAACGGGGTGGCGATTTTGAGCAAAGTTCCTTTGCAAAATGTGGTGCGTTGCGATTGGGTGGGCAAAAAAGATGCGCGCCATATCAAAGCATGCGTATTTGATGACATTGAAATCAACGATATTTATATTCCGGCGGGCGGAGATATTCCAGACCCGATAGAGAATCTTTCCTTTGCGCACAAGTTGACTTTTATGGATGATATATCCGAATACTACGAACAACACAAAAGTGAGCTCATGAACAAAAAAATGCTGCTTTGCGGTGATTTTAACGTCGCGCCTTATGAGAGTGATGTGTGGAATCACAAACAACTTTTGAAAATCGTATCACACACGCCGATTGAGGTGGAGCGATTGAACCGCCTTAAAGCCTCGCTTGATTTTGTGGACATTGCGCGTGAATTTCACCCCGAGCCGGAGAAGATTTTTACCTGGTGGAGTTATCGCAACCCCAACTGGCAAACCAATGACAAAGGGCGTCGTTTGGACCATATTTGGGTTTCTCCCAACCTCAAAGACCGCGTGGTCAGCTACAAAATTTTGAAAGATTGGCGCGCCGGCGAGCGTCCGTCTGACCATGTGCCGGTGGTGGTGGAGATTAAGAAAAACTAAAATACATCTTTACAAAACTTATCAGAACTTATAATCTTTTGTTGACGCTCAGAGATGAGCGTTAGGGCTTCAGAAACCCTTGTGAATGTAGTCGTTTAGCATAGCGACTTCAAATATTTATGCCGACTTCGTCATGGACGGATGTCGGCTAAATAAGGCTATGCCGAATAGGCCGAGCCGTAACATTCAACGGTTTCTGAACATCCGCCCACCTTTTTCGGTGGGTTTTGTTTTATCTATTCAACAAAGGATGTTCTGATGAAAAAACTGTTTTATTTATTTTTCTGCGGCATTTTTACCGCAATACTTGCTTCTTGCGCCACGGTTATGCGTGAGAACTCACAACCTATTCCAATCAAAGCTAATTTGGAAAAAGTGGATATCAAAATCCTCGACCGGCACGGGCAAACCGTTTTTGAAGGACAAACTCCGACCACAATCAACCTCAAAACTGCCGCCGGAGGTTATTTCAATCCGCAAAAATATACCGTGATTGCCTCCAAAGACGGTTACAAAACTCAAACAACCGTCATTGATTGGCATGTGAGCGGTTGGTATTATGCCGGAAATATCCTCATCGGCGGGTTAACCGGCTATTTGATTATCGACCCTTTGACCGGTGATATGTATTATTTGGATGAAGAGGTTAATTTGAATTTATATCCTGAAAAATAAAATTAAGGCGGAGAAAACTCCGCCTTTTTTATAATACCAGCTTATATCCGCCGTCTTCGGTAACAATCAGTTGCGCGGAAGTATCTTCATGTTCCACCTTTTGGCGCAGGCGATAAATATGGGTTTCTATCGTATGGGTACTGACATCGGGACTATAACCCCATACCTCTTGCAACAAGTCGTTTTTAGAAACAATTTTATCTTTGTTTTTATATAAAAACTTGATGATTGCCACTTCTTTTTCTGTCAGTTTAATGGTTTCGCCATTGCGTTCATTATAAATTTCTTTTTGCAAAGGACGAAGTTCATAACGATTAAAGCTCAAATATCCAGCTTCGGAATTATCTACAAAGTTGATGCCAGATTGAATTTGGTTTAATAAAGCATCCAAAGACAACGGTTTGAAAATAACTTGATTCAAAACCGAGCTTTCAACCGTATCATCACCTTCTTTTTGCAGCAAAATAATCGGCGTATTAGGGTGATGCGCACGCAAAGTTTTTAAATCTTGTGCCCTTTCATCCAAAATTATCATATCTATCAGGCTGTTTTCATCATCTTGCGGCAGAACCGTAAAATCGTGCGCATACAAAGTGATTTGCTCGCTTAAATCAGCGGCAAAATCTTCATTATTTGATAACAGCAAAATATTAGGCATTTACTTCTCCTAAAAATTCATACTCAAACCGCTGACGACTGCATAGCCCTTATTATTTTGACTAACTTCGCGATTTTGACCGCGGAAATCTACCTTGGCGGCACTCAAATATACATCCAAGTTTTTATTAACCTGATAGCGGTTGGAGAACATCAAAATTCTGTCTTCATTATCGCTCTCTTTGGCATGAGATTCAAAGTATGACAAAGAGGTTTTATATGGTCCGATTTCATAACCCAAGCCCACGTTCCAAGCATAGCCTTCACGATAACCGTCAAAGAACTCCGGCATATCGGCATTAGCTGAAATCGGGTTTTTATCATCGGCTTCGGTCATGCGCCAACCGCCACCTAATGTCCAGTTGCCGTACGACAAGCTCATGCCGGCGGAATATTCTTGGTCATTATCAATGAAATCGGCATAGCCCAAAGTGGTGGTCAAATTGAAAATATCAAAGTCTAAATAGTTATACAAGCTGACAACATAGCCGCCTTTGTCTTCATAGTCTGCCGACTTGCTGACCAAACCGCGGCGGTTGTAGGTTTCCGGAACATAGGTAAAACCTAGCATGGTGCCATAATATTCCGGCGTGATATAGCTTATTTTGGGCGCCACACCATCGGTATTGATATAAGTGGTGTTCAAGGTTGCAAAGCGGGCGTTACTGCCTTTTCTTTGCCAGTTGGGATTGAAGATAAAGTCAACAATGTCGCTGTTTTCTATACCCAAAGGTCCGGCATCGGGTGCGCCGGTATGAAATTGGGCGGCAACGTTCCAGGTTTGACCTATCATCAAGCGACCATAAGAGCTATCAACAATGCCATAAACTTCTTCACCCCATTTGCCTTGGTTATAGTCTTCCAACTCGTGGTCAACACCAAGCATTAAGTCAGCATAAATCCCTGCTTCCCAATCTGCACCAAATAAATATTTGGCATAAGCGCTTAGTTTGGCATCACCCATCCCGTTATTATGGCTGTTTTGTTCAGAATATCTATCCGATGCTTCAGTATAACCATATAAACCGGTGGCACTTCCTTCTACGCCGGTTTCCCATTCTCCGGCAAAAGCGGCTGAACTGCATAACAAGGCAGAAATAAAAGCAAGTTTGAACTTTAAAGACATTCTTTTTACCTTAAAAAATTTTTGTTCAGTTTAGAACGAAGCGCTTTGACGAGTCAATCAAAATCAGGCTTTAAGCAAATAATTCTTTGGCTTTTTGCGCCATTCGCTCACCAAAAACTTCAAACATGGCTTTGCTTTTTTCATAATGTCCTTCAACGGCATCTAAAGCCACCGGTCCTAGGTGAATGAAAGGTTGTCCGTAACTTGCACCGCCGGAATAAACCAACATACCTTTAACCAAAAGATGTCCGATAATGGTCATAATGGCAATATCTCCTCCGCCTTGAGCATAATGTGCGGTGGCATAAACTCCGGCTAACTTTCCAGCCAATTTTAAATGACGGCTATCTTCTTCCAACCATTTTTTGATTTGCCAACAAGTGCTTGCCAAGTATGTCGGGGTGCCAAAGATAACTCCATCACAAGCATTGATATATTCTGCATCCATATCTTCGGTAATGGAAAAAAGACGCGCCTCTCCGCCCTGTTTTCTTATTCCTTCGGCAATAATTTCACCCATCTCTTTGGTATGACCGGTTTTACTATAATAAACAATGGCAAATTTCATTTTCTTTCCTCCGGTAAAATTGATTGACAAATCTGTATTATCTTCCTAATCTTATGCCTCAATCAGCTAAATATATGTTTAATTTTTATAAAAAATTATTTTATGGAAAAAGAAGAAATTTTTCGCGTTTTTGATGCTTGCCAACCAACAGTCGCTCAGGTGAGAGAATATTTGGAAAAAATTTCCAGTGATTCTCCGTTTGATTTGATTTTTAGAAAAGATGGTAAAGAATACTTTTCTAAAAAAATTACGCCTAATATGGGAGAGTTAGTCGGAATTGTGGTCGATAAAACCATTTTTTATGTTCAGCCTTTGACTTTTGACAACTTGAAAGACCTACCTATGCCGGTGACAACGGAAGTGGTTTTCAATTTTGGCAAGAACATTCACGTAAATGCTAAGCCATGGAATGAATATGCCTTGAACGTTTTTGTAGCTAATTATCATGATTTGCTGCGTCTTTCTGATAAGCTTGCTGTTTTTGGATATCCCTCTTGCTTTAATCAAGATAAATATCTGCTTGTAAAAAACGATGGTGGGCATTGTGGGCAATATTGGTACACCCATTCAGGAGATGTAGGTTTAGATGGAGAAACAAATATTGCTCATTTCTTAGGAAACTATGGTAATATTTATTTTTACGCAAGCATTCAATAACACTAAAAACCCCCGAAGTTTTTGTAAACTTACGGGGGTTTTGCTTTTTATTTATGCGGATTAAATATCCAAGTTAACTACATTCAAGGCGTTTTCTTGAATGAACTCTTTTCTTGGTTCAACCACATCGCCCATCAGGGTTGCGAAAACTTCATCAGCCTCATCCATATGGTCAATTTTAACTTGCAACAAAGAACGAGCTTCCGGATCCAAGGTGGTTTCCCAAAGTTGTTCAGGGTTCATTTCACCCAATCCTTTGTAACGCTGGATGGTAATACCTTTCTTAGCTGCCGTTACAATGGCATCAACAAAGGTTACCGGACCGGTGATGTTTCTTTCAATGCCGTTTTTGGAGATGAACTTACCAGTTTCGGCAAAGTTTTCTCTCAACAGATCTTTCATCTCATTCAAAGTTTTGGCTTCAACACTTTCTAACAAGGTGTTGTCAATGATGTGTTCTTCTTTAACACCTCTCAAAGTGCGGTGGAAGCAGATTGAACCATTTGCCAAAACTTCGGCATTCCAACCTCTATCATATTCAGCTTCCAAGCTATCTAAGCGTTTGGCAAGTTTTTCCAACTCAGACTTCAAAAGCGGAATATCGGTATAAACTTTTTCATCAAACAAACCAAAAATGGCCATTTGTTCAACAATCTTCTCAGGCAAGTTTTTGCTCAAAGAAGACAACAAGCTGCTGGCTTTGCGGTTGCGCTCTGCCAAATCAATCAAGTCAGAACCGGTGATTTGTTCGCCGCTCAAACGAATCAGAACAGCATCATCACAACCACCGCGAATCAAATAGTCTTCCATTTCACGTTCGTTTTTAATATACAAAATGGAGTTGCCTTTTTTAACTTTATACAATGGCGGCTGTGCAATATATACATAACCACGTTCAATCAACTCCGGCATTTGACGATAGAAGAAGGTTAACAACAAGGTTCTGATGTGGCTACCATCGACATCGGCATCGGCCATGATAATGATTTTGTGATAGCGGCATTTGTCCGGATTGAAGTCATCTCTTCCAATACCGGTACCCAAAGCGGTAATAATTGTGCCAATTTCGGCAGAGTTGAGCATTTTATCAAAACGAGCGCGTTCTACGTTCAAAATTTTACCACGAAGCGGCATGATGGCTTGGTTTTTGCGGTGACGTCCTTGTTTTGCTGAACCCCCCGCAGAATCTCCCTCCACGATGAAGACTTCAGACAAAGCCGGGTCTTTTTCTTGGCAGTCAGCCAATTTTCCGGGAAGAGAAGCAACATCAAATGCACCTTTGCGGCGGGTTAACTCTCTGGCTTTGCGCGCAGCTTCACGAGCGGTGGCGGCTTCTACGATTTTACCCACGATAATGCGAGCCTCGTTGGGATGCTCATCCAACCATTCTTTCAATTTATCACCGACAACGCTTTCAACAACCGGACGAACTTCTGATGAAACCAATTTGTCTTTGGTTTGAGAAGAGAACTTCGGATCAGGAACTTTTACTGACAAAACGCAGGTCAAGCCTTCACGCATATCATCACCGGAAAGTTGAATTTTGTCTTTTTTGAGCAGACCGTTTTCCATAACATAGTTATTCAAGGTTCTGGTTAAAGCACCTCTGAAACCGGCTAAGTGTGTACCACCGTCTTTTTGCGGAATGTTATTGGTGAAGCAGAGCATACTCTCGTTATAAGCATTGGTCCATTGCATTGCGCAATCTACCTGAATGTCATCTTTTTCACCGCTCATAGAAATCATTTCTTCATGCAAAGGAGATTTTGCTTTGTTGATGTGAGCAACAAATGCTTTCAAACCGCCTTCATAATGGAAGTCAACTTCTCTCGGTTCTGCACCGCGGTTATCTATCAAGCGCAAATAAACACCGGAGTTCAAAAAGGCCTTTTCTCTGATTGCTCTTTCCAAAGTATCAAAATTGAACTCGGTCATGGTAAAGGTTTCAGGTGATGGTAAAAAGGTAACTTCGGTACCGTGACGACCATTGGCATCACCGACAACCTCCAAGTGGCGGGTTACATTACCATGAGAAAACTCGGCAATATGTTCGTGTCCTTCGCGCCAAATGCGGAGTTTGAGCCAAACAGACAAAGCGTTAACTACAGAAACACCCACACCGTGCAAACCACCGGAAACTTTATATGAGTTGTTATCAAACTTACCACCGGAGTGCAACTCGGTCATAATAACTTCAGCAGCGGAAATGCCTTCTTCTTTGTGCATGCCGACAGGAATGCCGCGTCCGTTATCGCGAATGGTGGCTGAACCGTCCGGATTCAAAATAACTTCGGTTTTATCGCAATAGCCTGCCAAAGCCTCATCAATGGCGTTGTCCAAAACCTCATAAATCATGTGGTGCAAACCCGAACCGTCATCAGTATCACCGATGTACATTCCGGGGCGTTTGCGGACAGCGTCCAAACCTTTCAAAACCTTAATGGAGTCAGCATTATATTCGCTTTCTTCTTTTTTTATTTCTTCTGCGGTCATTTCACTACTCATATTCGTTCTACTTCCTTTATTTTTCATATAAAAATCAACTATGCTCGACTATACATCAAAATATTAAATTCACCAAACAAAAAAGCAAAGATATTAACGCAAAAAGCTTATTTTTTAAGTTTTTGTGCTTATTTTAGACAAAATTTATTCTAGACAGAGAATCTCTTTTGTGATACGATGCTTTTAATGTTTATTTGATAGGAAAAGGCAATGAAAACTTTCTATTTTAATTTTGAAAACGGATTGGAGCAAAAATATATTGATTGGGCTAAAGAAGCCGTTCAAGACTTTATCAACCTGTTTCCCGAATATAAAGATAATTTTGCCACGGATGAAAGAAACATCTCTTATGATAATTTAGGTATTTTGCAAAAGCTGGCCGCGCATAACAAACAAGTTTATGAGGAAAGAAAGAGAACTCAGCAAAGCACGGAAGATTTTGACGAAACTAGCTTTTGGCAGATGTTTGAAAAACTTCCCGACGGCTCCTATAAAGCCTCTTTTGAAAAACAAATCGCTTTGGCTACCCGTAACGGCATGATTGATATTCAAAAACTCAGCCAATTACAAGCTGACAGTGCCGGAAATATGTATAGCGCCAGCACACCGATTTTTGTGAACATTACCAAACAAAAAGCTCATGGTAACATCCGCGGAATTTCCGGTGAATTGGGCCTTAATGTTTCTGCCGGAACTTGCGCCGCACTCGGTTATAGCGGTGAAGATTTAAAAGCTTATTTCAAGGACATTATCATTCATGAGCTTGGACATACCTTCAATGCCACACATGAAAAACGCCGAAATGCCGTCAATAACCTCGGTTGGCACTGCACCGATAAAAACTGCCTGATGTATGAATATGCTTACACCAATGAGAGTTTTAACCGCCGTAAAAAACTTAAAGAACCGTTCTGCGCCGATTGTATGACCTCAATGCGCGATTATATGCAAAATAAATTATTTTTTACCAAAAACAAAGAAAATCAAACCTTATACGTTCACCAAGGGCAAGATAAGCCTAATACGGCAGAAAACATACAAAATGCCGTTGTTGATAAAGATTTCAAAAAAGTTTTGCGCGAGATTTTTCAACCCTCTGCCGAAAAACAAAAGGCTGAATATAAGGAAGACATTAAAGCGCCCGAATATAGAGCCGAGATTAAACATACCAACGGCAGTGTTGATAAAATCGTAGCAACCGGCGCCAATAATGTTTCTCTTTCTGCCAAAGATAAAGACGGCAACGCAAAAATGCCTAATATGCAACGTTTTCGCGATATTGTGGCTCTGGCTCAAAAGCAAGGCTCGGTCATTGAATTTGGCGATATTAAAACCCCCGACTTCAAAGCGCGCTTGATGCTTGCTTGCATGGAAGCAAAACCTGCGATGAAAATGGTTGGCGCACCTGAGCTTAATGATGCGTTTTTGCAAACTATTCAAGACGAAAAGCTCAAAGGTGCTTTGCAGATTATGAAAAACAAACTGCAAACACAAGAACAAAGCAAACCTCAACAAAACACGCAAACACAAGCGCCGGCTCCGACGCCGCAAAACGAATATGAAAAGAGCCGTGAAACACGCCGCAAAAGTTTGGAAAGCAAAGAAAAACTCGGCAAAATTTCTAAAATGGAAAAAGCCGAGTTGAACTATATTCGCGCCGATATTTTGAAGGAAACAGAATTAGAAAAGGCAAAAGCAAAATATAATTCCGAAGACCCTCGTTTTGAAGAACATAAACAAAAAAGCGGCTTAAAAATTGAAAACTATTACTATTCATCTAAAACCAGAACGTCTGATGCTGATTGGAAACTCCATCTGGATGTGGTACCAAACCGCAATCATCCAACCACCAAAGCGATTTCAGAAATGCTTGAAAAGCTTGATATTGAACATAAGATTGCAAAAGGCGGAGAAAATGGTAAAGGTATGACGATTTATGTGGGTAATTATGCTGATACCTTGCGTTTGTCTAAAGAAATTAACGCACGTTTTGGCAAGGATATTGAACCATCGCCAAGTTATGTTGACCAAAACTTAAGTGAACATTACTTTAACCCTAAGGTTAGCGGGCGTTTTTGGATGCAAAACATATTTAAAACTCAATATCCGAGAAGTTCTGCTTTTGGTATTTGCCCCGCAACCGGAACTAAAAATAACGAAATGGAAGCAATTGAAGCTGAATACAGAGTTTTTGATTTAGGACAAAAAAACGGAATTATTCCGGCAGAAGACAAAATTTCTGACAGTAGTTATGATTTAACATTTTTCTATCACGGAGATTTCCATAAATCTTATGTCTTTCATAATCTTGAGGCTTATTGTTCTCATAAGCTTTATGAAAAAGAGTTGGGTGAATTTTATTGCGGTAAAGATACCGACAAGTTTGAAAAAGACTTTTTTGGTGATATAATCCCTGAAAAAGGAACTCCGGAAAGAGCCAACTGGGACAAAGCAGCTCAAGGATATGTTTCATTTATTGAAAACACACATCCAAACCTCATCCAAAGAATGAAACAAGAAGCTCAAAAATATCACCCTATTGATTTTTCAAAATTACCGCCGATGCCGCAAAACACACAAGTTCGCGGTGGCGGGCGCTCAGCCTAGTTTAATAGACTAACAAAAAAAACGCAGAGACAAAATTCTGCGTTTTTTTATTTCTAATGGGCTTGGGTCCAATCATCGCCGATACCGACTTCGGCAACAAAAGGCACGGCTAAATCCACCACGCTTTCCATGGTCTTTTTTATCATCGCGGCGGCTTTTTCCACCTCATCTAACGGCGCCTCAAAAACCAACTCATCATGCACTTGCAGGAGCATTTTGGTCTTGTATCCGCCCTCTTCCAGTTCTCTTTGCACGGCAATCATCGCGCGTTTGATGATATCGGCCGCACCGCCTTGAATCGGCGCATTGATGGCAGCTCTTTCAGCATTGGCAACAATGCGTTTGTTTTTATCATTAATGCCCATAATTGAGCATTTGCGCCCGAAAGGTGTCATGACATAGCCGTATTGATGGGCAAACATCGTGGTTTGCTCCATGTATTTTTTAATCTCGGGCATTTGAGCAAAATAAGCATCAATATATTTTTTGGCCTCTTCATTGCTAACATCAATTTGTTTGGCCAAGCCATATTGTGAAATGCCGTAAACAATGCCGAAATTGATGGCTTTGGCATGACGACGCATATTGGCATCCACTTCTTCATAAGGCACGCCAAACACTTTTGATGCAGTGGCGGCGTGAATGTCTATGCCTTGTTCAAAAGCGTGTTTTAAGCCCTTAACATCAGCCACAGAAGCGAGCAAGCGGAGCTCAACTTGCGAATAGTCGGAAGCAATTATCTTATGCCCTTCTTTGGCGATAAAGCATTCACGGATTTTTTTGCCTTCTTCACTTCTAATCGGAATATTTTGCAAATTGGGATTAGAAGATGCTAAACGACCGGTATTAACCACGGTTTGGTTAAAAGTGGTATGCAAACGGCTGTCTTTATCGAGCAAATTGAGCAAAGCGTCGGTATAAGTGGATTTGAGCTTGCTGAAACCGCGCCAATCTAAAATTTTGGCGGCAAGCAAATTGCCCTCGGCTGCCAGATTTTCTAAAACATCGGCTCCGGTTTGCCATGCGCCGGTTGCGGTTTTCTTACCTTTAGCCCCAAGTTTGCCAAACAAAATTTCGCCAATTTGTTTGGGTGAGCCAATATTAAATTCTTCTCCGGCAAGTTTATAAATTTCTTGCTCGTATTCCTTCAATTTTTTATCAAACTCTTGGCTCAGGTTCATGAGTTTTTGTTTATCAACCATCACGCCTTGTTTTTCCATTTTTTGCAAAATGGCAATTAACGGGCGGTCATAATTCTCATAAACGGCAATTTTTTTCTCTTTTATCAATCTTGGCTTCAAAACATTGTACAAGCGCAAGGTGATGTCGGCATCTTCAGCGGCATAGTCCAAAGCCTTGTCCAAAGACACATAGTCAAAGGTGATTTTATCTTTGCCGGTACCGCAAACATCTTCATAATGAATGGTTTTATAAGACAAAAACTTTTCTGCCAACTCATCCATGCCGTGTCCATGCTCGGAGCTATCCAAGTCATAAGATAACACAGCCGTATCTTCAATCGGGAAAATTTCTTTGTCTTCGCCAATCACTTGAGCAAAGAAGTGCATATCAAACTTGATATTATGTCCGATTTTCAAAATGCTCTTATCGGTCATAATCGGGGCTAAATGTTTGGCAACGGTGGCAAAATCAAGCTGTTTGATTTCATCGCTTTCCAAAGCAAACAAGTCACGATTTTGAGATTTATGTTTCAAAGGCACATAGCAAGCAACACCCTCTTCCACCGCCATGGAAAAACCAACGATTTTATCAAAAGTGGGGTCAATGCCGGTGGTTTCGGTATCAAAAGCAAAGGCGCCCTTGTTTTTTATCATATCCACCCAGCGCATTAAGCTTTGCTCATCTTGCACTAACTCATAGTGCTTTTCCACCTCTTTAAATACGGTGTTCAGGTCTTGATTTTCCTCATCCGGCAGACTATTGCATCTGACTTCTGCCCAGCGTTGCAAACGTGGTTTTAAGCTCAAAAATCCATATAAATCAACAAACTTTTCAATATCTTCAAACACCGGTTTATGGCAAGCATAAGCCTCGATATCTTTTTCGACCGGAACATCTTTTTTCAAAGTGACGAGTTGCAAAGAAATGAGCGCATTTTCTCTGTTTTCAAGCAAGGTCTCTCGTCTTTTGTTTTGCTTGATTTCTCCGGCACGGTCCAACACCTCTTGCAAAGAGCCAAACTCGTTAACGAGTTGTGCCGCGGTTTTTAAGCCAATTCCGGGGACGCCGGGGACATTATCAATGCTATCTCCCGCCAAAGCCTGAACATCAACTACTTTATCGGGATAAACGCCGAACTTTTCCTTCACATCTTCGGGAGTGAAAAACTTATCTTTCATCGGATCATAAAAGCGAACGCCAGGGCGAATCAGCTGCATTAAATCTTTATCAGCGGAAACGACAACCACCTCATAACCTTTATTCAAAGCTTGTTCGGCATAGGTGGCAATCAAGTCATCCGCCTCATAGCCTTCCATCTCGAGTTGGTTCAAGTTCAAAGCTTTGACGGCTTCTCTAATAATCGGAAACTGGGGAATCAGCTCTTCGGGAATCTCTTTTCTGGTGCCTTTATATTCGGGAAAAAACTCGTTGCGGAAATTTTGCCTTTTAGCATCAAACAAAACCAAAGAATAATCACAAGGAATGTTCTGCGTTAAGCGCAAAAACATATTGGTAAAACCATAAACGGCATTGACCGGAACACCTTCCGGCGAGGTTAAATTAGGAATACCGTAAAAAGCTCTGAAAATATAGCCTGAGCCATCAACCAAACAAACCGTTTTAGTCATTTTTCCTCCTGCTTTTGCCAGTAGGATTTAAAACTTATTCACCAATGGATAAAAAGAATGAGCGTTCCAAATTGTCTACCGAGCATAAATCGGTTTTATAAACATCTTCATAATCTTCAACATAAGCTGAAAGTGCAGATAAGGCAACTTCATTTACATTTTGACCGCTTTTCTCGGCGATTTTTGCTAACTTTTGCAACAAATCTTCATTAATTTTAAGAGAAATGTCAGTCATAAAATCTTCCTTAATCTTTTGATGTTAAAACTTTATGTTATCTATGAATAATGTTTTAAAATATTTTGCGAATCTGCGCAAGGACAAAAAAGGGGCGAATCGTGGCAAAAGCTAAGAAAAAGACAACAAAAAGAAAAAAAAGAGAGTCAAAACAGAAGGTTAAGAATCGGCACATCAAATTAAAAATTTTTGCCGGCTTGGTGATAACTTTTTTGCTCTATATCGGCTATTGTATCGTCACTCTTCCCAACATTGAAGAGGCAGTTAATCGTACCCGTCAACCCTCGACAACCATTGCCGCCGAAAACGGTAATGAGGTTACCACTTTCGGTAGTGTTTATTCGGAAGTGATTACCGTGGACGAGCTTCCTCCTTACGTGATTGATGCCATTCTTTCCACCGAAGACAGACGTTTTTATTCGCACTTTGGTTTTGATGTCATTTCCTTTACGCGCGCCATGCTGACCAATATATTCCTCGGTCGTTACGCGCAAGGCGGAAGTACCATCACGCAGCAAGTGGCAAAGAACTTGTTCTTAACCCCAAACAAAAATATCAAGCGCAAAACCCAAGAATTGTTACTTGCCTTTTGGCTCGAATCCAAATTCAGCAAAGACCAAATTTTATCCCTTTATCTGAACCGCGTCTATCTCGGTGCCGGTACTTACGGCATTGAGGCTGCCAGCCAGAAATATTTTCAAAAATCTTCACGCGACCTCAACCTTAAAGAAGCAGCCGTGATTGCCGGCATGCTCAAAGCACCATCGCGATACAATCCGATTGCCTCGGAAGAACGTGCCATTGAGCGCGCCAAAGTTGTTCTCCACAATATGGTTGATAATGACAAAATCACACAAATTCAAGCAGACAACGCCCTCAAAATGCGTCTTGGTCCCGAAAAGAAATATAACGTGAAAGATGCCATGCACTTTGCCGATTGGGTTTATAACGACGTTAACTCTTATATCGGTGAACGCACCAACGATATTTATGTTTTAACCACGCTTGACCAAGATTTACAGCAAGCCGCTTCAGATATTTTGGAAAGCACCATCAACAAATATGCCTCTTCTCGCAACGTGCACCAAGGGGCGATTGTGATTATGGACAAGAGCGGCGGTATCAAGGCTATGGTTGGCGGTGTGGATTATGCTAAAAGCCAGTTCAACCGTGCTACACAAGCTTTGCGCCAACCGGGGTCTTCTTTCAAAACTTTTGTTTACCTCACGGCTTTGCAAGAAGGCTTTTCGGCAGAAGATAAAATTATGGACTCTCCGCTTTCTATCGGTAAGTGGAAACCCGAAAATGCCGACCGTAAATATCACGGAGAAGTAACTCTAACTCAGGCTTTGGCTTATTCTTATAACCTTGCGACTATTCACCTTTCGGAAATGCTTAATCGCAGCGACATCATTAAAAATGCGCATCGCATGGGCATTACCACTGAAATTGAAAATTCTCCGGCGATTGCGCTCGGCACTTCCGAAGTGAAAGTGATGGATATGGCCACCGCTTATACCACACTTGCTAACGGCGGTTATGCGGTTATTCCATACGCCATTAAGGAAATTTATACCAAAGATGGATATCAACTCTATCAGAGAAACATTGATGACGAGAATCAAATTCTTGATAAACGTGATGTTGAACAACTGACTTATATGTTACAAGAAGTTATCTCCACAGGTACCGGAAAACGTGCGCGAATCAACGGATTTGCCGCCGGAAAAACCGGAACCAGCCAAGATAACCGCGATGCTTGGTTCGTCGGCTTTACCGATGAGCTGATTGCCGCCGTTTGGCTCGGAAATGATGATAACTCGCCAATGAAAAATGTTTCCGGCTCCAACCTGCCTGCCGAAATTTGGCAAAAAATAATGAAAACAGCGGCAAAACTTAATTAGGACAATGTTTATGAAAAAAATTCTCATGCTATTTGTCATTATCTTTCTTTGCTTGGGCGCCGTCTTTTTACTCGGCATGCTGCAAGACGAAGAACAAGCCGAAACTCTAAACTCTTTGCAAAGTAGCCCGATGAAGATTTCGGTCTTAAAAAACTTTTATAAATTATAAAAAAGATAGTGCTTTTTTGTTCAAAATATTTATATATAATACGCAGAAGATTGATTTGATTTTGTAAAAGGAAAAATAATGACTCAAAAACCTGTTATGTTGCTCGTCCTTGACGGATGGGGATATCGTGAAAAAATTACTCAAGATAATGCCATTGAACAAGGTATTACACCAAACTGGCATAATCTTTTGAAAACTTGCCCGCATTGTTTTGTTGAAACTTCCGGTCTTTCCGTTGGTTTGCCCGACGGTCAAATGGGAAACTCTGAAGTCGGACACATGAACTTGGGTGCCGGTCGCGTTGTTATGCAAGACTTACCGCGCATCGACCAAGCCATTAAAGACGGTTCTTTTGCCAAGAATCCGGTTTTGAATGAACTTATCAATACCCTCAAAGCCAACGGCAAAGCTTGTCATGTGATGGGCTTGATGAGTCCCGGTGGTGTTCACTCTACGCAAGACCACATTGTTGCCGCTTGCCAAGTTTTGAACGACAACGGCATTACAACCTATGTTCACGCTTTCTTAGACGGTCGTGACACTCCGCCGCAATCTGCCGTTGATTTTGTAGCTGAATTTGAAAAATCTATCGCCAACATGGCTCATGTTAAACTTGCTACAATAGAAGGTCGTTTCTATGCCATGGACAGAGATAAGCGCTGGGACAGAATTGAACTTGCATACAACAATATGGCTTTTGCCGAAGGTAAAAAATATGCCTCCTCTGATGAAGCCATCAAAGCATCTTATGCTGCCGGCGTAAACGATGAGTTTGTTGTTCCTTGCGTGGTTGGGGATTACAAGGGTATGGAAGACGGCGATGCCGTTTTGATGATGAACTTTAGAGCCGACCGTGCTCGTGAAATTCTTTATGCTTTGGCTGATAAAGATTTCACAGGTTTTGCTCGCAAAAAAACAATTCAAACCTCTATCAATGTCGGCTTAACCGAATATTCCGTTGACCACCAGCGCTTTATGAAAACCATGTTTGGTCCCGAGGCTCTGAAAAACATTTTCGGTGAAGTGGTGGCTGACCATGGATTAACCCAACTCCGCATTGCCGAAACCGAAAAATATGCTCACGTTACCTTCTTCTTTAACGGTGGTGAAGAGCGCGAATTCAAAGGTGAAGAGAGAATCCTTGTTCCTTCTCCAAAAGTTGCTACTTATGACCTCAAACCGGAAATGAGTGTTTATGAAGTGACCGAAAAATTGGTTGATGCTATTGAAAACAATCGCTTTGATGCCATTATCTGCAACTTTGCAAATGGTGACATGGTCGGTCATACCGGTATTATGGAAGCCGCTCTCAAAGCCGTTGCTGCCGTTGATGAATGCTTGGGCAAAGTTGTTGATGCCATCAAAAAAGTGGGTGGTGTACTCTTTGTTACCGCAGACCACGGCAACGTTGAAAAAATGGTTGATGAAAAAACCGGTGCGCCTTACACAGCTCACACCGTTGGCAAGGTTCAAGGTGTTTTGGTTAACTGCCAAACTCCGATTAAAGGCTTGCATGACGGTAAACTCGCTGATATTGCACCGACTTTGCTTGAACTCCTCAATATTGAAAAACCGGCCGAAATGAACGGTAATTCTTTGATTGAAAAATAAGTAAAGGAAAAATCTTGAAAACAAAGGCGGTCATAACTTTTGCATTTTCTTTGTTGTTTGTCTTGGCAAACGCAAATTTTGATGCTATGGCCGCCAAAGTTTCCAAGCAAGAATTGGAGCGCATGGAAAAACAAGTGGAGCTCCAAAATAAAGAACATCAAAAACTCAAAGAACAAGCTTCAAAAATAAATAAAGAACTCTCGGAAGTCAGCTCCGAGATGATTCAAACCGCAAAAAAAATTCAAAATAACGAAGATAAAATTTCCTCAATGGAAAAGCAGCTCAAAGAACTGCAACAAGAACTTAAAGATGCCGAAGAAGGATTTTTATCTCAAGACCAACACCTTATCAAAACACTTTCCGCTCTGCAAAATTTGGCTCTGAAACCAACCGAAGCTTTGTTTGTGCAACCGCTTTCTCCGGTGGAAACCATTCGCAGCGCTATTTTGCTCAGAGAATCCGTGCCTTATCTGGAAGATAATGCCGCTAATATCCGTAAAAAGCTTGCCGATATTACCAATAAAAAAACTCAGGTAGAAAAGCAAGTTGCCAAAATCACTTCGCAAAAGCACCAGCTCGAGCAAGAACACGAAAATATGAAGGTTTTGGTACAGAAGAAATCTCAGCTCAGAAACAAAATTGAAATTCAAACCGCTCAAGCCAAAAAGAAAGTGGAAAAACTTGCTTCGCAAGCCAATGACCTGCGTGACCTTTTAAATAAGTTGGAAAAAGAAAGACAGCTTAAAGCCAAAAAAGAAGCGGAGGAGCGCAAACGTTTGGCAAAACTCCGCGCCGAAGAAGAAAGAAAATTGGCTGAGCAGAAAAAACGTGAACAAGCTCAAAGAGCTGACTTGATTAAATATTCTTCCGATATTATAAAAGATGTAGGTAAAGCTTTTGTCAAAGCCAAAGGAAAATTGCCCATGCCTGCCAGAGGCTCAATTGTGGCTACTTTTGGCGAAGAAAAAAGCAAAGGTGTTGTCAACAAAGGTATTATTATCAAAACCCGCAATATGGCTCAAGTTATTTCGCCGTTTGATGGTTCAGTAATTTTTGCCGGTCCGTTCCGAGGATACGGAAATATGATTATTATTGAGCATGGCGCCGGATATTTGACTTTGCTTGCCGGTTTGGAAGATATTGACTGCGACGTTGGGCAAATGCTCCTTGCCGGCGAACCAATCGGACAAATGCCGGATAGTCGCGATGCCAAACTTTATGTAGAATTGCGTCGGAATAATCAGCCGATTGACCCGATGCCGTGGTATACTAACTGAATGACTGGAATTGAAAATGAAAAATAAATGGTCGATTTTTACAGCTTCTTTGATTTCTGCTTCCGTATTTTTCTCTCCGGCTTATGCTGCCGCAGAAAAACAAGCAAAAGAAACCCCTGCCGATACTTATGAAATGCTTAACCTTTTCGGCGAAGTTTTGGAAAGAACCAAAACCTCATACGTAGAAGATGTGACCGACAAAAAACTTATCGAATCTGCCTTAAACGGTATGCTCGTTTCTCTCGACCCGCACTCCAGTTATTTGGACGAACAAAGCTTTAAGTATATGAACGAGCAAACCAAAGGAAAATTTGGCGGTTTGGGTATTGAAGTGACCATGGAAAACGGTGTGGTTAAAGTTGTTTCTCCGATTGATGATACACCTGCTTCTAAAGCCGGTTTGAAACCGAATGACTACATTACACACATTGACGGCGAACAAGTGGTTGGTATGAGCCTTAACGATGCCGTTGATAAAATGCGTGGCAAGGTCGGAACTAAAGTTAAATTGACCATTCGTCGCGTTAATGCCAAACCTTTTGATGTGACCTTAAAACGTGAAGAAATCAAAATTCAATCCGTAAAATCTGAAATTAAAGCCGATGATGTGGCTTATATCCGCATTACCTCTTTTTCTGAAGATACGGATAAAATGATTGAAAAAGACTATAATAAAATTAAAAAACAGCTCAAAGGTGAGCCTGCCGGTATTGTTTTAGACGTACGCAACAACCCCGGTGGTTTGCTTGACCAAGCCGTTAATGTTTCTGACCTTTTCTTAGACCAAGGTGAAATTGTTTCTACCCGCTCTAAAAATCCGGAAGATACGGTTAAATATACGGCAACCGAAGGTGATATTGCCAAAAACTTGCCGATTGTTGTTTTGGTTAACGATGGTTCTGCTTCTGCTTCCGAAATTGTGGCCGGTGCGTTGCAAGACCACAAACGCGCCATTATCTTGGGTGAAAAAACCTTTGGTAAAGGTTCGGTACAAACCGTTATTCCTCTCGGAAACTATGGCGCTATGCGTTTAACAACTGCTCGCTACTATACACCTTCCGGTCGCTCTATTCAAGCAACAGGTATTGTTCCCGATGTGGAAGTTAAACCGGCTAAAGTTGAAGAGATTGACAAGGGTATGAATTTTAGTGAAGCTGAATTCGGTAATGCTTTGAAAAATGATGCACAAGCCGTTACCAAAAACAAAACGTCTAAAAAAGATGATTCTTTGAAAAAAGATTATCAACTTTCTCGTGCTGTTGATTTGGTTAAAGCTTTGAACATTTACAAATCAGGTGTTGAAACTCAAAAATAAACGGAGGAAAAGATGAGCGGACATAGTCAAAAGTCAAAACTTACCGTTGCCGTTTTTCTGGCTGTTGTGGCTGTGACAATGTCCGGTTATTTCTTTGCTAAGCAAAAAAGCAAGCCCGAGTTTAGAACCAAAATTGAAAGGATTATGTTTGAAAAGAAAAACAAATCCCCAAAATATATTTTAATACTACCTGAAAAAACGAAAAAAGCACGTCCATCATCCGATAGTACTCCAAATATTGTAGCGCAACCTTCTAAATTGGAAACATTGGAAGACTTTGTTAATGCTGCTCCTCTGGTTGCAAAACTCAAAGAACATAAAGACCGCTATAATCTTCGTTATGTTGAGAATCAAGATTCTTTAAGCGAACAAAAAGATGGTTTTGTTTTGCCTAAAATTTCCAATCAAGGCAAAAAACCATGGATGGAATATGGGCATCAAGTTTTTGTGAGCCCAAATTTTTATAAAGTTGCCGTGGTTTTCAAAAATACGGGGATAGATATCAGAACATTTGAATCTATGAACAAGGTTTTGCCTTCCGAAGTTTCTTTTTCTTTCTCTCCGTACACAATCAAACGTAAGGAATTGATTACCGAAGCAAGAAAACTCGGGCATGAAACCTATATGGACTTGCTCCTGGCTTCCCGTGATGTTTTAAAAGCAGATAACGGACCTTTAGCCATGGGTTTAACCGTCGGTGAAGAAGAAAACATGCGTCGATTTTATACAGCCTTATCTTCTGAAGCACCAATCGGGGGCATGACTATTGTTGACGGTATGGTTGATGATACGACAAAATCTTTACTATATTCAGCCTTACAAGAGCTTAAGGAAAGAGGTTTGTTGGTTGTTGATGCGACCAACGGCAACGAAGTGGAAGAAATTCAATTGCAAAAGCTTCCTAGAAAAAAAGCAGACATTGTCATCAGCGACAACTTTACCAATGAAAATATGCAATATCTTTTGAGAAAAGCTGAGCAAATTGCACGCGATAAAGGACAGGTTTTGATTGTGGCAACACCTAAACCGATTGTCATTACGGCAATTAAAAATTGGGCTGAATCTTTTTCTCCGCAATTGTCCTATGAGGAAATGAAAGAACAAAATATTACATCAATTGAACGGCCGTTTGCGTTGGTTCCGGTTTCTAATCTGGTGGTGGAATAATGACTGAATTATATCGAAAGAATGCAGCAATTATTGTCTGCAACACCCAAGGGAAAGTGCTTTCTTGTCAACGCGTGGAAAACAGTGATTTTAATTGGCAGTTTCCGCAAGGTGGAATAGAACCTAATGAGGAACCTCTTCAAGCAGCTTTACGAGAGCTAAGAGAAGAAACCGGCTTAACTCAGGTTAAATTGATTGCCGAATATCCGCAACCGCTTCGATACAAATTTTCTGATGAGGTTATTGAAAAATTTAAGAAACTCGGACGCAAAAACATTGGGCAAGAACAATATTGGTTTTTATTTTTGTTTTCCGGAAATGATAACGAGATAGATTTTAAAACTAATCCGGAAGAAATTGAATTTAAGGCTTTTGACTGGATAGATATTACTGAAGCAACCGCTCGCGTGGTTGATTTCAAACGCGAGGTTTATCAAAAAGTGTGTGCTTATTTTAAGCCTTTTGTTGAACAACAAAAAAAGCAAAGCTCTTAACCGAACTTTGCTTTTTTTGTAAAAGGACTATCCTATCAAATAGTTAGCCATGGCAATATTTGCACTTTTCTGATAGTTTTCTACCAGTTTTTGTAAATCAGTATTATCCATCATAAAAGGAAGAATTTCGGCTGCTTTTGCAGAAACATTTTCTTTCTCCGGCAAGTTGTTTAACAACATGACTAAACTTGCACTAAAGAGCTGTTTGTAGCTATCTTTGCTTTCTTTCTTGTAAAGCTCAGCAATAATCTTCATCACAGATAAGATGTCGATTGCCTGCTTAAAGAGAATGTCTTCCAAGGTTTCTTGCCAAAGATGAGAATATCTGTAAGCCACTTCTTCAAGCACCTCTTTTACATCTGCTTCTCGGATATAAGAAACCAACATCAAAAACAGCTGTTCATCCATTTTCAGGCTTTGTTTAAGCATTGTGACATCAACCTTTTCTACCAACAATGCGCCTTGATACATTTGGGCTCTGTAGTTTGGCAGAAAATCAATCTTAAACCACATTTCTTTTTGCCAAATTGAAACAATTTTAAGCAACAAGCCCATTACTTTTTCGGTAATTGGTGCTTTCTTTTGTCCCAACAAGAAGAACATTGCGTTTGTGATACTAGCCAAGCAATTTCTCTTTTGCTCATTTACCACAACTTTTGAATAATATTCAATCAGCGTGTCAAGCAAGAACGGATAAATATTGATCTTGTGCGTATAAACAGCCAAGAGCTTCAGATAAATATCTGAAGAAACCAGACCTTTTTCGTACATCTCGCAGAATGTTTTGACATCTGTGACAATAGGATTTTTCTCCAACAAGTCCAACAACATATTCCACATTTTGTTTTTTTCATCTTGCGTTGCCCTGATGGACGGATCTTTCAAATCGTTCAACAGAGTGGTGATGATACTGTATGTGAAATCTTGTTTGTTCTGACGAATAAACAAAGAGAAAACTTCCAATTTGCGAGATGTTCTTATCGGCAGTGCGCATATTGCTTCCAACTCTTCTTGAGTAAGTTCCATTTCTTGACGGCAATATCTTTTTGCCAAAAGCAACAATTTGCCATCTTCCGGATAGGACAACATCTTCAAGATGAGGTCATGATGGTTGCCCAACTGACAATGATTGTTTAGCCAAACACAACATTTGTGTTTTTCCTTTTTGGAAAGCTTATCGCTAAAGTACATGTTCAACACGACCTTACGGCAGATTGGCATGTAACTACGGCACTGTTCCAATACATTGAAAAAAGCATCCAAATTGCGTTGGGGAATTTCTATGAAATATATTCCGAAATTCTTAAAAAACTCACCGGCTTGAATTTCACTTTTGTTTGAGAAAACAATGTCTTTTATTGACAACAAACCTTGTCTTCCTTTCAAAAGCTCTTCAAAAATACGCAACATGCTGTTCTTTACCAAAAACATGTTTGTGCTGTTTAAATTTTGCAACAACAATTCTTTAGATAGAATCTTTTCCATACTTAAAAAATTTTTTTAAATTAGTAATAGGGTTAATAATAAAAAAACTGGGAGCGATTTTATTCCTTTTCGTACATTTTGCAAGTTTTTTTTAAAAGTAGATTGAAGGGACCCACTTTTTGTGCTATATTAGCTTGCATTTTGAGGAAAAAGCATGGACGAAGTTAACAAATTTGAAGAAGAACGCCAAGAGATTCTGGCTATGGTCAGAAACGGCATTCAGACAAATATTCCAATGAAAAAAACGCAAAAGAGATATTTGAAAAATCTTTTGCTGTTTTCGCTTATGCGTGCCTCAAAAAACCCAACCGTGACTAAACCAAACTTTATGAAACTGGTAGCAAAGCAGTTCAAAAAGTATATTGTCAAAATCATTCATGGCTCGGTCAAAAATATGCCTAACCATAATCCTTATGAAGATGAGGATTTTTATGACGAAAATTTGGATGTAGAAATTAACCGCGTTATTGCTAACGAACAATTTTTGAATATGAGCCTTATTCAACAGAGCCTGACACCAAAAAATATTATCGGGCAAATCCGTACCTTGGCAGATGGCTTGAGTGCGCAAGAGGTTATCAAGCGCATTACCGCTCTACGCGAAATTAACTCTAATCACCGCGAAACACCTGATGAAGAGCGCAAACGGCAGCAACGTACCCGCGATTATGAACGCCAAAGACAAATGCAGAATATGCGTTTTCTGGAGTTAGAGCGCGGAAGTAGAGAAAGACATTAAAAAAAATCCCTTTTCTCAGCAAAGGGATTTTTTATTTTACTTTTGTTGTTCTTTTTTAGATTTTAGCTGTCCGCAGGCGGCTAAGATATCTTGTCCTCGCGCCACGCGAATCGGTGCAGCATAGCCAAACTTGCCCAGCTCTTTAGAAAAAGCCATGGCTCGATTTTTGGAAGAAGGCTGATAATCGCACCCCGGCCACGGATTGAACGGAATCAAGTTAAACTTGGCATCAATCTTATATTTTTTCATTAAATCGACCAATTCATGTGCGTTTTCTAACGAATCATTCAAACCATTCAAAAGCAAATATTCAAAAGTGATGTATTTGCAACTGCCGGCTCTTTTTTGAAACTCTTGGCAAGCGGTTAAAACATCTTCTATCGGATAACGCTTATTAATCGGCATGATACGGGTGCGAAGCTCATTATTTGATGCGTGCAGACTGATTGCCAAACGACACCCGAGTTCACTTGCAACCTCGGCAATATGCGGAACAATACCGGAAGTTGACAAGGTGATTTTGCGGCGTGAAATGGCTACGCCATCGCCATCTGATAATATTTTCAGCGCTTTAAAGGTATTTTCTTTATTATGCAGCGGCTCGCCCATGCCCATAACCACAATATTGGATAAGTATCTCACTTCATCAGTCGGGGTTGGCCATTCATTATAAGCATCTCTGGCAACCAAAAACTGGGAAACAATCTCACCTGCCGTCAGATTACGAGTGATTTTTTGTGAGCCGGTATGGCAAAAAGTGCAACCTACGGCACAGCCGACTTGGGTAGAAATGCAAACCGTTCCCCTATCCTCTTCCGGAATGTAAACAGTTTCAATTCTTTGACCATCGGCAAATTCCAGCAACCATTTATGCGTTTTGTCGGAAGAAATTTGCTCGGCGACGATTTTTGGACGCGTGATGGTAAATTTCTCAGCTAACTTTGCGCGCAAATCTTTGCTCAAGTTGCTCATTTTTTCAAAATCGGTTACGCCATGGTGATACAACCATTGCCAAACCTGTTTGGCTCGAAAAGGTTTTTCTCCAATCTCGGCAATAGCCTCTGCCAACTCTTCTTTGCTTAAGCCGATTAACTCAATTTTATCTGTCATGATTATCTCTTTTTGCATTTAGCGCTGATGGCTTTATAAGCTTGAGAAAAACCTGCCAAAGAATAGGTATCTTTGGTGGCAGTACCTTTGCTTGATACACCATGAACAATCATTCTTGAGCCTCTTTTCATGGCTTCAACAATTTCTTTATCGGTTTTCTCACTTGTTGCCCAAGCTTTATCTCCGTTAACAAACATTTTATCAAATGTCTTATTACCGATTTTTATCTCTACTTTTGATTCCGGTTTATAGGTATATCCGGCCGTGATATTTACAACATCGTAGCTTTTGTCTGCCGGACGATGGGTGATAACAGTGTAAATATTGCCACGTTTGGTATATTTTCCTTCATCTCTTTTGGGCGTGGAAGCCATATAGCAAGTTAAGCCCGAAGCATCTTGATAATAGTAGGCAACCCAATCATCATATTCGCCGATTTGCTGCGGTTTTATGGTTTGAGCGGCTTGGGCGCTGGTGGCTAAAAAAGCACTCAAAACAAGAAAAGATAGTCCTTTTTTCATATTTACATTCTCTCTGTTATTAAAATTTATTTCATTATTTGATAATAATATTTGAAATATATCTAAAAACTGTTAATTTCTAGAAAAATTTTACGGATTAACAATCATGATGCGCGATAATTACATAGATATAAATAAACTTATTAAAAGTAAAAACGTTCTCAAACTCTTTAATATTGTTGATGAGCATGGCGGTGCTTTGCGCTTTGTCGGTGGTGCCGTACGTGATACGCTCGCCGGCTTGGAAGGGTTTGATTTGGACTTGGCTACCGATTTGAGCCCCGATGAGCTGGTGGAAGCTTGCGAAGACAATGGCCTCAAAACCATTCCTCTGGGTATTAAATACGGTACGGTCGGCGTGATGATTGATGACAAAGTCTTGGAAGTAACTTCTTTGCGCAAAGATATTAAAACCGATGGACGTCATGCCGAAGTAGAGTTTACCACCGATTGGGAAACCGATGCCGGTCGCCGCGACTTGACGATTAATGCCGTTTATGCAGATGAGCGTGGAAACGTGTTTGATTATTATAACGGTATTGACGATTTGGAAAAAGGTATTGTTCGTTTTATCGGTAATCCATCCCAGCGCATTAAAGAAGATTATCTCAGAATTTTGCGTTTTTTCCGTTTTTATTCTATTTTTGCCAAAACCCCGATTGATAAAAAAGCGCTCGAAGCTTGCAAAGAAAATTCGGAAGGTTTGCAAGAGCTTTCCATGGAAAGAATCCGTGATGAATTGTGCAAAATTTTGGTTACACCCAAAGCCGCCGAAACCATCAAAATCATGGCAGATAATGAAATTTTGAGCTATATTTTGCCGGTGCCAAAAGATGAAAATATTGAATGTTTGGAATTTTTGGATAAGCAGCTTAATCAAGGAAACTTACCAAAAAATGCCATTGCGCGCTTGTTTATTTTATTTAACCCTGATGAAGCTTTTGCCAACAATATTGCCGTACGTATGAAATTCAGTAAAAAACAAAAGCAAGACTTTGTAGATTTGGCTCGCGTTGTCGTTCCTCTCAGAGATTTTGAAGATGAACGCTGCCTTAAACGCATTATTTACACCTACGGTAAAGATTTTGCTCGCGACAAATTAATGATTACCCAAGCTCTGCAAAAACAAATTTTGCCTGACTTCAAAGAAATTTTGAACTTTATTTTAGCCTTTGAAAAACCAACTTTTCCTCTGCGCGGACAAGATATTATCAATGCCGGCATTCAAGGCAGCCCGCATATTGGTCAAGTTTTAAGTAACTTGGAAGATATGTGGATTGAAAGCGGGTTTAGCCTTTCTAAGCAAGAATTGTTAGAGCGTTTGCAAGGGCTTAAAATAGCTTAGTTGCAACCCACGCATTGCGCAAATGTCTGACTTTGAACGGATATTCTACCAATATGGCGTCAAAGCGGATATCAAACGCATCATAACGCTTATGTTTGGCTAAAAAGACCTCGGCCCCTCTGACGATACGTTGTTTTTGTTTCTCAGAAATGGCATAGGCAGCTTTTTCAAAGCTACGACGCTCTTTTACCTCGACAAAAACAAGGGTTTTGCCTTTACGCACGATTAAATCGACTTCGCCGGCGTGTGTGCCTTTGCCGGTGATAAAGTTTTTGGCAACCGGAAAGTAACCATGAAACAACAAATAAAAAAGAGCAATATATTCGGCTAATTTGCCATTATGATAGTTAGTTTGCATTTTTTATCCTCAAGGCTTGTTCATAAACTTCGTTTTTATTTAATCCATAGGTTTCGACAATTTCTTTGACGGCTGTTTTTAAGCTGACTTTTGCGAGTTTGTCTTTTAATACGGCATCTAAATCTATTTCTTGCCGAATTTCTTCTTCAGCCGCAGGGGCAACCATAAAAACCATTTCCCCTTTGGGTGGGTTTTGCGTATAAAACTCTATCAAATCTTCCGCAGAAGCGGTTTGACACTCTTCATAAACCTTACTGATTTCGCGTGCAACCGACATTTCTCGGTTGCCAAAAACATCTTTTGCCACAGTTAAGGTTTTGAGTAATCTTGGTGCCGTTTCATAAAAAATCAAGGTGGCATCCAAATTTTTATATTTGGCAAATAAATCCGTTCTGGCTTTGTCTTTATTGGGTATAAAACCGACAAACATAAAACGATTGGTCGGCAGACCCGAAAGCTGCAATGCTGAAATCAGGGCGCAACACCCCGGCAGAGTGGTGATATAAATTCCGGCTTCTTTACATTTTTTTATCAGCTTATATCCGGGGTCGGAAATGAGCGGAGAACCGGCGTCGCTGACTTGTGCCACGCTTTGCCCCGCCAAAACGCAATCTATAATCTTTTGGGCTTGCTCGTCTTCATTATGATCATGCAGGGTTATGAAGGTTTTGTGCAAACTTATGCCCAACAAAGAAAAAAGTTTTTTTGTCACTCTGGTATCTTCACAAGCAACTACATCCGCCTCTTTCAAGACTTCTATGGCCCTTGGTGACATATCTCCCAAATTTCCTATCGGTGTGGCAACAATGTATAAACCGTTTTTCATATCTCTTCTCTTTACATTAGTTTTTTTTTAAACTAATTCTTATAGTATATTATCGTTATATAACAGAACAATATATTTTAGGATAAAAAGCAAGTGTTAAAAAAATTTTCTGCGTTATTTCTCGGTTTGGCTCTCGTCGGATGCTCAACCTCTTCAAATGTTAATCATTTGGGAGGAGCAGATGCTTCTTCTACCGATTTTTCTGAAATTACTCTTTCTGAAAAGTCTAATTTCAGAGTTGGTGTTTTGCTTCCGCTCACAGGTGATGCCGCACGTTACGGAAACGGTTTGAAAAATGCTACCATGCTCGCTCTTGAGGATGTGAAGAATCCTAACCTCATTTTGCAATATTATGATACCAAAAGCTCTACCGAAGGAGCTCGTACCGCCGTACAAAATGCTCTTAACCAAAATGTGCAAATGATTATCGGTCCTTTGAAAAGTTCTTCGGTACGCGCCATTTCCGATGAAACAACACGCAAAAACATTCCCGTAATTGCTTTTTCCACCACCGAAGATGTGTTGCAACCCAGCGTTTATACCTTGGGTTTGCTCGTAGATGAGCAAGTTAATCGCATTATCTCTTATGCGGTTAAACAAGGTCGCTCTCGTTTGGCTTTGTTGGTTCCGGATAATGCCACAGGTATTGCCGTTGCCAAAGCAGCCGTTAAAGCCGCAAAGAAAAACAGCATTGTGGTTACTCGTATTGCCTTTTATCCGCCAAATACTTCCGATTTTTCTAACATCTTGAGCGAAATGACCGACTATAACACTCGTCATGCTCGTATGGAAAAGCTCAAGGCTTCTCTCAAAGCTAAAGCTGATGCCGGTGATGCCGAATCTGCCAAAGCTTTGCGCCGCGTTTCTACGCACGACACCTTAGGTGAAATTGACTTTGATATGGTTCTTATTCCCGAAAAAGGTGCTCAATTAAAATCTGCCGTTGCCATGTTTGGCTACTATGATGTTTTTGCACCCGATGTTAAGTTTTTGGGAACTTCTCTTTGGGAAAACTCCAAACTCAACAACGAATCAACCATTGTCGGCAGTTGGTATCCGGCAATTTCCCGTAGTCACAGCAACTATTTTGTAAATAAATATTCCTATGTTTTCGGAGAACGTCCGCAGGCTCTCTATGCCTTGGGCTATGATGCCGTTGCACTTGCCAATGCCATTGCCAGACAAGGCGGAAATAACCCAACCACGGTTATTACCAACCCAGACGGTTATGTCGGCATCAACGGTATGTTCCGCTTGTTTGAAAACGGACGCAACCAACACAGCATGGATATTGTTGAAGTTAAAAAGACCGGTGATGTGGTTATAGACCAAGCTCCATCTCGCTTTGATGCCGCAGATGTTTCTGTTTTCACCGAAGAGGTTGATATTTCCGAAACATATCGTGCGCCGCTCATTTTCGGCAAAGACAAAACTTTGGCAGAATCCCTCATCTATGGACACAAGCTCAATTTGGCTAACCAAGAAGATTTATATGAAGCTGAAGAACGTGATAGTATTCGCCGCAGTTTGCGAAAAATGAATATTATGATCGGCAATTAAAAAATTCTTGTCTGAAAAGTTAAATATTGCTTGAAATCTCTCTTGTTTTCGGCAATATTACCAAAGGAGGACGTTGGGTTGATTTGTCGCCAACCCGGTCAGGTCCGGAAGGAAGCAGCCGTAACGATTTTAATCAAGGCTAAATGTCCTCCACCGCTTTTTTTGAATGAAACGATAGTAAAACATGGCTGAAGAAAATTCTGATAATCAATATGTGGTGCTTGCCAGAAAATATCGCCCGCAAACTTTTGAAGATTTGCTCGGGCAAGATGCTTTGGTGCAAACACTAACCAACGCCATTAAAAACAATCGTCTTCATCATGCATATATTCTCACCGGAATCCGCGGCGTGGGCAAGACCACAACAGCACGTATTATCGCTAAAGCTCTCAACTGTATCGGTCCTGATGCTCATGACGGTCCAACCGTTCATCCATGCGGTGTTTGCGAAAATTGTAAAGCTATTGCCGAAGGCAGACATATTGATGTTTTAGAGCTCGATGCGGCTTCTCGTACCGGTGTGGATGATATTCGCGAAATTTTGGATGGTGTGCGCTACAAGCCAACCAATGCGCGTTATAAAGTTTATATCATCGATGAAGTGCACATGCTCTCCAAAAGTGCTTTCAATGCTTTGCTCAAAACTTTGGAAGAGCCGCCTTCTCATGTGAAATTTATTTTTGCTACGACAGAAATCAGAAAAGTTCCGGTTACCGTGCTTTCTCGTTGCCAGCGCTTTGATTTGCAACGCTTGACCGTAGATACACTTTTTAACCATTTCAAAAACATTATCGGCAAAGAAGGCTTGCAAGCCGAAGATGAGGCTTTGCAGATTATTGCCAAGGCAGCTGACGGTTCTTGCCGCGATGGTTTGTCTTTGCTCGACCAAGCTATTTCTTTGAGCTCGGGCATGATTAAAACCGAAACGGTTAAAAATATGATTGGTTTGGCTGACCGCAACCAAACTTTTGAACTTTTTGAATCTCTGGTTGCAGGAAAAGTCGATGAGGTTTTGAAAAACCTTAAAGAACAATATAAAAACGGGGCTAACCCCACCACCTTGTTGCAAGATTTGGTTAATATCACACACATGGTTGCCAAAGCAAAAATTGTTCCTTCTTCCATCGATGATGATAATTTGGCTGAATCGGAGAAAGAACTTTGCCGCAAGCTTTCCGGCTCAATCTCGATTGCTATTCTTTCTAAAATTTGGCAAATGTTGCTCAAAGGTATTTCCGAGTTGGCTATTGCTCCGGTACAAATTGATGCTCTGGAAATGATACTCATTCGTGTGGCATATTCCGCATCTCTGCCGACGCCTTTTGAGATTTTAAACGACGTAAAAAAAAACTCTAGCTTAAGCTTCTCGGCTGAAAAAAAAACTGAATCCGCTCCCTCGGTGCTGTTTGCTTCACACGCTGCCGCCTTGGCAGAAAGTGAAAATGCAGCGGCTGGTGCAGAAGCGAAAGTTTCATTCAAATCTCCCGAAGAAATGGCTGCTTATTTTGAGCAACATAAAAAGATTTTGCTCACCTATGCCATAAAAAATGATATTGCCATTCAAGAATTTGCCGATGGCTTTATCAAAATGACTCTTTCAGAAAAAATCTCCAATGATTTTATCTTAAATCTGCATAAAGAATTGGAAAACGCTACCGGTAAAGCATGGAAAATTGAAACTCTGCGCGGACAAATGGGGCAAACCATGGCAGCAAAAGAGCATGCCGCCGAAGAAGCAAACAAAAAAAGCGTTTCCGAATATCCTTTAGTTAAAGCTATTTTAGCTGAATTTAAAGGCTCGAAAATTGATTTATTAACGCGTATTAAACAACTGGATGAAGAAGAAGGTGCTCAACTTTCTGATGAACCAGAAACTTATTTTGATGAGGAACTCTAACAATGATGAATATTCAAGGCATTATGAAACAAGCACAAATGATGCAAAAGAAAATGGAAGAAGCTCAAGAAAAAGCTGCTCAAGAAGAAGTTAACGGCACCAGTGGCGGCGGCATGGTTAATGTTACGCTTAACGGTAAATTTGAAATGAAAAAAATCTCTCTTGATAAATCTCTCATTAATGCCGATGAAGTTGATATTTTGGAAGACTTGATTATGGCTGCTTACAATGACGCCAAAAACAAAGTTGATGAAAACTTGAACAAAACCATTTCTTCTGTTACCGGTGGATTGAATATTCCGGGTTTGAAACTCCCATTCTAAGGCAACATCATGGCAGGTCAAGATATTGAAAAACTCATAAAATTGGTGTCTAAACTTCCGTCTTTAGGTACTCGTTCGGCGCGTCGCATTGTTTTGCAACTCATAAAAAAGCGCGAATCTTTGCTTTTGCCTTTGATTGAGGCGATGACACAAGTGGCAGACAATATTAAGACCTGCGAAATATGCGGCAACTATGACACCACATCTCCTTGCTCGATTTGCTCTTCGGCTCTGCGGGAACCTCACCTTCTTTGCGTGGTGCAAGATGTGGCAGACCTTTGGGCGATGGAACGTGTTTCCTTCTTCAAAGGCAAGTATCATGTTTTGGGCGGTGTCTTATCGGCTCTTGATGGTGTTGCGCCGGAAGATCTGAATATTGAGCCATTGATTGAAAGAATTCGTTCTGAGGGCATTACGGAAGTCATTTTAGCCTTGCCGGCAACGGTTGACGGTCAAATCACTTCTCACTATCTGGTTTCACGCCTTAAGGACTCCAATGTCAAAATAACTACCTTAGCGCAAGGAATCCCGATGGGGGCCGAACTTGACTATATGGATGAAGGCACGATTCAGCTCGCTCTCAACTCCCGCAAACTCCTCTAACAAACGCAGCGCGTTTGACAAGCTGCAGCCAGCTTGACCGCAAAAGTTTTTTCTCCGTGTCTTGCGGACCGCGCAAACGGAGCTTGTTTGATTGTTAAAGCATAATAAAAATCAGCTAAGATTCTGAATCGATTCACTTTTTGTTAAGGCAAATGCGATATAAACTTGTTTAAGGTGATAAAAAGTGATATACTCTATTATATGTTGTTTCCTTAGAAAAAGGAGCACGCGCGATGATGAAATTTAAATTTGGTCTTTGTTCTTTTATGTTTGGCTTGATGCTGGGCTCCGCTCCGGCATGGGCTGATGTTGATATTTCACAAATGCAAAAAGTTGAAGTCGGGTCTTGGGGTGAGCTCAAGGCAGCGGTTGAAGATTCCCAAAATGCAGGTAAAGTTATTGTGCTTACCGGAGATATTCAAGCAGACGCAGATAATCCTATTGATACCATTGCCGGCTCCGGCATCATCATCGATGGCGGCGGCTTCACCATCACCGGTCAAGAAGGTTCTTCTAACGGACAGTTTATTAATTTTGATTCTTCTGACAAAACCGATTTGATTATCCAAAATGTTAAGATTGAAGGGTTTGGTACTTCTGCCCATCGTGGTGCGATTCATAATTATTCTGGTGCCATCGGCGATATTACCGGTGATTTTTCCAGCAACTACGCAAAATCTGGTTATTCTGCCAATGGCTGGGCGATTTATAATAGTGGTACTATCGGCGATATTACGGCTGATTTTTCTAACAACTATGTTCTATCAACTGCTCGCTATGATTCTGCCTTAGGCGGGGCTATTTATAATGATGGTACCATCAGCATGGTTACCGGTAATTTTACCGGTAACCATGCTCAAAGTTCTTATAGAGCCGAAGGAGGCGCAATTAGTAATTATGGAAACGATGGTACCATAAACAATATCAGTGGCAATTTCTCTGGTAACTATGCAAAATCTGATGCAGATTCTGCCGATGGCGGGGCGATTTATAATTTTCATATCATCGGCGATATTGCAGGGGATTTTTCCGGTAACTATGCAAAATCTAATTCTTCTTCTGCCTCTGGCGGGGCGATTACAAATATATGGGAAAGTATTGATAGCATTATTGGCGATTTTACTGGTAACTATGCTGAAGCTAATTCTGATTATGCTCAAGGCGGCGCGATTTATAATCGTAATACTTCTGCTTCTATTGGTAATATTATCGGTACATTTTCTCAAAACTATGCAAAATCTGATACTAGTTATGCCCAAGGCGGGGCGATTTATAATAATGGTACAATGACCCTCACCAACAGTAGTTTTATTGATAACTATGTGCAAACTAATGCAGAAAAAGGTAGTCTTAATGGAAGAAAGACGCAAGGCGGAGCTATTTATTCGACTAAAGATTTAACAATTAAAGCTGATGATGGAGAATCTATTTTCCGTGGTAACAAGGTCAAATGGGCAAATGGAGAAGAGTCTTCCGGTATTTATATGGCAAAAGATACATTAACACTTACCTTAGATAGTCGGAATAATGGTTTGATTCAGTTTGATGATAAAATTATCTCCAGAGCCGAAATTGATGATGTTTTAGATAAAAAAATATCTGACGGAGCAACAGTGACTGAAGACGACGAAGGTGGATATTTTATTGAGCAAAATGGAGTAACCAAACATTATAAAAAGACAGATGATGGATTTTTATATTCTGAAGATAAAGTAGAGAAAAATGAATCAACCGCTTCAGAGGAAGAGGTCCAACAAGAAATTCAGCAAATTAAAGACAAGAATTATGATATTAAGCAAGATGAAGAGGATTATATTATTAAATATAAAGGTGGAATCTCTCCTATCCTTATGGAAATGGTTAAGCAAGAGGATGGAAGCTATAATATCATAACTAGCGATTTTTACCAGCAAGAACAAATTGATGAAATGAAGCAGGAATATGAAGCTAACGGCGGTAGCGTATCTGATGATGGTAATGGTGGCTATATTTTGCAAGAGGCTGGAGAAGAATATCATCTGCGTTATACCGAAAATGGATATTTAATGCCTGCAGGAGAATCCCAAACCGGCGTAAGTCAAGATGAGGTATTACAAGGACTTGAGCAACTTGAACAACAAGGTGGTGAAGTTCAACAAAACGGTGATGACTATTTGGTGTTTTTTAAACAACAAGGTATGGCATATGAAATAACCAAACAAGCCGATGGAAACTACACCATCACCATGAATCAAATTTTTTCCTCAGATATGATTGACGAGGTGCTTCAACAAGTAGAAAGCGAAGGGGCTGAGGTTTCTGAAGATGGAAAAGGCGGTTATATTATCAATATTGCCGGAGAGTCAGTTCATGTTGTTAAAAAAGAAGATGGTTTTGCTATTGAAAATAAAGAACAAACCGGACTTTCAGCAGAAGAAGTTCAAGCTCAAATCGAACAAATGAAAAAGCAAAATACTGATATTGTGCAAGATGGGGATAATTATACATTAACACAAGAAAAAAATGGCAAAAAGATTGTTACGCAATACATCAAACAAAGTGATGGAAGCTATGCCGTAATTGTAACCACAAGCTGGACGGAATCTGATTTGATTGATGCCTCGGCTTATGGTTCAACTATGGTGATTACCGGTGATAGTTCAAGCCGCATTGTTTTCAATAATGCGATTGAAAAAGTGGCAAAGATTGATATTTCCGGTACGAATGTTGATGTGAATGAAGGGGCTGGAACGATTTATCGCACTGTTACCCATGACGGCGGTGTGTTGAATATCAATACCGGTGCAAAAGCGGAAGATAGTATCATTAACGATAAAGGTATATTGAATGTTGCTGATAAAGCCGAGATTAACCGTACTGAAGTTAACGATGGTGGTGTTTTGAATGTGGCTTCCGGTGGTTTTGCGCAAGATACCACCGTTAATTCCGGCGGTAAACTTTCGGCTGAAACTGAAGCACGTTTGAACAATATGCTCGCTAACGGTGGCGCGATTTTGGATATTGATAGCGGCGCTGTTTTAACCGGTAACATTATCATCCATGCCGATGCCGAAATGGGCGGTAGCTATGATTATAGCCAAATCTTCAAAGATGAAGTAACCGAAGACGGCTCTTTAACCCTTGTCGGTGGTTTGAACGGTGCGATGACAGAAAGCTCACTTATCAATACCACAGATGGCAAACGTTTGCACTTAACCGCCGGTGATTATGCCATCGGTGACGGGGCGCAAGCGGTTGAAGGTTGGGATATGTTAACTTTCAAAGATAATGCTAATGTTAAACTTGAAGGTGATATTACCCTCACCGGTCCAAACAAAAAACTCATTATCGAAAACGGTTCGGAATTAAACTTGGCTGGTAACTCACCTTCTAACTATACCATTACCGGCTCGGTCAGCAATGATGGCTCGATGACCTTTACTCATGCCGGCGATGATGCTGATGATATTACCACAATTTACGGTAACTACACGGCATATAACAATGCGCAGATGACGGTTGATGTTAACCCGACGAATAACACATCTGACTTATTGCGCGTTGATGGTGACGTTGCCGGAACAACCAATGTGGTTTTAAATATTGTTGGTGCTGATATTCGTCCGACTGAGCTTATCAAATTTGTTGAAGCCGCAAATGATAACCTTGATACTGGTGCATACTTCAACATATTCCGTGTTAATAACAGTGCTTTTGTCTGGAAAAGTATTTATCAAGATAATGGTTGGTATACAGGAACGGAAGACCTTATTTCTGGCGATAACGAAAGTGGTTATGGTGACGGCGATAAAGGTAATATCGAAGATGATGAAAACTTGGAAGATGATGCTGTTTTACCGCCGAACTTCCCTGATACACCGAGCAGTGGTGGGGATAGCGGCAAAGGTCCGAGTGTTGTCGGTGAAGCGATTGCCTATATGGGCTTGCCCTCAGCCGGTATTGAACAAACTCGTGATATGACCCGAAATATCACCAACAAAGTTGCTTCAACCAAAGTTTACAGCCAACAATGTCATGGTTTCTATGACTGCGAATATGACGGCAAAGCTTTGCGTAACGCTTGGGCAGCTCCGGTTTATAGTTATAGTGATGTGAAAGCTCCCTATAGCTATGAAGCCGAGATTTCGGGCTTTGAAGGTGGATTTGATATTCAATCCGATGTTTACAACCGCTTAGGTGTCTTTGCATCATATCGTCAAGGTAGTTATGACTTTGATGGTGACGGTGATGACTACTACTCTAAGACCGGTGCAGATATGGATATTGATAGCTATATCTTAGGTTTGTACCACCGTTATGATGAGGGCAAACTCTGGACCATGGGGCAAATCTTCTTAGGCTACCAAGATGTATCGATGTCATCTGATGATGGTGTATCATCTTCAACTGACGGTATTGAGTTTGGAGCTGCTGTTGAAGGAGGTTTAATCTTCAACCCGATGACAAACTTGACGATTGAGCCGATTATCCGCTTGGCATACACGCAAATCAACTATGATGATGCTACTGATAATTACGGTAAAACCGCAAAATACGGTGATGTTCGTAACATTGAAGTTGAAGCCGGTGTTAAGGTTGAGAAAACATATCTCCGCAAGAACGGCTATGCAAAACTTTATGTTAAACCGAGCATTATTCAAAATATTGGTAGCGGTGATGTTCAAGTTACCTCATTACGTAAGGTTGATGGCTTAGAGAACTCAACACTTGGACGTATCGAGGTTGGTGGAAGTATGAGCTTTGATGAACAATGGAGCGGCTATGCCAACGCTGCTTATACGTTCGGCTCAGACTATACGAACGCAGCGGTTAATGCCGGACTTAACTACGCATTCTAAAAAACAAAAAAACGGGCTTGTTCTAAAACAAGTCCGTTTTGTTTTTTCGTGTTACTTCCAAACCATACTTTGATAGAGTTCTCCTATTTTATGCATGGCGGCTAACAACTTTTCTTGTGTTTCAGCTTTAGGGGTTACCTTTCCGCTTTTATACGCTTGAACATCGCACAATGGAATATGACTATATTCGGCTATCAGTTCTTCATTGGAACAAAGCGCAAAATCTATTTTTTCCAATGCGCAAATTTTTTCACCTATGCGATTTATACCCTCAAAAATTTTTTTGAAAGTTAAACCGCTTGGTTTTCGAGTATAAGTCACATATTCCCGCAAATGAGCATAAGAAATTTTGGTTTCTTTGGCCAACAAAAACAAATCCGGCATTAGCGCAAGAGCTGCGTAAATACTATATCGATATTTGATTTCGTATTCTCCGTGCAAAACTTCAGGATAACCGTATTTGCTGATGCGACAAAACATCATGTGGTCGTGGATTGCATTTTGCAAATTGCTGAACAAATTTAAAATGTGATTATCACTGATTTGAAAACGGTGAAATTTTTGTATTGAGGCACTAAAATGTCCTCCAATCCAACCGATAAAAACTTCAAGTTCATTACCTTTTTCCATAAGCTTAAAATTAAAATTATAAAACAAAATAGTTAATTGATGCCGTTAACTTATTATTATCAAAAAATTTTGTCAATATTTTGATAATAAAAAAAGCACCCCTTACGAGGTGCTTTTTTTGAAAAACATCTTTATAAAGACTTATTTGCTCAATTGAGCGGCAACTTCAGCTGCAAAGTCTTCTTCTTTCTTTTGCAAGCCTTCGCCCAAACGGAAGCATACATAACCCTTCAAAACAATGTCAGTACCGAGTTCTTTAGCAGCTTCGGCGATAACTTGTTTAACTTTCTTATCAGGATCCATAATGTAAGCTTGTTCTTCCAAAACAACTTCGTCATAGTATTTGCGAATGCGACCTTCAACCATTTTTTCAATGATGTTAGCCGGTTTGCCGGAAGCAGCAGCTTGTTCTGAAAAGATTGATTTTTCGTGTTCAACAGCAGCAGGATCAACATCGGCAATGGTTTGGAACAACGGAGCAGATGCAGCAATGTGCATTGCGATGTGTTTGCCGAGTTCAGCTAATTTTGCTTTATCGCCATTTGATTCCAAAGCAACCAAAACGCCAATTTTACCAATGTTCGGACCAGCAGCATTGTGAATGTAAGAAGCAACAACACCATTGTTTACTTCTAACATAGCTGCACGACGCAAGTTCATGTTTTCACCAATTTTGGCGATCAAGTCTGTCAAGCGTTCTTCAAAAGATTTGTTAACTTTCGGGCATTGGAAAGTTTTCATATCGCAGATTTCGCCTTTGTTCATCAAAGCAACTTTAGCGGCATCAGCAACATATTCTTGGAAAAGTTCGTTTTTAGCAACGAAGTCTGTTTCAGAGTTAACTTCAACAACGGCACCTTTGTTACCTTCAACAGCAACAGCGACCAAACCTTCGGCAGCAATACGGCTGGCTTTTTTAGCAGCAGAAGCCAAACCTTTTTTACGCAACCAGTCAACAGCTGCTTCCATATCGCCATTGCATTCGGTCAAGGCTTTTTTGCAGTCCAACATACCTGCGCTTGTGCTTTCGCGCAGTTCTTTTACCATAGCGGCTGTAATATTTGTCATGAATAAAATCCTCTTAAGATATTTTTGAGTGCGGCGGTATCTTAGCAATTTCTAAAACACCGCCGCGTTTTGATAAAATTTATAACTCTTAGATATTATAAATTATTCTTCGGTTTTGGCAGCTTTTTTAGAAGCTCTTTTTTTCGGAGCTTTTTCTTGAGCAGCTTCAACCATCTCGTCTACTTTAACGCCTTGAGCAGCGATTTCGGCTTGCATACCGTCCAAAACAGCGCTTGATACGAGTTCAGAGTAGAATTGGATGGCGCGGATGGCATCATCGTTACCCGGAACAGCATAGTCAACTGCATAAGGATCAGAGTTGGTATCGCAAATACCGATTACTGGAATGCCCAATTTTTTAGCTTCTTTAATAGCCAAGCTTTCTTTCGGAGTATCGATAACGAACAACAAGTCCGGTTGTCCGCCCATGTTCATGATACCGCCCAATTCGGCATTCAATTTTTCTTGTTCTTTTTTCAAGTTCAAGATTTCTTTTTTGGTGTAGCCTTCATAAGCGTTCTTTTCAGACATTTCATTGAGCTTAGCCAAACGAGAAATTGATTTGTAAACGGTTTTCCAGTTGGTGAGCATACCACCCAACCAGCGGTGATTTACATAATATTGACCGCAGCGCTCAGCATTTTCTTTGATGATGTCTTGAGCTTGTCTTTTGGTGCCGACGAACAATACTTTACCGCCGTTGGCAGCAATTTCGCGAGCAGCGTTCAATGCGGTGTAGAGCATCGGGTAAGTTTTTTGCAAGTCAATGATATGAATGTTATCTTTTTTGCCGTAAATAAACGGAGCCATTTTCGGGTTCCAACGACGAGCGTGGTGTCCGAAGTGTACGCCAGCTTCAATCATCTGACGCATTGTAAAAGTCGGAAGTGTCATATTTATATTTTCCTTTTTCCGGTTAAACCTCCGCAAGCTCTTTGGTTGATAATCAACACCGGAGTGAGGCTTAAAAAGCAGCCCCCGCAGCTTGCGTGTGAGTTATAAGGACGCACCATGCACCCTTTTCGAGACTCTTTTTATACTATCTGTTTATAAATGCAAGCATTTTTTGCTTTTTGCGGCACTTTTTTTATAAACATTGATTTTTGTTTGTATTTTGTGCTTAAGGCTTGATTTTCGTAAGGCTTTGCGCTATCTTGCCTCTAGTTTTTGAATTTAGAGGATAAGATGAGCGATTTATTTGATAGTAATGCCGTAAACAATATTGTGCAAGAATATAGTGCCCAAAGCATTGAGGTTTTGGAAGGTTTGGAGCCGGTCAGACACCGCCCCGGTATGTATATCGGCGGCACTGACGAAACTGCCTTGCACCACCTCGTAGCTGAAATCTTGGATAACTCCATGGATGAGGCTGTTGCCGGTTTTGCTAACAAAATTGAAGTTTCGTTGCATGCTGATTATTCCATCACCATTACCGATAACGGACGCGGTATTCCGGTTGACCCACACCCGAAATATCCAAATATGTCGGCTTTGGAAGTGATTATGACCATGCTTCACTCCGGCGGTAAGTTTGGCGGCGGCGCTTATAAAGTTTCCGGTGGTTTGCACGGCGTGGGCTTATCTGTCGTGAATGCTCTTTCCGAAAAGCTCATCGTGGAAATTGCCCGAGATAAAAAGCTTTATCGTCAGGAATATTCCCGCGGCAAACCCGTTACCCCGCTTGAGCTTGTCGGCAATGCACCGAATCGTCGCGGTACATCTATCACCTTTAAACCCGATCCCGAAATTTTTGGTGCAACATCTAACTTGCAACCAAACCGCATCTATCGTATGGCACGCTCTAAGGCATTTCTCTTCAAAGGAATCCATATTAATTGGAAATGTGCGCCTGAAATTTTAACCGACGGTGACGTTACTCCTCCCGAAATGGAGCTCCATTTCCCGAATGGTTTGCGCGATTTCTTAAATTATCAAATCGGTGCACGTGCTACCATCAACCGTACTATGTTTTCCGGCGAGGCTGACCTTGCCAATGATGAAGGAAAGGTCGAGTGGGCTATCACTTGGCCGGAAGATGAAAACGGCTTTTGCAACTCTTACTGCAACACCGTTATCACTCCGCAAGGAGGAACGCATGAAACCGGTTTCAAAGCAGCTCTTCTGCGCGGCTTAAAAGAATATGGCGATATGGCTAATGTTAAAAAAGCCGCCGCCATCACCGCTGAAGACTTTTTGAGCGATGCCTGCATTATGCTCTCGGTTTTCATCCGCGACCCGCAATTCCAAGGTCAAACCAAAGATAAGCTCACCTCAAACAAAGCCGTGCGTTTGGTTGAGCAAGCCGTTAAAGACTCTTTTGACCACTGGCTCACATCTGATACCGAGAATGCTAATGCGCTTCTTGAATATGTAATTGACCGTGCTGATGCACGCAAAAAGAAAAAAGAAGAAAAAGTACAAAACCGTAAAACCCCAACTAAGAAACTCCGTTTGCCGGGTAAACTTGCCGATTGTTCTCAAGCTGCCGCCGAAGGTACGGAAATCTTCATCGTTGAGGGTGATTCCGCTGGTGGTTCCGCAAAACAAGGACGTGACCGCTTTACGCAAGCCATTCTCCCCTTACGCGGAAAAATTTTGAACGTGGCCAGCGCTTCTCTTGATAAAATTATGCAAAACCAAGAAATCAAAGATATGTGTGAGGCTCTTGGTTGCGGTACCAAAGATAACTATAAAGAAGAAAATTTGCGCTATGAAAAAATCATTATCATGACCGATGCCGATGTGGACGGTGCGCATATTGCTTCTCTTCTGATGACATTTTTCTATCAACAAATGCCCAAACTGATTGAAAACGGACACCTCTTTATTGCAACTCCGCCCTTGTATAAAATCGTGGTCGGCAACCAAAACTACTATGCTTTGGATGATGATGATAAAGACAGAATCCTTAAAAAAGTGGTGAAAGGTAACCAAAAACCCGATATCAGCCGCTTTAAAGGTTTGGGTGAAATGAGTGCTCAGCAACTCAAAGAAACAACTATGGACAAGAAGAATCGTATGCTTCTTAAAGTTCTCATTCCTTCAACCAACACCGAAGAAGGTAAAGAAGAGGCTTTTGAAACCCGTCGCCAAGTGGAACGTTTGATGGGTAAGAATCCGGAAACGCGTTTCAAATTTATTATCGAACGTGCAAAATTTGTTGATGATTTGGATATCTGATGATTAGAAAAGCAACACCTGCCGATATTGATAAAATTATGCAGCTTTGGCTTGAAACCAATACCAAAGCCCATGACTTTATTGCCCCTTCTTATTGGCAAAAGCATTTTGATGAGGTGAAAAACCACTATCTGCCGCAAGCCGAAACTTTTGTTTATGAAGATAAGCATCAACTCAAGGGATTTATATCCATTCTCTTGGATAATTTTGTCGGGGCTTTATTTGTCGATACACGCTACCAGCGCCAAAATATCGGTACCAAACTTTTGGATTATGCGCGCAAGCAAAAATCATCTCTCAACCTTAAGGTTTATGCTCTTAATCAACCCGCTATTCGTTTTTATCAGAAAAATGATTTTAAAATTCTTGCTGAAAAGTTTGATGAATCCACTCAAAACAAAGAACTGATTATGGGATGGATGAAGGGCGCAAAAAACCCTCTCCTCAATAAAGCTTCATAAAAAAAGGTTCTGAACTTTTATCAATATTATTGTCAGAACCTCTTTTTATTCATTCTTTGTTTTTCTTATGAATTATTCCATAGAAACAACCTAAACACATAAACAATACGGCAAACAGTGTTGAACATAAGACTATTTTTTGGTTATCAACCCAAACAAAATCTCCGTCGCAACCTGTCAGCAAAAGCAAAAATGAACAATACGCAATTGTTCTTAAAAATCTTTGAGACATAAACTTAAAATTTTTAATAGAGATAATTATTACTTAGCTGTTTTAGCCTACCAAGTTGCTCAAAAATACGCAAGCTAAAAAAATTGTTTGACACTTAAAAAAACTTTATCTATATTGCATTACGTCAATGGGGTTATAGCTCAGCTGGGAGAGCGCTTGAATGGCATTCAAGAGGTCAGGAGTTCGATCCTCCTTAGCTCCACCAATTCCTAAAGCACGGCATTTATTTGCGGTGCTTTTTTTGTTATATAATCAGGAGGATCGAACCAAGGTTCGTCTGGCTCGTAAGCTCAAGTTACTACTTTCGCTAACTCGCTGCGGGCACTCCATTTGTAACGTTTCTCGTCTGCGCTGCCGCTTGCCTCCCAACTAACAAATGTTCGCCTGTCGTTAGAAAATCCTCCTCCGGAGAATTTTCTTGCCTTCAGCCTCCTTAGCTCCACCAATTCCTAAAGCACGGCATTTATTTGCGGTGCTTTTTTTGTTATATAATCAGGAGGATCGA
>CALXZK010000013.1 GCA_944393225.1 uncultured Alphaproteobacteria bacterium
ATTTTGGCATTTTAATCCCTTTCAAAAATCTAAATATTCTTGGATTTTATGAGTCTTCAGGCATGCCTTTTCGCCCGTAAGACTCCGTTTTCGCCTGTTTTTATACACTCAAACTTTTGTAATTGCAAGCACATTTTTCAATAAATTATTGCAACTTAACATTTTTATGCTATAAGGTTTCCCATTCCATTAATTATTAAAATTGTATGTTTATGAAAAAAAATTATTTTATCATGGGTATTTTGGCTACATTTTTCCTAATTTCAATTTCTGCAGCCATTTTCTATTATCATCGCTATAAAGTAATGCTGGGTGTCAGCAGTGAGCTGATAAAGATTGTCAAAGAAAAGCAAGAGAGCCTAAACAAGCAAAATGAGCTCATTTTCTGGCAAGATAGTTTAATCAACTGCTATGAAAAGAAATACCCTAAAAAATAAACAAACAACAAAAACAAAGCCTCAATTTTGACAATTGAGGCTTTTGCTTTAATAAAAGTTAGCTTCCGGCACAAAAACCTTAGCCCGCATATCTATAAGCTTGCCGTTTTCCAATTTCACCTTTCTATCCATACGCTCTGCCAAGTCCAAGTTATGGGTGGCAATAAGCGCAGATAATCCGGTTTCTTTGACAATAGACAAGAGTTCGGCAAAAACAATTTCCGAAGTTTTTGGGTCGAGATTTCCGGTCGGTTCGTCGGCAAGAAGGAGTTTCGGCGCATTAGCCAAAGCTCTGGCAATTGCCACGCGTTGCTGTTCACCGCCGGAAAGCTCTGCCGGACGATGGTTCAATCTTTTCTCCAAGCCCAAGCGTTTTAAGAGCCATTGCGCGCGCTCTTTAGCCTCTTTTGTTTTCACACCGGCAATAAGTTGCGGCAACATCACGTTTTCTGTTGCATCAAAATCTGCAAGCAAATTATGATATTGATAAACAAAGCCCAAATAATCAGAGCGCAAAGACGTGCGCATGGCATCATTTAATTTACTGCAATTTTGCCCATTGAGATAAATATCTCCGGCTGTTGGTCTGTCAAGCAAACCGGCAATTTGCAACAGTGTTGATTTACCCGAACCTGACGGTCCGACCAAAGCCACAATTTCTCCGGCAGCAATATCCAAATCCACTTCACGTAAGACCTGCAAAGTTTGGCTGCCTTGCTTATAAGTTTTTACAACCTTTTTCAATTCCAAAGTCGGACTATTCATAGCGCAGAGCCTCCACCGGATCAAATTTTGCGGCACGATATGCCGGATACAATGTTGCCAAGAAAGAAAGTAACAAAGAGATTCCGACAACCACGCTTACTTCCACATAATCAACCTTTGCCGGCAATTGTGAGAGAAAATAAATTTCTGCCGAGAACAAATCTCTTCCGGCAAGTTGTTGCAAGAACTGACGAATAGCCTCAATATTGTCGCAGAACAACAAGCCCAAAACCAAGCCCAGTGCCGTACCGACGAAACCGATAAAAGCACCGTCCATAAAGAAGATTCGCATAATCATTCCTTTGGTCGCACCCATTGTACGCAATACGGCAATATCTCTGCCTTTGTCTTTCACGAGCATAATCAAACCGGTAATGATGTTAAAGGCTGCCACCAGAATAATCAGTGTCAGAATAATGAACATCACGTTACGCTCAACTTCAATCGCATTAAAGAAAGCAGAATTAGATTGTTTCCAATCATAAACATAACCGGCACCGCCGATACTTTCTTCAATGGCGCGACGTACGGGGTTCAAATATTTTTCATCATCTAAAGTCACGTCAATATGAGATACGCCGTTTTTCATGCCGAAATAAGTTTGCGCAGTATCAAGCGGCATAAAAATAAAATTAGCATCATATTCATACATACCGGTATTAAACGTACCAATCACGCGATAAGACTTCATTCTCGGCACGGTACCAAAAGCCGTCACTTTGCCGTTAGGAGAAATCAGCGTAATTTCATCACCGATAACTACCCCCATTTTTTGCGCCATGCGATACCCCATAATCACGGAGTTGCCATAAAACTCATCCATATTCACATTAGCAACGGCTTTGCGCAAAACATCTTTTTTCATAATGTCTTCTTTAGTCAAACCTCTGACCATTCCGCCTTCAGCTGCTTTTCCGGCAGAAACGAGAAGCTGATTTTCAATCATCGGCATCACAATTTTCACATGCTCAAACTCAGCAATATCTTTAATGGCCTGCTCATAATTGTTAAACGGAAAGCCGGAAGGTGACATAATGCCGATATGACCGTTAATACCTAAAATTCGGGATAACAGTTCCTGTCTAAAGCCATTCATCACCGACATCACGATAATAAGAGTTGCCACTCCTAAAGCAATTCCGGTAAAAGCAAAACCGGTAATCACCGAAATAAAGCCCTCTTTGCGTTTGGCTCGAAGATAGCGCTTGGCAACCAATCTTTCAAATTTTGAAAACAACATCAATAAATTCTCCATAAACTTAATTTAAGTTATACGGATTTTGTAATGATTATGCAACCAAGCGAAATAATGATGTGTATAAAATTTAAGCAGATTTTAGTTTGCAGGCAATTTCTTGCGCAATAGTATTTTTATCAAAAACAATTCCATGGATTCCGATAGATTTTGCAGCTTCCACATTTTTTAGCTTATCATCAACAAAAATCACTTCTTCGGGAAGAGCATTTAATTTCTGCAACACTTGCTGATAAATTTTAACATCGGGTTTTAACAATCCCAATTCATAAGATACAAAAATATTTTTTCTTCGTGTTAATCCGGTTGCCGTATTTGCTAAATTAGGCAAAGCATTGGACAACAAACAAACTTCAATATTTTGATGTTTTAAAAAGTTTATCACTTTCAAGGTTTCGGGATACATTTCGCCAACGCCTTTGTGCATGGCTTCATTTATTTCTGTTTCAATTTCGGGAACATAAGCAAAATCACAAAACGCACACAGATTCCGACAAAATTCAGAAAAATCCACCTCTCCTTTCATAAAAGGTTTATAGTCAAAACCTTTCACTCCGCCTTTAGATGTAAACTTATTTTTATTTTGAGATTTTTCATAACAATAATGATTAAGAGGCTCCAAAGAATAAGGATAACACACCTGTCCTACATCAAATATGCAATATCTTATCTTATTCAAAAAGCTTCTCCTCAAACAAAAAAAAGCGCGTTTGTTTTTTTACAAACGCGCTTTTATAATTCTTAAACCAACATGGTGTTCAACAATTCTTGACAATAAGCTCTCATCTCGGGCTTTGTCATCAATGTCAATTTCATGTTTGCTTTTTCAAGCTCTTGGTTGGTACCGCAATCAAGGCGCATCACATCACACAACACACCGGTCAGTTTCATGCCTCTTTCGGCAGCCAAGCCCATGGCATCAGCCAAGTTAATTTCACCATTGGTACCTTTACGAACTTCCGGCAAAATATCCATAATTTCGTTAGGCAAAATATATGGTCCCATGCTGGCATAATTAGACGGTACATCTTCCAAAGCCGGTTTTTCGATTTTGCCTTTGGCATGAACTTTACGACCATCGCGAACAGCCCCGATAAGAGCGCCGTAACGAACCATTTGTTCACGCGGAAATTCCATAATGTTTTCGACCATACCGCCTTCTTCTTCATACACATCCAAAAGCTGTTTCAAAACACCTTCGCCGTGTGTATTGATATAAACATCATCAGGCCACATAACCACAAAATCTCTGTCACCGACAATATCTTTTGCCATCAAGACGGCATGACCGTTACCCAAAGGCTCTTTTTGCTCAGCAAAAGAAAACTTCATGCCGGCAGGAATAATATCTTGAACAACCTTCAACAAGTCGAGTTTATTTTTCTCTTTCAAGTGTTGTTCCAACCACGGATACGGTGAAAAATATTTTTCAAATAAATGTTTGCATGATTGATCACTATAAATAAAGACAATTTCTTTAATGCCAATTTCTACACAAGCATTAACGGCATATTGAATAATCGGCAAATTATTCAAAGTCAAAAAGCCTTTATGCAAAACTTTTGTTGCAGGTAAATTGCGTGTAGACAATCCAGCCACAGGCAAAATACAAACTTCAGGTTTTCTTGTCATCGGATTCTCCAAAATAATGAACGTTTTGTATGCCTAAAATATAACACACAAAAGACAATTCTCAAGTGCTATTTCTTAATTATCACACCTGATGCTTTGGAAATTTTTCCACCCGATTTTCTGATAACCATATTTTCTGAAGGTTCTGTTTTTTTAACCTCTGAATTGCTCTTTTTTACAATCGGCGTCACACGAGAAGCCGGTATTGTATTATTTCCGAAATCAAGCGCTTTAACCTCTCTGTTGTCCAAAGCTTCTTCCGATTTTTCAATATCTTCCAAATCTCTGACCACGGTTTTGCTCACACCTGTTCCTTTAACCGAAATAGAACCGGTATTTTCTTCCAATTTTTTCTTAATTTCTTCTTCTCGTTTTTGCTTTTTATAAGTTTCTTCCGCAATTGTAACACGCTCGGAGGCATAATCAAACAACTGCTTATATGCGGCACTGATTTCGGGGACATAAGATGAAGCATCTTGTTCCAGAGCCGAAACTTCTCTAAAGAGCTTATCCAAAGCGAACTCATCATTATGATCAACATTCTGATAGTCATTGTTAACTTTTTCGTTCAGTTTGTTCAAAGCCAAAATTTGTCCCTGAAAAGCATTTTTCAATCGTGTAAAGTTTTCGTCTTTATCCAGAACATAAGGTGTCACAATCAAAGATATTCTCTTTTCTAAATCTGCCTTTTGTTGTTTATAATCTTCGGCATATTTATTAGCCTCTTCGTTCTGCTTAGCGATATTATCTCTCTTTTGCACAATTGAAGAGTTGAGATTCTCTAAATTAACCTTCTGAATTTCATCTTTCAAATCGGCAATATATTTTTGATTACGCTCATTTCTTAAATCAACATCTTCAATCATGGCATCGGTAACATCCGGATTTTGAGCAACGAGCATCATCTCTGCCAAATCTGCCTCAATGGTATTTAAACGTTGTTCCAAATTAGCATAAACTTCACCGATTTCAGGCGTCAAAACTTTTTGTTTTTTTAAAGCCAAATCAGGACGAACCACATTTTCCAGCTCGCTTTCCATAGCTTTGGTTTTTAACAAACTGTCTGCCAAAAGCTTGCGCATTTTTTCTTTTTGCGCAGCTTGTTCGGCTGCTTCTTTGGCCTGAATTTCTTGTTGGCGTTGATTATACATAATAGCCAATTTTTCAATATCAACTTCCAATTCGGGAACGTTTAACGCACCACTGTATATAATGCCGAAGTTAGGTAGATAATCCGGTCGGATAAAATCAATATCAAAAGAAGCCTCCCCTTCCCAATTGTTTAAGGAAGCATTTGCATTAAAGTTAGCCGAATAGCCATCTCCCACCCATTTGCTGTCAACAACGCTAAAACGCCCGTTATTAATGGTAAAGAGTCCTTCAGCACGAACAATTCGTTCATTACCGTTGATGAGTTTGCTTTTCACGAAAGCATTCAAACCATTTGAGGTTTTACGATTAAGCAAGTCATCATATATTTCTTTAATATTCCATCCCTTCATAATCGTATCGGCAAAAGAAAATTTACCATCAGCCTGCAATTTATCAAACATATCTGCAAACGAGAGTGCCGAAGTTACATAGCTTGACTGTAGATTAAACACACCTTCTTTCAAACCATATTTAACGCCGCCAAATTTCTTTTCATCAATTTCCGCATTTTCAAGCAATATGTTGCCTTTAATCATAGGATTCTCTGGCTGCATCAAAAGTTCAAAACCAGTTTTAATTTTTCCGCCATTAAAATCTGCTTCAAAATCGGATAATACCATAACATTACCTTTAGAAGTCAAAGCAAATTTAGAATAATCAAAACTCAAATTTCTATAGCTCAAGCGCGAGATATTAAACGTTCCGTTAAAGTTCAATCCACGCAAGAAATCAAAATTAAATTTTTCGGGATCGAACATCGGACGTTCCAGAAAATCGACCTTGTCTACGGCTTGAGGACGAAATGTATTATTTTGCGAAGGTGTAACCTTTGCCGCATTATAAAAGAACTTATCAAGCTCCAAACGGTTAATGGTTAAATCCGTTTCAATATGCGGAACATTATCGTTTTTGCTATAATCCAAATTTCCTTGAAATGTGTTTGAGCCTATATTAAATTGCAAATTAGTTGCTTTGAAATTCTGTAAATTTCCTTCAAAATTTCCGCGCATATTAAATAGTCCAAGTACATAAGTACGCGGTTCATAGTGGAAATTAAAATCATTAACCATCTTCACAAAATCCGGACTTTTGACCTCTAATAGTCCTTTAAGTCCATAGGTTCCGTCTTTCTGCTCGACCGTACCGCCATAATTAACATTAACATTTTCAAGTTGGAGAATGCTTTTGGTTGCAAATCTGTCAACAAAACCGGTCATAATTCCTTTGGCAGAAAAATTATTAAATTTTTTCAGATCAATATCAGGTACCGCCAGTTCCATTTTATCAACCAGCTCACCCAAATTTTTAGTTTCTAAATCATACTTCAAGTTTTCAAACTCAGCTTTATTTCCAAAGCCTTTAACTTTTCCTTTCACATCAAGTTTGGCCCCTGCCATATTGTCAATGTTAAACGAAGATATTTGCAAAACACCTTGTTGCAAACTTCCGTTTAATGAAACACCGCTATATGGAAGAGAGTTATAAATAAGCGTGTCTGCCCCCAAACGCAATTCTGCATAAATATCAGGACTTACGCTCAACTTTTGAAAACGAGCATCAACATTTTCTGCCCATGATTTCTCGGGTTGATTTACAACCAATGCCGGAAAATAATCATCAATATTAATCATATTGGTTTTCAATGATGCATAAACATTGACATTTTTATCATTAATCAAACCGATTTCACCATTGATATTGCTATTATCAATATTCAGGTTCAATGGAGCAATACTAACCTTGTTAAAATTACCGGCTACTTTGGTCGTTGCGTTGATGCGGCGCAATATAGTATCTTTTGCCACTTGCGGGGTAAGTCCTAACCAATTTAAAGTTTGTCTGAACTCATCGGTCTTTAAAGACGGCTCCAACTCAAATGTCAAATATCCCAAATCGGAATAAATATCACCTTTCACGCTAACGGCAGTATCACCGGGTAAAACACCGCTTAAATCACGAATGGTAATTTTATTATCAATGACATCCAAACTTACTTTAAAATCTTTGATAGACTGATTTTTATATGTTGTTTTAACGGCTTTCATATCTGCCAAGATATCAAAAGCAAGCTGCGGATTATAATTGGCTTCACCTGTTTTATATTTATTCCACAATTCTTGAAACAACTTTGCAACCGGTTCCATATCCAAGGTCGCAAAATTAAAACCGAATTCCACTTTGGAGCGGAAAGGTTCTTTTTGTTTTGCAGTATGATATTCTCCTGCCGTCAAAGGAATGAGCAAGTTACCGGCGCCGGCAGAATTTCCGTACTTAACGGCAAAATTTGTAACTTCCACTTTTTGCTTGTTGCTTTTAAGTTCCAAAGTCAAGGCCAACGGATAATCATATTCCGGCTTAAGTTTGAAATTATCCGAGTTGGAGTTCACAAAATCCATCAACTTTTTGGATTCAAAAATCAAATTACCGTTCACGGCATTGTTTTGAGGCAGGATTGAGCCGTCGAAACGAACAAAAGTTTCCGTGCTGGGCTGATTAATAACGGCATTAATCGACGTTGATAAACCGCTGTTAATTTTGCCGATAGAAAAAGCAAAACCTTCAGGATTATCATTTTTAATATATGTACCTTCGATTCGATATGGTCCGAATATGCTTTGCGCAATCACTTCTGCATTAATGTTATTAATCACATAATTTTGTTTTCGGGCTTCATCAATCCAATGAATTGTAGCATTTTTAACCAATACGCTATCTAACGTAATTTGCATATTTTCCAGAGTTGCGCGTTGCGTATCAGTCAAAGGTGTATCCCAATTAAGCTTATTGTTATCCAACAACTCCAAGCGAACATCCGGCTCGACCAAAGACATCATTTTGACATCAAAATCACCGTTAATTAAAGCCTTCAGAGTAAGGTTAGCCACCAAAGATTTAACTTTGGCCAAAGGCTCATCTAAATCTTCTCCCGGATTGTAAATTTTAATATTTTCCGCCTGCAAACTCGGAGAAGGTAAAAGCGTCAAATGAACAGGACCTTCAAAGATAATCCGTTTACCGGTAATATTGGAAAATTCTGCGGCAATTTTATCTTTGTGCTGATTCCAATCAATATTAGAGATATAATAATATCCGGCACCGAGAGCCGCAATCAACACAAACAGAACTGTTAAAATGACAATTTTCAAGACACTCGTTTTTTTGCGTGGTTCAAAATCTCCGAACTGCCCATCATCTTGATTTTGCGTTTCGGTATAAGCCCCTTCGGTTGAAGAATTTACATCTAAATTTTCAACTGCAGCATCAGGATTATTTTCATTCAAAACCGACTTATTTTTATGAGGAGCCAGTTTTGCCATCAAAGATTGAAACATGAGTGTCAACTCCGCAGATTAATAAATATTAAAGATTCTAAGTTTATGCTTTCATCATATACTAAATTAATTAATAAAACTTTTAAGGTCAACATGCAAGAAATGAACAATTCATCCTCAGAAAAAAAACTTTTTGAACTTGCGCAATCTGCCCGTCAAAATGCCTATGCACCTTATTCTCACTTTGCCATAGGTGCTGCAATAGAAAGTGAAAATGGCAACTTTTACTTTGGCTGTAATGTTGAAAATTTGTCTTATCCGGTCGGCACCTGCGCCGAAGCCGGAGCAATTGCTTCTATGATTGCCGGCGGCGATAAAAAAATCCGCAAAATTTTAGTCATTGCAGACAGCAAAGAACTCATCGCACCCTGTGGAGCATGTCTGCAGCGCATTAAAGAATTTGCTGACGATTCCACTCTTATTTTATTGGCAAATATGCAAGGCATACAAAAACAATTCACGATTGCCGAACTTTTACCGTTTGGATTCGTCAGTTCGGAGTTAAAAAAATGATTCAAGAAACCGCCTCTTTTATTTTGCACAAACTCGGCTCATATCGTCCACAAACACTCATCATCTTAGGCAGCGGCTTAGGTGGTTTGGGTGAAGAAATCCAAAACCCGATTTTCATTGACTATAAAGATATTCCAAATTGGCCGCAAAGCACTGTCAGCGGACACAAAGGTCGTTTGATTGCAGGTCTTTTGGAAGGCAAAGAAGTTTTGTGCATGCAGGGACGTTTTCACTTGTACGAAGGTCATCCGGCAGAAACCATAAAAACGGTCATGTCGGTTTTCAAAACGCTCGGCATCAAAAATTTAATTGTGACCAATGCGGCAGGTTCTTTGCGAAAAGAAATGGCGCCGGGGTCAATCATGCTCATCACTGACCACATCAACTTCAGCGGTCGCAATCCGCTTGTCGGTCAAAATGACGAAAATTTCGGTCCGCGTTTTCCGGTTATGGCCAATGCCTACACCAAAGAATATCAAGACAAAATGCGTCAGATTGCCAAGGCGGAAAAGATTGAGCTTCATGAAGGCACATATTTAATGGTTTTGGGTCCCAATTTTGAAACCGCGGCCGAAATCCGCGCTTTTCAAATTTTGGGCGCCGATGCCGTCGGCATGTCCACTGTTCCCGAGGTTTTATCGGCCGTTTGGTGTGATATGAAAATTTTAGGTTTATCGGTCATCACCAATTACGGTACCGGCATGGTACAAGAATTTCACGGACACGCTGAAACACTGCAACAAGCAGACAATGCTGCCGGCAACCTCACCAAATTAGTACGCCGTTTTGTAAAGGAGATATAAAAATGGATGATGTCATCGCCGCTCATATGCTTTTGCGCTTGCTCGATTTAACCTCCTTAAATGAAGATGACACCGAATATAAAATCGATGAGCTTTGCCACAAAGCACGCACACCCTATGGTAATGTTGCTGCCGTTTGTGTCTGGCCGCGTTTTGTCACTCACGCCAAAAGATTGTTACACGGCACAGACATCAAAGTTGCAACCGTTGTCAACTTTCCGCAAGGCGAATATAACTTAAACAAACTCAAAAAAGAAATTTATCAGGCTTTAGATGCCGGCGCCAATGAGATTGATGCCGTTTTTCCGTATCATGAATTTTTAAAACAAAATTATGATGCTTGTGAAAAATTTGCTCAATCTGCTCGTGAACTTTGTGAAGGCAAAACCTTAAAAATCATTTTGGAAACAGGAGAAATAAGAAATGCCAAAAAAATCAGCGATGCTGCCAAAATCTGCATTGACGCCGGTGCTGATTTCATAAAGACCTCAACAGGCAAAACACCCATCTCTGCCACACCGGAAGCAGCAAATGCCATCTTGGAAACCATAGCTGCCGACACGCGCAACGTCGGCTTCAAAGCCAGCGGCGGCATTCGCACCATTGATGACGCCAAGAAATATCTGGTTTTAGCAACCACGATTATGGGCTATAAATGGATAAATCCAATCAATATGCGTATCGGCGCCAGCTCACTGTTAGACAATTTAATCATGACCATCAAGAGAGGATATTAAAATGCTACCTCAAGAGATTATTCGCAAAAAAAGAAATAAAGAAAATTTAACCAAAGAAGAAATTGACTTTTTCATCAAAGGCGTAACCGACGGCAGTATTATGGATGCCCAAACGGCAGCTTTGACCATGGCCATTTTTTTGAACAAACTAAACAATGAAGAAAAAGTCAACTTAACCTTAGCCATGCGCGATTCCGGCGATGTTTTGCATTGGCAAGGCTTCAACGGACCGATTGTTGACAAACACTCCTCAGGCGGTGTCGGAGATAAAGTAAGTTTAATGTTGGCGCCGATGATTGCAGCTTGCGGCGGCTATGTTCCGATGATTTCCGGTCGCGGCTTGGGACACACCGGCGGAACTTTGGATAAATTTGATTCCATCCCCGGCTATCAAACCATGCCCGATAATGATTTGTTTTATAAAACCGTAAAAGAAGTCGGTTGTGCCATCATCGGACAAACCGGAAATTTAGCACCGGCAGATAAAAAAATTTATGCCATAAGAGATGTGTGCGGCACGGTTGAATCCGTCGATTTGATAACCGCTTCGATTCTTTCTAAAAAGCTTGCCGCCGGATTAGATTGTCTGATTATGGACTTGAAATGCGGTAATGGTGCTTTTATGGACAATTTGGAAGACGGACGTGCTTTGGCTCATTCCATTGTCAACGTGGCTAACGGAGCCGGCACCAAAACCAAAACCGTTTTGACCGACATGAACCAAGTCTTGGGTAAAAATGTCGGTAATGCGCTTGAGGTTGCCGAAGCTGTTGCATATTTACAAGGCAAGAATGTTGATGCCCGCTTGCACCAAGTAACCATGGAGTTGTGCTCTGAACTCTTGGTTATCTCCAATTTAGCACAAGATTTAACTGAAGCAAAACAAAAGCTCGAAAAAGCCTTATCTTCGGGCAAAGCTTTAGAAATTTTTGCTCACATGGTTTCTGCTTTGGGTGGACCCAAAGATTTTGTAGAGAACTATGAAAAATATCTGCCAAAAGCCAAAATCATCGAACCTTTGTTTGCACAAAAGTCCGGTTATGTTGCCGAAATGCAAACACGTAACATCGGCTTATCAATCATCGGTTTGAAAGGCGGACGCATTCGCTCCGATCAAAAACTTGATTATGCCACCGGTTATACCGAATTTTGCCAAATCGGAGATTGGGTTGATAATGAAAAACCATTATGTTTTATTCATGCACAAACCAAAGAAGAATGGCAAGCTGCCGCTCAAGACTTGCTAAGCAACATAAAGATAAGCGAAGAAAAGCCCAACCTTTCTTCTCCGATTATTGAAAAAATATCTTAAAACCACACAAAAAAACAGCCTCTGCTTTCAAAAGCAGGGCTGTTTTTTTAATTTAATGCTTCAACAAATAGTCAAGTACTTCTTTCTCATCTTGGCGTCGTTGCAATAAAGCCTTAACTTCATCAGAATAACACTCATCTAAAGCAGGAACTTTCAACTCACGCATTTTAACAAAGTCATATAGTTTTTCGACATTTTTCACTTCAGCTCCTGTTGTAACCAACGCATTAACAATAGCACTGACAAAAAGCCTCAGTTCATAGCTAACCGGATATGAATCACTCAACAATTCGCTTAGCTCTTGATAATAATCATCAATGTTATCGTCAGGTGCAAATTGGAGACTATATTCTTTCTCAACCAAAATCTGACAAGCCAAATTTCGACTTTCGGCATCACCGCGAGAAATTGCTTTCAGTAAAAGTATGCATAAGTCAACACGATTCACCACCGGCAAATAGCACAACATATACAACGGAGTTTTCAGCTTGGCCAATTTATCTTGCGAACCTCTGTCAAACATAACAAAGTTCATATCATCATTCAATGCATAACGGATGATTGCAAAGATTTCGGGTGCATTATGAAACTTATCCCAAAAATTACCGAATTTGAAACAATTTTCTGCCCAATGTTCAAGCAAAAATTTGCTTATTCCTTTAATAAAAACTAAGGCAACATTCAGAGCAATATTTTGCTCTCTTTTATTAAAGAAATTAAATATTCCATCCAAGAGCTTTTGCTGCAAAACAACATCGCTATCTGTGCCAAAGCAAGGAATAATTGCTCTTACAACTTCCATCGGTTGATCATTGAAATATTTTTTCAATAAGTACAATGACAAATCGAAACGATATGGTCCGGGAACAAACGTCGATGCTAGAATCATCATTGGAGCTTGCTCCGGCAGAATTTTATCAAAAGCCGACATTACTAATGTGTTTGAATATTCATCCAAACGTCCCCATGATGTCAAAAAATCATACAACACTGAACCCAAAGTTTCACTCGGAGAAACCTCAGCAACCCATTTCATACCGCATTTAAGCCATTCCGGCATTCTGTCAACACAACGCAATGCAGAAGCAATCATTTGGAACTTTTCTTGACCATCAAAATTTTGAGCTAAAACAAAATCTCTGATTTTTAACCTATCTTCCACAGTTTTTAACTGATAAGAAGACAAGCCAATCAAGTCAGACCAAATATCAAAAGGCACATATTTTTTCTCATGCAAGCGTGTTTGTATCATCTGAAGTGCAAGAGAAAGCAATTTAGGCTTCATGTTTATGGTAAAACACAAGCTCTCGGCAGCTAAAACGCTGTCAATATTCCAAAGTTCATCTTCAGAAAAAAACGGATTATTATCTTCCAACAAAGCTGTCCACTGAACACGCATTGCATTTCCTGCTATTTGCTGATTGGAAGACTTAAACCATTCATTAAAAGCATTTTTCGTTACTTCCATAATTTAAAATATTTAGAAAATTAATAATATAGTGAATTGCGGACAATATATATTTTCCGGATATTTTCGTCAATAAAATATTATTAAAAAATTTAAATATTTGTGTTAGAGTATAGCCATTATAAGAACACAATTTTAAGTGAGGATAAAATGTCTCGCGCAATAATTTTAATGATGGATTCTTTTGGCATCGGCAATGCCCGCGATGCTGCAAAGTTTGATAATCTCGGGGCAGATACATTCGGTCACATTGTTGAAAGTAACGGTGGTCTGAACATTCCCAATCTCAAGGCATTAGGCTTGGTAGAAGTTGCTCATGACGCCACCGGTAAGGAATATGATTTAGGCAAATTATACGAAGCAAAAATGGAAGGCATTGGTTGTATCAAAGCGCATATGAGCGAAATGAGCGTTGCCAAAGATACCACTTCAGGACACTGGGAAATGGCTGGTGTTCCCGTGCTCTCCGATTGGGGCTATTTCAAGCCGGATTATCCTTCTTTTCCCGATTCGCTCATCAAAGACATTTGTAAAGAAGGCGGCATTGATGGAATTTTAGGAAACAAGGCAGCCTCCGGCACAGAAATCATTCAAGAACTTGGTGAAGAGCACATCAAAACCGGTCTTCCCATTTTCTACACTTCGGCAGACAGTAACATTCAAATTGCCGCTCATGAAAAATATTTTGGTTTGGATAGATTATATAAGCTTTGCGAAGTGGCTTATAAACACGTCAAACCTTATAATATTGCGCGCATTATTGCTCGTCCGTTCATAGGCGAAAAGGCAGGCGAATTTACCCGCACCGCCAATCGTCATGACTATTCGGTCAAACCTTTTGAAGCCACGGTTTTAGATAAAATGGAAAACGCCGGCGGCAATGTCATCGCCATTGGCAAAATCAACGATATTTATGCCGGTTGCGGCATTACCAAAGCCTTGCACGCATCCGGTTTGGAAGAACTTTGGGATGTAACCTTGGAAGAAGTTATGACCGCTCCCGAAAACAGCATCATCTTCACCAATTTTGTAGATTTTGATATGCTTTGGGGACACCGCCGCAATGTTCAAGGTTATGCCAAAGGCTTGGAATATTTTGACAAGAGATTACCTGAAATTTTGCCTTTGCTCCGCGAAGATGATATTGTTTTCATTACCGCCGACCATGGCAACGACCCCACATATAAAGGCACCGACCACACCAGAGAACAAGTCCCAATGCTTTTGTTCGGCAAAAAAATCCAATCTCACTTTGCCGGTGAAAGTCAAACCTTTGCCGATATTGGTCAAACAATAGCCAAATATCTGAACCTTGAACCCTTAAAATATGGAAAGTCCTTTCTATGAAATATTTTGCACCTAACATTTTACCGCATTATCATTGTTTTTTTGGGGCTGACGGAGGCGTTTCTCAAGGCTTATATCGAAGCTTGAACACCAATTTCAAAAGTCAGGATTCTAAAGAAAATATCGCTAAAAATCTTGAAATTATTGCCGAACATTACCACCTGCCGAGTTCCCACTTATTGCTCATCAACCAAGGTGTGACCGGCCATGCCGAATTTGCCGATAAAGCCTCTCAACATCAAATTACGGCTGATGGCATTGTCACCACCTCGCCCGACATCATTTTAGGTATCGGCACGGCAGATTGTGCACCGGTTTTGTTTTTTGATGAGGTGGATGGCGTAATTGGTGCCGCTCACGCCGGCTGGCGCGGTGCATTAAGGGGCGTAATTGAAAATACCGTCAAAATCATGCTTAAACATGGCGCCCTAAGAGAAAATATTCATGCCGCCATCGGTCCCTGCCTGCAACAACCCTCTTTTGAATGTATGGACGATATGCGCCAAGAGTTTTTGCAAGATGATGCCGCAAATTTCCGTTGGTTTGAAAAAGGTGTGGATGACAAACATTTTCAGTTCAATCTGGAAGGATATATTGTTCACAAATTAGAAAAACTCAAAATCGGCAGTATATCGGCTTCCGGTATTGATACTTTTGCATCTGTCGGAGATTTTTTCAGCTATCGCCGCAATTGCAAATTGGGGCTGGTGAACATTCCGAAAGACTTTCCGACCCAATTATCAACCATAAAACTATAAGTTGCTTTATTTTTAGAATCTTTTGTGCTAAAAAGAGACTATTGTGTTAACAACTTTGTGAAATATATGTCGCCGTTAGGTAAATTTACTTTAGCTCTGTTGGGATTACGCATATTCGGAGCAAGCGGTTTTTTCTGGGGCTTGTTTTTAGGGCATATCCTGATAGATAGAACAAAAGTTATCAAAAATTTAGAAAAGCAGTTAAGTATTGTCGATGACAACATCCGCTTGTTTTTGCCATACAAATATTACCGCTACTATAATGTCATCGATGGCAATTTCTGGGGCAAACTCTGGGGCACGATTTTGGGTAGCATTTTGTTTGGCTTTCATGGTTTTATCATCTGCTTCATCATCGGACATTTTACTTTTGACACCCCAAACAGCCGCCATGCCAAAGCTTTCCGCTTGTCTTTAGACAACTTTTTTAACACCCATTTATGCAAGATTTTAGGTGCAGTCATCGGCTTTTCTCTGCATAGTACGATTTTACTTTTTTGCGGCATTATCATTGGTTTTTTTGCCGATTTATATCGCTCGGAAAAACAATTTCGCCCCTTGTTTGGCTTTGTAAACAAATTTTGGTTTAAGATAAATCCTTTCAAATTTTTAATTGATATGCACACAGCCAAGAGCAATTCTTTGGTTCAGTCCATGGCAGGCTTGGCAGCCAAAGTTGCCAAAGCCGACGGTCATGTTAGCGAAAACGAAATCCGTGTTTTCAAAAAGCTGTTCAATTTACAAGAAAACACCGACCACCGTATTTCCAAAACCTTCAACAAAGCCAAAGAAAGCCTTGATGGTTGGGAACCCTATGCTCTGCAAATTTTGCGCTTGTCAAAAGATGATTTGGAACTAAAAGAAAGTGTTATTGAAAATCTGTTTAAAGTTGCCACGGCTGACGGACAATTTGGCGCCGAAGAACTGAAATTGATTAAAGAAATTGCCAAAAAAATTGAATTACCCGAAGGTAATTTTGATGTCATTCGTCAGGCTTATGAACCCAAAATTGCCACCGATAGCACTGTTGCCGATTTTTATGATGTTTTGGGTGTTTTGCGCACGGCAACCGATGCCGAAATCAAAGCCAAATGGAAAAAACTGATTAATATCTATCACCCTGACAGGATTCAAGCCAAAGGAGCCACAGTCGAAGAAGTGGAAAAAGCCACTTTGAAAATGGCAGAAATCAACAATGCTTACCAAAATATTATGAAGAGCAGAAAGGTTGCTTAACATGAAAATTAAAAAGCACCTACTTCCTAATTTTGATGAAAGAAAAAAGCCGATTTCGGCACTGGTATTGCATTGCTCCGCTTTTCACGAAGAAGATGCTTACAAAATTTATGATGAGTCTGGCGTCAGCACTAATTACTTTATTGATGAAGACGGCAGTTTAACTCAAATGGTGGCGGAAGATAAGCGCGCTTGGCATGCCGGTGTAGCTTCTTGGCGCGAGATAACCGAAGATTTTAATTCTGCTTCCATCGGCATTGAAATTTGCAACATGAGTTTGGGTGAAACACCTTACACACAAGCGCAAATAAAAACACTTATTCCCTTGTGCCAAGAGATTATCAAAAAATATCACATTCGACCGCAAAACGTGGTTGCCCATTCTGATATTGCCCCAATGCGAAAAATGGACCCCGGAATGACTTTTCCGTGGCAAGAATTGGTACAACACGGAATTGGCTTATGGTATGATGTGAAAAATGCCGATAAAATCAAAGAAAATGATGTCGGCAAATTATTAAAACAAATCGGCTATAAGGTAGATGATAAGGAAGAAACAATCGCCGCAGCTTATGCTTTCCGCCGCCATTTTTTACCGGAAGAAGTAGAAATTGTAAACAATGTCAGAGAGCTGATTGAACACCCCTACCCGCAAGGGAAAGTTGGCTTGTTGCAAGGTGAAAAATTTTTACAAACCCTCAAAGCCGTGGCTTATAGCTTTGAACATGCGTGAGGAAACTTTTACCCGATGGCAACGCACTAATCGTCCATTATACACGATTTAAATAAATTGTGAAGAATGAGGAAAATTGGCAATAAAAGAAAGCTCCTCTGGGCACTAAAAAGCTCGGAGAATGAGAGAAATAATAAGATTTAAGGAAAATTGTAAGGAAGTGTACAAAGAGGTACATGACCGAACAATTTATCCGTAAAATCTGTATTAGTTCTCCATTATACGAGCTTTTGAGCTATACTGTCTAGGACACCTTGAAGAATATAGCCGGCTGCCGAACTATCGAGCACTTGCTTGCGGCGCTTGCGATTCATATCCACTTCTGAGATTAAAAAACGCTCCATGGCGGAAGATGAAAGACGTTCATCCCAAAACGTATAAGGCAAATGCGTTTGCTCAAAAACTTTTTCGGCAAAGGTGCGCACTTTCGCTGCAGTTTCACCTTCTTCGCCGTTCATTTGCAGTGGCAAACCATAAACGATGGCACCAACTTCTTTTTCTTCTATGATTTTTTTAATTTCTGCCATATCGGTTTTGAAATCTTTACGATAGATTGTTTTATAAGGTGTTGCCACCATCCACATCAAATCAGAAACGGCAACGCCCAAACGTTTATCACCATAATCAAAACCCAAAATGGCTTTATATTTGGTCAGATTTTGTTTGAATTCTTGAATATCCATATTTTTCTCCTGACAAACAGTTTAGTGCAACTTCAAAATCTGTCAAATGCTAATTGAATTTTAACAATATTCTTCTAAACTTTGGGCTAAGTATATGATTCGATTCTATAAAAAGATTAAGGAAAAATAATGAAATTTAGATATTTTTTAACTGTATTGTTCAGCTTGCTCGTCATCACACCGGCACAAGCCGAACTGCAAATTGATGTAAACGGCGCCGTGCGCGACCCGATGCCGATTGCCATTCCCGAGATGATTCATGAAGGATTTTGGATCGGTCAACAAGGCAGCAAAATTCGTGATGTGATTGTGGCCGACTTGGAACGCTCCGGCTTGTTTAAGGTTATTGATGACAACAGCTACATTCAAGAGTTCAAATCTATGGATGAAGAACCTGCATTCATTGATTGGCGCGCTATCAACGCTTTGGCTTTGGTACAAAGCGCCATCAAAGAAGTGGGACAAAATCAGCTCAAAATTGAATTTCGTTTGTGGGATGTTTATGCTGAAAGCCAGTTAAAAGCACAATCTTTCACCACCACCAAAGACAACTGGCGTCGCGTTGCTCACGTGATTGCCGATGCCATTTATGAACGTCTGACCGGTGAAAAAGGCTACTTTGATACACGTATTGTATATGTTTCCGAAACCGGTCCGGCTACCAGAAGAATTAAGCGTTTGGCAATCATGGACCAAGACGGTGAAAACCACAAATATTTAACCTCAGGTCAAGCCATGGCTTTGACACCGAGATTTTCACCTAACTTGCAAAAGATTACCTATATGTCTTATGCCGGCGGTATTCCGAAAGTTTATATTTTGGATATTGAAACCGGAAGACAAGAGTTGATTGGTAACTTCCCCGGCATGACCTTTGCGCCGCGTTTCTCTCCGGATAGTTCTAAACTTTTGTTGAGCTACGCAGCAAACGGCAAAACCGATATTTATGAGATGGATTTGAAAAAACGTCGTTCAACCCAACTCACCAAGAATGCCGGAATTAACACTTCTCCGAGCTATTCTCCGGATGGTTCACAAATTGTGTTCAACTCTGACCGTGGCGGCAACCAACAACTTTATGTAATGAATGCCGATGGTTCTGATGTTCACCGCATTAGCTTTGGACAAGGCAGATATGCAACTCCGGTTTGGTCACCGCGTGGCGACTATATTGCCTTTACCAAAATGGCCAACGGACAATTCTACATTGGCGTAATGTATCCGGACGGAACGGGCGAACGCTTGCTTGCCAGCGGCTATTTGGTAGAAGGTCCGACCTGGTCTCCGAACGGACGTGTGATTATCTACTTCCGCCAAGACAGAGGAACATCTCGTTCTAATGCTCCGGTTAAATTATATTCAATTGATTTGACCGGCTATAACGAGCGCTTGGTCGTCACACCGGCCGATGCCTCTGATCCGGCTTGGTCACCGCTGTTACCGTAGTGATAGAAAAGAAAAAAGCACCTCAAACGAGGTGCTTTTTTTGTTAGATAAAAAAATAGACAAAAAAGTATTGATAGAAATGTTTTTTTGTGCTATATAAAAGAAAGAAATGTATAATTAAAAAAAATAATTATGGAAAAAATTTTAATTATGGCACTATGCCTTGTTATTTTTGCAGGTCTTATAATATTGGTAATTATAAATCTGCAGACACAAAAAAAACAAAAAGAGTTCTTAGAAAAAGAAGAACAAAGAACTCAGAATTTTTTACAAAAAAGAAAAAATCTTGTTGCAGAATATAAAGCTGCTGGTTGCAGCACAAATCCTAAGTGGCAAGATTGTACAATGGCAAAACTTATTGACTTAAGAAGTCAATATGAAATGCCTTGTACAGGTAAAGCACATCTGGACTTCGATGTATGGAGCGAAGATGACATTGAAAAGTTTAATGAGATTAATGAAGAAATTAATCTCAGAAAAGCTGCCGGTATTGAATAATGCCGACAACAACAAAAAAAGCACCTCAAACGAGGTGCTTTTTTTGTTGAACAAATCACAAATGCTCCGCCTTGCACTTTGGTGACATCTCAGCTTCAAGGCACCGCTAGAGCGGCAATCTAACTGATGCAGTCAAGCTAACTTCAGCCTAAATTATTTGGAAAATGGGGAATTATATGAGGCGAGTAGTAGAAGCCGAGGGAAAAAGTACCTCTCGCAAATTATTTGGAGAATGCGGGAAATAGAGTGATTTTAGGAGCGAGAAAAATCCTAGTGTACAAAGAAGTACATGGATTTTTCGAGACGACGCTAAATCACTCTAGTTACCCATTATACAAATAATTTTAATTGTCGCCGATGCGCAAAGCTTCAATAAAGGCCGATTGCGGTACCTCAACCTTACCGAATTGGCGCATACGTTGTTTACCTTTCTTTTGCTTGTCCAAGAGCTTACGCTTACGGGTAACATCGCCACCATAGCATTTGGCCGTCACATCTTTGCGCAAGGCAGAAATGGTTTCACGAGCAACCACACGACCGCCGATGGCTGCTTGAATCGGAATTTTGAACAAATGTCTGGGGATGAGGTCTTTTAAGCGCTCACAAATTTGACGACCGCGGGCTTCGGCCTCGCCACGGAAGCAAAGGAACGCCAAAGCATCAACCGGTTCTTCATTTATAAGAATTTGCACTTTAACCAAATCTGATTCGTGATAGCCGATGAGCTCATAGTCAAAGCTGGCATATCCGCTGGTAATGGATTTAAGGCGATCATAAAAATCGAACACAATTTCGTTCAATGGAATTTTATAAATCACCATGGCGCGGCTACCGGCATAGGTGAGTTCTACTTGTTCACCGCGTCTTTCGGTGCAGAGTTTCAAAACCGAACCTAAATATTCATCCGGCACCAAAATTGTGGCTTTAACCCAAGGTTCTTCAATGGATTTGATTTTGGTCACATCCGGCATATCGGCAGGATTATGAAGCATCATATCAGTACCGTCGGTCAAATGCAGTTTGTAAGCAACTGAAGGCGCGGTTGTAATCAAATCCAAATCGAACTCACGGCTCAAACGCTCTTGGATGATTTCCATATGCAACAAGCCTAAGAAGCCGCAGCGGAAACCCAAGCCCAGCGCGGTAGAATTTTCGTTTTGATAATCGATACTGGCATCATTGAGTTTGAGCTTAGCCAAGGCATCTTTCAAAGCCTCATATTGGCTGGAATCTACCGGAAAAATGGAACAGAACACAACGGGAATTGAGGGTTTGAAACCATGCAAAGGTTTGTCACACGGACGTTTGTTATCGGTAATGGTATCACCGATATGACAATCGCTCACACTCTTGATGCTGGCTGTGATATAGCCGACTTCTCCGGGATAAAGAGCATCAATCTCTTGCATTTTCGGGGTAAAGATACCAACGCGATCGACCAGATAAGTGGCATTATTGCTCATCATACGAATTTGTGTTTTTTTGCGCATGACGCCATCTTTAATACGCACCAAAATAACCACACCGAGATAAGAGTCGTACCAGCTATCAATCAAGAGCGCTTTTAGAGGTGCTTCTTCATCACCTGTTGGTGCCGGCAAATGTTTGACAATGGCTTCAAGCAAATTTTCTACGCCCAAACCGGTTTTGCCGGAAGTTTCAACGGCGTCTGTGGTGTCGAGTCCAATCACATCTTCAATTTGGCGTTTGACCTTCTCAACATCGGCAGAAGGTAAGTCGACTTTGTTTAATACCGAAATAATCTCATGGTTATTATCCAGCGCCAAATAAACATTGGCAAGCGTTTGTGCTTCCACACCTTGAGTAGCATCCACAACCAAGACCGAGCCTTCACAAGAAGCCAAAGAACGAGAAACTTCATAAGAAAAGTCAACGTGTCCGGGAGTATCCATCAGATTGAGCTGATAGGTTTTGCCATCTTTGGCGGTATAATTCAAGCGCACGGTCTGAGCCTTAATGGTAATACCGCGCTCTTTTTCAATATCCATCGAGTCCAAAACCTGCTCGGTCATCTCTCTTTGTTGCAAACCTCCGCAATATTCAATCATACGGTCAGCAAGAGTAGATTTTCCGTGGTCAATATGCGCAATAATCGCAAAGTTTCTAATCAAATCCGAATTTGTAGCCATATAAACAATTCTCTTTCAAAAAAATTTTGCAAAATTTAAGCTCAAAATATATGAAAAAAAAATTATTCGCAATATATTATTAACTATGCTAATATATATAGTTATAAAAAGATAACCATAAACGGAGGCGAAAGATGAAAAAGATGATTGATGTTGATTTCGGCTCATCACGCTATGACGAGCTAGTAGAGCTTCGCTACAAAATCTTGCTTGAGCCTCTGGGCTTGAAGTTTTTGGACATGCACCGCGCCAAAGAAGCCAACTATTTGCACATTGGCTGCATTGAAAGTGTGGATGACAAACTCATCGGCGGTTTGATTTTGGCACCGGTTGACAATGAAACTATTCGCTTAATGCAGGTTGCTGTAGAAACCAAATATCAGGGTGAAGGCGTTGGTCACCAAATGGTGAAATATGCCGAAAAACGCGCCAAAGAAGCAGGATATACCAAGATTGTGATGCACGCCATGCTCTCGGTCGTACACTTTTATGAAACCATGGGCTATGTACAAGAAGGTGATATTTTTGAAGAAAGCGGCATCACCTTTGCTAAGATGGTAAAAGATTTATAAAGCAAATATTTTTCTTAAAAAGCCACTTTTAAGTGGCTTTTTTTATTGACTTTTGTCCAATATTGTGACAGAAAACACACAACATTTTATTATTAGCTAACAAAAAAAATATTATTTTATGGAAAATCGAAGAAAACAGCAAATTTTGCAAACAGTAGACAATGCTATTTACGCATGGAGAAAAAACATCAACACTGAAACAGATTATGATGACATTGAAGATACAATTGAAATGATAACAAATACAATTGCCTTCGGCATCATCATTGTTTCGGGCAAAAACAACCCATCGGCTTATATCGGCACCTGCCGCCAGTGTTTGGATTTGAGAGAAAAATTTGGTGGTCAAACCGGTGCTATCAGCAATGTTTGGTATTGGGTCGGTTATGAAAGTGCAGATGCAATCGGGAAAATTGTCAAAAACACCAAGAAAAACTTGATAATTCCCATTCCATCAAACGATATGGCTGACACAATTTTAAACGTCAGCGAAGCGTGCTCCATTGATATTAAATATGGTAACACAGCCGGTAAAAGAGCCTCATATATAGGAAACTATCGAGTTTGCACTTTGCTCAAAGCTCAGTATGGCGGAAAATTTGGTAAGTCACATAATCATTGGTATTGGATTGGTCAAGCCAGCTTTAATGAAATTACCAAGCTTTATAAAGCCTACCAAAGCCGGAGCAAACGTTTCCGCAGGAAACGCGTCGTTTTGCAAAATTATTGCTGATGATTTAAAACAAAAACAGGGATGGTTCATAAAACCACCCCTTTTTTTATTATTCAGAAAGCTTATTTAAAGAAGCTTTTATCTGTTGTACCTTGCAAATATTCAAGGAAATCACCTCCTTGATATCTGCCTCCTAAGAAGTCTTGATATTTCTTCAGGTCTTCTTTCAGTTCCTTATCATAAGATTCGGAAGTGAAAGAACCACGAGCGCGCAAGTCGCTTAATATAATATCCAGAACCGCTTGTTCGTGATCCACACCATAGAGCAGCTCGGCATAGTTTGGCCACCCCATGTTGGAGAAGTCTTTAATCAGCTCCTCAAAGACACTCCAGTCTGCCTTTGTCACACCCGGCATTAAATAACGTTCCGGACGAGACGATGTTGTAGTACCGTCAAAATCGATGGTATCTTTCATCAACGGACCAAGGCTGGCTGCCACATAGCCCAACATGATTTCTGACAAATGTCCATCTACCACACTGAGGTTGGTGATGATTGGACAATGTGTCAGGACAAAATGCATTTTGATGTCAGCAAATTTGCTATCCCGTGCCTTCAGCATAAACTCAGCCAGCAATCGCTTGTCATAGCTAAAGTTACCGGAACATAAAATGAATGTCACCTCTGTCCGACCGGTTTCTTTGGCGAACTGATACAGCTCATCAAAGTTTCCGTCTGTGTCCATATCTTTGCAGACACGTTCGTTGGCACGGACGTAATCCGATGGAGCTAATTCTTCCAAAAGGTTATAATAGGCGTTGTACTCTGAACCCACCATCAAACCGCTTTCACGGTTGAAAACAGATTCATATAAGCCCTTATTGCCTCCCTTACCAATAGCGAGCAACGGTAACAATGTTCCCGTCTGCTTAGCATACATTCTCAATACTTCGAAAGAACAAAGGTGTGCGGTCATCATACCCGAGAAGCAGATTAGCACAGGATTTCTCATATCCTTTGGCAAGTCATATAAACCTGTAACCTTTGCAGTTGAAATAAATCCTTGCGGATTGGCATACTGATATTCTTCACCTGGCTGGCATCCGCCAACTCTTTCAGCATATTGCAGAACCGGCATCCACTTTTGAGCATCCAACTCACGCGGAGCTAAGGCTCCAATTTCATTATAAATAAATGCTCTACCGTCAGCATTGCATTTAAAGTTGTTAGACACTAATAATGAATAAACTCTGTTAGAAATGTTTTTCTTTTCCATAATAATTTTTAATTTTAATTAAACATATATTTAACTTTAACGAAAGGAAATATATCACATTTTTTGTCCATATACAAGACAAAAAAAATAAGATAATGTAATACGAAAAATGCCAAGGAAAAAATTATTCCTTGGCATTTTTCAGATAAAAACGTATGGATTTTTCGAGACGACGCTAAACCGCTCTAGTTCTCCATTATACGAATTTTCAAAAAATTCGGAGAATGCGACAAGTTTTCTCTAACAAGGTTGTTATGTGAGAAAGATAATAAGATTTAAGGAAAATTGCGATTGAGTGTACATATTGGTACATGACTGAGCAATTTATCCGCAAAATCTGTATTAGATTTCCACAGAACAACCTTTTCAAAAAATTCGGAGAATGCGGCGAGTAGTAGGCGCCGAGGGAAAAAGTACCGCAGCGTACATAGAGGTACGTAAGGAAACTTTTTACCCGATGGCAACACACTAATCGCCCATTATACGAATTTTTTACCTTTCGAGTTTCTTATACTTCAACCTATGCGGATTGCACGCATCATCACCAAGACGACGACGTTTGTCTTGCTCATAGTCATCAAAGTTACCTTCAAACCACTCAACGTGACCATCGCCTTCATAGGCAAGAATATGCGTTGCCAAACGGTCTAAGAACCAGCGGTCGTGGGAGGTTACCAATACGCACCCCGGATAAGCCATAATACCTTCTTCCAAAGAGCGGAGAGTATCCACATCCAAGTCGTTGGTCGGCTCGTCAAGTAGAATAACATTAGCGCCTTTTTTAAGCATTTTTGCCATGTGAACGCGGTTTCTTTCACCACCCGAGAGTTGACCGACTTTCTTTTGTTGGTCGCCACCTTTGAAGTTGAATTGTCCGACATAAGCGCGAGACGGGATGGTCTTTTTGCCAAGCTCCATCATATCCAAACCATCGGAAATTTCTTCCCATACGGTTTTATTATCGCTCAGTTCATCACGTGTTTGGTCGACATAGCCCAAATCTACGGTTTCGCCGATTCGTATTGTACCGGAATCCGGCTTTTCTTGTCCGGTAATCATACGGAACAAAGTGGTTTTACCGGCACCGTTCGGACCTATAATACCCACAATCGCACCCTTCGGAATTTTAAAAGACAAGTTATCAATCAATACTTTATCACCATAGGCTTTGCTGATATTTTCGGCTTCAATAACCAAATCACCCAAACGCTCATTCATCGGAATATTGATGTAGGCTTGCGTAATTTTATCTTTGGTTGCCGCATTCAACAACTCATCATAAGCCTTAATACGGGCTTTAGATTTTGCTTGTCGTGCTTTCGGATTTTTCTGAATCCATTCCAACTCATTAGCCAAAGTTTTTTGACGAGCATTTTCTTCACGAGCCTCTTGAGCCAAGCGTTTTTGTTTTTGTTCCAACCAAGAAGAATAGTTGCCTTCATAAGGAATACCTTGTCCACGGTCAAGTTCCAAAATCCAACCGGTAACATTATCCAAGAAATAGCGGTCGTGGGTAACCATAACCACCGTTCCTTTATATTCTTGCAAGTGTTTTTCGAGCCATGCAACCGATTCGGCATCCAAGTGGTTGGTCGGCTCATCAAGGAGCAACATATCGGGCTTTTGCAACAACAAGCGGCAAAGAGCCACACGGCGTTTTTCACCACCGGAGAGTTTGGTAACATCTGCATCGGCAGGCGGACAACGTAAAGCATCCATGGCAATTTCAATGGTGCGTTCCAAATCCCAACCATTACAAGCATCAATTTTTTCTTGCAATTCAGCTTGTTCTTCGATGAGGGCATTCATTTCATCATCACTCATCGGTTCGGCAAACTTCATGGAAACTTCTTCAAAGCGTTTCAATAAATCTCTGGTTTCACCCAAGCCGTCCATAATGTTTTCCATCACATTTTTGCTTGGGTCGAGTTTAGGTTCTTGTTCCAAATAACCGACTTTAACGCCATCAGCCGCCCAAGCCTCACCGTTAAATTCTTTATCCACGCCGGCCATAATTTTCAACAATGTAGATTTACCGGCACCGTTCACACCCAAAACACCGATTTTGGCACCAGGTAAAAAGGAAAGTGTGATACCCTTAAAAAGTTCTTTTCCTCCGGGGAAAACTTTGGTTAAATTTTGCATTACAAAAACGTACTGATACGCAGCCATAACTTTCTCCATTTAAATATTAACTGGGGTTGAGTATATAGGTTAAAACAAATTATGCAAGATTCTTTAGTAGCGTCTGCGGCGCGATAAATGACCGACGGAAGATTCTGGCTCAAAATTGTTAACAACGGGCTGAACCGTATTTTGCGGCGCATTTTGAACTTGCAACGGACGATTATTTTGCACATTGGCTTGCGGAGCATAGACTTGCGCCTTATCTCTGCCTTGTTGAACTTTATCTACGCTAGTCTGATAAACCTCGTTAAGGTTCTGTTGCAAATTATTATCCACGGCATATATTTTGGTGGCATCATACGGAGTCTTCGGCGTAATAATCTGTCCGTCCGGCATTTTTAAAGTACCGTCTTCGTAAAGAACAATATTATATATATCTTGGTTATCAAACATCTGCAAAATTTCTCCACAGAGATAACCGCCGTCTTTGCGCTTTGCTAAAAATATATCGGCTTTGGCTGAATTATAAGCATACAACCCGTCTTGCAAAGCCTGACTGCTTGGTGCTTTGGTCAAAATAATGGCACGTGCCAACATCTCAAACTGATCATATCTGGAAGATTGGCAAGCCAAACCTTGTCCGGCGACAATACCGAGTGTTCGGGCTTCTTCCAAGTAGCTGACTTGAGCCCAAAGCAATTGCGGATAAAAAGCAAAACACAACAAAAGAGCATAACCAAAGCGACGCATTATCTTCCTCATCACAGCGTTAAAAACAAGCGCAGTTTATAAGAAAAAGGAAGATATTGCAAAAGATATCTTACATTTTTACCAAGAATCTCCAAAAATAGGGTTGACAAAGACATCTTTTTAGCATAAGTTGCGGTCAACTGTTTATGAAAAGGAAGAAAAATGAAAGTTTACAGCTCATTGAAAACTAAAAAAGTTCGCGATAAAAACTGCAAAATCGTTCGTCGCAAAGGTCGCGTCTATGTTATCAATAAAAAGAACCCTAAACTCAAAGCTCGTCAGGGATAATTTATTGATTAGAAGTTTAGTTAAAGATTAAAGTTCGCTGGATTTAGGCGAACTTTTTTTATATTCAATAATCACTTGCAAAAAATTATATCATATCATACAATTAACAGACGCATTCCCCAAAAAATTCGGAGGCAAAATGTGGGATTGGTCAATAAAATCATCGGGCAGAAAAATACCCGAAAAAAAAGAACAAGTTAACTCCTATGATAGCGGAGTTAACGTCAATTTGTATGAAAACGCCTCTGAACAAAACTTATCCTCCACCCAAATAAAACTTGATGTTGAGCAGTTGCTCCATACTTACAAGCTGAGCAAAATGCAATTGCGCATCGTGCACTATGCGCCCAAAACATGGGAAGAAATGCGCCACATTTTTAACGAATATCAACGCAAGCGTTCTGCTTTTTTGAAAATGGTCGGCTATGGCGACAAAGATGAGCTTGAAGCAATTGGCTTGTCCCCTTCCGATATTGAATTGCTCAAAAAAGGAATCGCCCCCGAAAACTATAATACCCATTTAAAAATTCCATTTGATTTTGGCGGTGATACCGATTTTGAAAATTTTAGTTTGCTACGCACGCACCATATTCACTCCAACATTCACCGCGTGATTGATTATCAAATTGCCAATGGCTTTTTATTAAAAGAAAAATTTATCTATCTACCTTATTTTGACGGGAGATTTTATTATGATTAAGTATTTTGAACAGATAAAAAAATTTCCCGATTGCATCACTTTTACACCATGCTCCGAAGGCGAAATATCCAAAGCCAGCTCGCTATTGGCTGCCAGCGGTTTTTGCGCCCTCCCCGAAGAATATAAAGAATTTTTAAGATTGTCTGATGGTCTGTCTTACAACGGGGTAGAATTTTTTGGCATTCAAAACCACAATCGAACACTCAAGAAATATACTTTTCCTGATATTGCCGCCTCCACTTTTCACTACAAAGGCTATGCTTTTTTCAAACGCAAACTGGTATTGGGTCGCATTTCCGAAGCGCTTATTTGTTATGATAAAAATTCTGATGACTACATTATTGTAGATAGAGTAAGCCTCCGCCCTCTAAACGGTGGCAAGACATTGGCCGATTTATTCAAAATTTTCTTAAACATCTTTGCTTTGTCCGACAACAATAAAAATATTGACAACGATAACGTAACTCAATAAATTTAGCGCGAATTAATCTTATTTTACCAATCATTATAATCAAAGTCCGCAAAGTAAAGTATGCGGCATATATCATTATGGAAAAAGAATTTTGGAAAAAGAAAAAACTGTATCAATTATCCGCTGAAGAATGGGATGCTTTATGTGACCATTGCGGAAAATGTTGTCTGATTAAGCAAAATTTTCGTGGCCATACCGTATTTACGAATTTTCATTGTAAACATCTCAATCTGGCTAACTGTCAGTGCAAAATTTATGAAAGAAGATTAGAAGAAAAAGACTGCCTGAAAGTAAACTTAACTTTGGTTGCTTCGCAATCAAATCTGCTACCGGACACTTGCGCTTATAAGCGTCTGTTTCAAGGACAGGATTTACCGGAATGGCATCCGTTAATTACGGGAACATTTCAAAGCGTAATAGACAGTAAAAATGCCGTAAGTTGTTTAGGACCGATTTCTGAAGAATTTTCAGCATTTGTAAAACCACAAATTTCAGATATAATATAAAAAACTGAAACTTTCTTTTTAGACCAAAACAGCCCTCTGTGACAGAGCGCTGTTTTTTTATTTTAAATTTTATTCAAATAAAAAACACTTACGAGCCAGACGAACCTCGGTTCGAGCCTCATTTGCTTGAACGACATACAAAAAAAGCACCTCACTTGAGGTGCTTATCTTAAATCTGGGGCGAACGATGAGGCTGGAGGAAAGAAAAATCTTCAGTGAAGATTTTTCTGACGACAGGCGCAGATTTGTTAGCTTTGAGAAAAGCGATAGCGCCTTCGATAAAGTGTTACAAATCAAGTGACCGCAGCGAGTTAGTGCTTTTTCAAAAAAACACTTACGAGCCAGACGAACCTCGGTTCGAGCCTCATTTGCTTGAACGACATACAAAAAAAGCACCTCATTTGAGGTGCTTATCTTAAATCTGGGGCGAACGATGAGGCTCGAACTCACGACAACCGGTACCACAAACCGGGGCTCTACCAACTGAGCTACGTTCGCCATCAGCCTTCCGAGCTAGATTTTTACAAACAAACAAACATAAAGTCAAGCAAAAAAAACTTTAAAATTTTTGTTTTCTGCATAAAAAAATTAAGAATTTATTTTACTTTTAAGCGTAGATTGGAGAGTAAAGATATTTCCAATCTATATTTTATTAGGATTTCAAAGAAAATGAACTGCAGAATGACAAACATATTTCGCACCCTTATTTGCGCTCTGATGCTCACAACTTATGCATCATCAAAAGCCGAAGCTTCGGTATCTTCCATTATGATTGATGCCGAAAGTGGCGAAATTTTGTCAGAAAGCAACGCCGATGAATTGCGCTATCCTGCTTCTTTGACCAAATTGATGACTCTTTACATCACTTTTGATGCTTTGGAAAAAGGAATCATCAAATGGGAAGATAAATTACCCGTTTCTCGCAAAGCCGCCAATATGTCCCCCTCCAAAATCGGCGTTAAAAGAGGTGAAAAAATCAAGGTTGGTGATGCCGTCATGGCTTTGATTGTAAAATCCGCCAATGACTGTGCCGTCGTTTTGGCAGAAGGCTTGGGATATTCCGAAGAAAATTTTGCCAAAACCATGACCGAAGTTGCGCATGAGCTCGGTATGGAAGACACCACTTTTTACAATGCCTCAGGTTTGCCGAACAAAAAACAAAAAACCACAGCCCGTGACATGGCTTTATTAGGCGCCGCTATTTATCACCATTTTCCGCAATATTATAAACTTTTTGCCACTAAAAAATTCACCTACCAAGGCAGAACAATTTACACCCACAATCACCTTTTGAAAAACTTTGAAGGCGCAGACGGTATGAAAACCGGTTTCACTAATGCCGCCGGCTATAATATTGTTACTTCTGCCGAAAGAAACGGACATCGCGTTATTGCCGTCACCATGGGACACCGCATTATGAAGCAACGCGACCAAAAAGTTGCCGCCATGATGGAAAACGGCTTGCAAAAACTTGCTTTGAACAGCCATACGGATGAAACATCTATGGTTGCCGATGCCAAAGAAAGCATCAAACAAGAAGCACATGAAGAAATTGCCTCCAACAGTTTGGCAACCGAAAACAGTAATGACAATGCCGCGTGGGGTATTCAGGTCGGTGCATTTTCTAACTATGCCAAAGCCAGAAATTATGCTTTGAACATCAAAAACGAACTCATCAAAAAAGCCGATGATAAAACCGTTGATGTTGAGCCCTATCAAACAGGTTCAGCCATTGTCTATCGTTCCAAAATTATCGGTTTTGATAAAAAAGAAGCTAAAAACATTTGCAACCGCTTGCAAAAATCTCACAAATCATGCATAGTTATTGCAGCAAGCAAATCTGAACTCACTTTAGCAAATAGATTCTAATGGTAAACAAAACAGAAAATAAAAAAGCCCACGTTATTGTTCTCAGCAACGAAAAAGGCGGAACCGGAAAATCAACCATTTCCATGCATTTAGCCGTTCGCTTAATGCAAGAAGGTTTTTCCATCGCCACCTTTGACCTTGACGGCAGACAAGGCAGTTTATCAAAATACATTGAAAACCGCCGCCGCTTTTGCGAAGGACAAAACATTAGTTTACCTATTCCGGACCATACCCGAGTCTATCCGGAAGAAAACCCCTATTTAATTGCTCAGGCAAGAGATACTTTGGGTTCATTAATTCAGCAAAAAATGAATTTGGTTGATGCCATTATCATTGATACCCCCGGTACAAAAAACTACCTTTTTGAAGAAGCTCACAAATATGCCGACACAATTATCACACCGTTGTCCGACAGTTTGATTGACCTCAATGTTATTGCTGATATTGACTACAAAACCGATCGCATTTTAAAACCCGGACATTATTCCAATTTCATCTGGGACATCAAAAAATATCTGGCATCGCAAGGCAAACCTTATTTGAATTGGATTGTGACCGGCAACAAGCTTTCAAGTTTCAATTCCAAAAACAAAACCACCATTTTTTCTCATTTGGAAAGATTATCTAAAATCTATGGTTTCCGCCTATTTCCTGGATTTAAAGACCGCGTCATTTATAAAGAATTGTTCTTAGAAGGTCTAACCGTTTTGGATATGAACGATGAAGCCTTAAAAATGAAAATGACCATTTCTCATATTGCCGCCAAAAGAGAAATTAACGCTCTGGCAGAATTCATCTCTCCCGAATAAAAAAACGCTTTTTGTTTCAGTAGATAAGTGGAATGAAAGCTTGAGTTTAAGAAACATCGTGGTATTTTATTAAACATAATAAAAACCGCAAAGGGAGAATATTATGATTCAAACCATTCAAACCACACCCTATTCCGATCAAAAAATGGGTACGGGCGGTCTGCGCAAAAAAACAAAAGTTATGATGCAGCCCAACTATTTTGAAAATTTCATTCAAAGCATTTTTAACACTATCGGCAATTTGCACGGCAAAGTATTTGTTGTCGGTGGAGATGGTCGTTATTACAACGAAAAAGCCATTCAACAATTTATCAAAATGGCTGCTGCCAACGGTGTTGCCAAATTGATTGTTGGTCAAAACGGCTTTTTATCAACTCCGGCATCATCTAACATTTTGCTCAAGAACAAAACCGATGGTGGCTTTGTCTTCTCGGCATCACACAACCCCGGAGGCATCAACGGTGACTTTGGTATCAAATATGCCAATGAAACCGGCGGACAAATTCCGACCTCAATCAGTGATAAAATTTATGAAACATCAAAACACATCACCGAATATAAAATTTGCGATGCTCCGGATATTGATTTAAGCAAAATCGGCTCCACCAAACTCGGCGATATGCAAATTGAAATCATCGATTCGGTTTCTGACTATGTTGAAATGATGGAAAGCATTTTTGATTTTGATGCTTTGAAAAAACTTTTCAAAAACGGTTTCAAAATGAAGTTTGATGCTTTCAACGCAGTAACCGGTCCTTATGCCATTCGCATTTTTGAAGAGATTTTAGGGGCAGAAAAAGGTTCTGTCATCAATAGTCAACCTTTGCCCGATTTTGGCGGCAAACACCCTGACCCCAACATGACCTACGCCACAGAGCTTTTGGCAATTATGAACTCGGACGATGCCCCTGACTTTGGCGCTGCCAATGACGGAGACGGCGACAGAAACATGATTTTAGGCAAAAAATTCTTTGTTTCTCCGAGCGATTCTTTAGCCATTTTGACCGACTATTACAACATCATTCCGGCATATAAAAACGGCATTTACGGTGTGGCAAAATCTTGCCCGACATCAACCGCCGTCAGCCGCGTTGCCAAAGCTCACAATTTAGGCTACTACGAAGTTCCGACCGGTTGGAAATACTTTGTCAATTTGATGGATTCCAAACGCATCACTTTGTGCGGTGAAGAAAGCTTTGGTACGGGTTCCAGCCACATTCGTGAAAAAGACGGTATCTGGGCTGTTTTGTTCTGGCTGAGCATTATTGCCAAAACCGGTATGAGTGTTGAACAAATCACCCGCGACCATTGGAAAAAATACGGTCGCAGCTACTATCTGCGTTTTGACTTTGAAGGTTTGGAAACAGAAGTTGCCGACAAATTAATGGCCGATTTGGAAAACAAATTGCCGAGCCTTGCCGGACAAAAATTCGGTTCTTATGAGGTTGAAACCGCACATCCGTTCATCTACAACGATCCTGTTGACGGAAGCTCTACCAAAAACGGTTTGATTGTCAACTTCAAAGGCGGCTCGCGCATTGTTTATCGTTTGTCCGGAACCGGAAGCAGCGGCGCAACATTACGCGTTTATTTGGAAAATTATCAAACCCAAAAGCTTGATGAAAATCCGCGCCAAATGTTGGATGAAGTCCTGAAAGCCGCTATGGAGATTGCTGAAATCACCAAGAGAACAGGTAAGAAAGAGGCCGACATTGTTACGTAGAAGCGCCATATGTTTGTTCTTTTTAGGGTATCTGCTGAGCACGACCGAGTGCCAAGCCGGATTAGCTGGGTTTACCTCAGCTAATCCTTATACCCCGGAAGAAATCAACACACTGCACAGTGGCTTTCCCGAAAGTATAAAAAACTATCGTGATGCCATGCGCCAAAATGTGATTATGCTGAGCCGCTACGGCAAAAGCCAAAATCCTGATTTTGTTATTATGGCTCATGAAGGGCAAAAATTATTTGATATCGGCATTTGGGAGTTTCATCTCGACGATTATAACAAATCACGTCAAACCGGATATTCTTCAGACCGAGATACCCTGCTTCTCAATCCGGTTGAAATTCAAAATAAAAAAATAGAAAATTTAATGCCGAAATACAGACAAAGCATTGATGTCGAAGTCATCAACAATTTGTTTTGCCAAAACAATTCTTTCAAAACTCAATCTGATGTTATGGTCATGTCCATTGAACAATGTTCGGCAAAAAAATTGGACAATGCCATTAAAGATTCGGCACGCAGCAAAATTCCGACCTACATTTTCAGCAATCCGCAATTTGCTTTTAAGGATGCCAAGAACCAACTCTTGGTGAATGAAAATGCACAAAATATTGAAAAAATAAAACAGGCTAAAAATATTCTGTTTTTATTAGACCCAATTAAATTTGACGACAAAGAAGCCTATCTGCAAGAGATTGAAAATTCTAACTTTGATATTGTGGTCATCTCTCCCTTTTTCCAAGGCAAAGCTTTAAGAAAAGAAGATATAAATCGCCTCAAATATAAAAAGAACGGTGCTTTAAGAAAAATTATTGCCGCCATGAACATCAGCGAAACCGATGCCGATAAATATTACTGGCAGCCTGATTGGAAAATTGGCTCTCCCTCATGGCTAAAAAGAGCCTCGTTTGTCGATAAAAAAGGAATTATCGTTGAATATTGGGCTGAAGAATGGCAAAAAATATTATCAGATTATTTCAAAGGGATTATTGAGCAAGAATTTGACGGTGCATTTTTCACCGGCTTAGACAATTTTCAATATTTTGAAAACTTAACCCCGCTTGATTAAGGATAAAAATATGAACGAGATTGAAGTATTAGACATTTCAAGAGATGCCATATTCACTTTGTTAAAAGTGGTGTCACCGGTTTTGTTGGTTGCCTTATTTATCGGTCTTGTCATTGGTATTTTTCAAGCTTTGACGCAAATCCAAGAAATGACATTGGCATTTGTCCCCAAAATTATCGGCGTATTTGCCACCATCATCATTCTGTTTCCTTTCATGCTCAATCAAATGAAAATGTTAACCGACGGTCTGTTTGATAAAATTGCAAATGGCGGCTGAAAATGACCGAACTCCTTAATCTGGAATTATATAAATTTTTGCTGATTTTTTTGCGCGTCGGTTCTGCCATGATGCTCATGCCGGGGTTTAATGCCGGGTATGTTAACACACAACTGCGCTTGAGTATTGCCTTGGCTCTAACCGTTATTTTAATTCCGTTTTTAAGTGACAAGCTTCCGCCGATTCCACAAGATTTTGCCAGCATTTTGCAAATGCTTTTATTTGAAATCACCTACGGCATTTTTATCGGTATTTTTATGCAAATATTAATGGCGGCAATTAATTTAGCCGGTAACTTGGTCGGACAAGCCATTGGTTTTTCCAACGCCCAAATGTTTGATCCGGCCTTCCAACAACAATCCATCATTATTGATAGTTTTCTAACCGTTGTTGCCTTGACCGTAATTTTTCTTACTGATTTACATCATTTGATGTTGGGAGCAGTTATCGAAAGCTATGACCTACTTCCGGTAGCCTCGACCTTACCCACCGGAGATTTTGCCCAAAGCGTCAGCAAAACATTAAGTCAAAGCTTTTTAATCGGCTTCAAATTAGGCTCGCCGTTTATCGCCTTTACCATCATTTTCTATGTCGGCATGGGACTCTTATCCCGCTTAATGCCGCAGTTAAACATCTTTTTCTTGTCCATGCCGTTGCAAATTTATTTAGGCATCGGCTTAATCTTTATCACCCTACCGGTCATGATAGTTTGGTTTATCAAATATTATGAAGACGGTTTGCATATGTTTTTGCACTAGGAGGAAAACATGGTCGCCCCAGAAGATGATGATGAATCCTCCAAAACCGAAGAACCGTCGGAACGAAAAATAGAAAAAGCCCGCGAAGAAGGTGATACTGCCGTCTCGCAAGATGCCAAAAGCTTTATCATGTTTTTAGCTATGCTGGCTGTTATCTGGATGATAATTCCCTTAATGTTCCGTTGGTTTTATGAATATAGCATCAAATTCATCGAGCTTCCCGATTCTTTACCGACCGATGCTGCCCACATTCAAAGATTGCTTATCAACTCTGGCGTAGCCTTGTTAAAAATATTGGCGATTCCATTTGCCATTTTCATTGTTTTCGGCATTACGGCCAGCATCTCTCAAACCGGTTTTATTTATGCTCCCAAAAAATTGGAACCCAATTGGAATAAGTTAAATATTTTTGCGGCACTCCCGAATTTTATCAATATGAAAAAAGTGGTAGAAAGCTTAAAAGGCTTGCTCAAAATCTGCCTTATTGCCTATGTCAGCATTTTGGTCGTTCGTCCATACCTGCCGCAAGTTAATTTACTCCCGACTATGGATAGCATCGGCATTTTGGAATTTATCCATAAAATCGTTGTTTTGCTGATATTCACAGTTGTTATGGCTATTTTTATATTAGCAGTTGCCGACTATTTATACCAGCGCTATACTTACTTGAAAAAATTACGCATGACCAAACAAGAGGTCAAAGAAGAATACAAACAAATGGAAGGTGATCCGCTCATCAAATCGCGCATACGTCAAGTTCGTATGGAAAGAGCTCGCCACCGCATGATGGAAAATGTTCCGAAAGCAGACGTGGTCGTTGTCAACCCGACGCACTACGCCGTTGCTATGGAATATAAAATGGATGAGATGGATGCCCCTGTAGTTGTTGCCAAAGGTGTTGACTTTTTGGCTTTGCGCATTAGAGAAATTGCGGAAGAAAACGAAATTCCAATTGTTGAAAATCCGCCATTGGCTCGTGCCTTGTTTGCCAGCGTAGAAGTAGACCAGGCAATTCCGCCTGAACATTTTAAAGCCGTTGCAGAGGTTATCGGATATGTTATGCAGCTCAAGAAACAACAATAGACCGGACAAACAACTCAAAAGCCACCTCATTTTCTTGGCTTATTCTTTGGTTGCCGTATCCATCAGCTTAATCTCGTTGTTCATCTATCCTGAGTATTTCATGGCTTTGGTCTTGGCAACGCTTTTTTTCATTACCGTTTGTTTGATTTTGACAATTCGCACCTTGAATTCTGCCGAACAAGCCATGAGCTACGGCGGTTTTGCCAACGAAATCATCAAAAACGACTTTAAGCTGAAACGTATTGAAAATTCTGACGGTGTTGCTGTTTTACAAAACACCCCTGCGGCAGAATTTTTCCAACAATTTCCGGTTTTAACCTTTTTGGAACATTATTTAACCGACGACACCAACAACAAAAATGCTTTCCAACGCATTAAAAATGCTTGCAGCAATTTAACCCCCGAAAAGACTGTTATTTCTTTATCTTTGCACGATATGGAAAGTAAAATTTTTGGCAATGAAGAATGGTTTGAGGTCGGTGTCAGACCAATATATTTGAAAAAAGCCGATATTTTTAACGGACCTTTTTCCATCAAAGCCATTAAAAAAGATGCCTTTTTATATTGGAGCATCAAAAACGTCACGGCGCGCCAAAACATGGAAGCCATCTTCCAAGAAGAAAGACGCTCTTTGCATGACTTTTTGGACTATCTGCCGATTGGCTTATACATCTGCGGTCAAAATTCGCAAATTGAATACGTCAACCATGCCTTTGCCAAATTTTTGGGACAACGCCGTGAAGATTTGGTCGGCAAAAAGATGGATGACTTCATCACCCGCAATTCGGAAATTCCATCTCATCACTTACAATGGCATGGCACGGTTTACTTCAACACACCAAACAATACCACAACCGAAACTTTGCTTTATCAGGAAAGATATAAAGACAATAACAATACGCCAAAATCTCGCGGTGTGGTAGTCAATGACATTCCAACCGACCAAAGTTTGAAAACTGACTTGAATACCGCTTTTGATAAAATCAGCTGGTTGTTCAATTTTGCACCGGTCGGAATTATCTTTATCAATAATGAAGGAAAGGTTAAAGATTGCAACGCTCAAGCCAGCGAGTTTTTAATCAGAAACAAAGATAAATCAGAGCTCATCAACAATAACTTGTTCAACTACATTCAAAAAGAAGATGAGTCCAAACTGCAAAAAGAAATCAATACCATCATTGGCAATCGTAACGGCAGCGCCCGATTAGACGTTCATTTACAAAGCGGAGATGAAGAAAAAGTTGCCCAGCTTTATCTCTCTCCCATGAAAAAGTTTTATTCCAATGACATCAGCAATATTGATGGCGTGGTTATTTATATGATTGATGCCACCAAACAAAAATCTTTGGAAATTCAATTTGCGCAAGCACAAAAGATGCAAGCTGTCGGACAATTGGCCGGCGGTGTAGCGCATGACTTTAACAACTTGCTGACAGCTATGATTGGTTTTTGTGATTTGTTGTTACAACGCCATGGCGTCGGTGACCCATCTTTTGCCGACCTCATTCAAATCAAACAAAATGCCAACCGTGCCGCAGGTTTGGTACGCCAGCTTTTGGCATTTTCACGCAAACAACCGCTCAAACCCAAACTCATTGATGTCACCGAAAACTTCATCGAATTAAGCCACATGCTCAAACGCATTTTGGGCGAACAAATTGTCTTGAAATTCCACCACGGAACCGATTTAGGCTTTATTCGTGTTGACCCTGTACAATTTTCGCAAGTGATTATCAATCTTGCCGTCAATGCCAAAGATGCCATGAAAGGCAGCGGCACCTTATCCATCACCACGCACATTGAACCGTTAACCGAACCTTTCCAATTTGGTTCCGATTTAGTTCAACCCGGCGAATTTGTAGTCATTGATGTAACCGATACCGGCTGCGGTATTCCGAAAGAAAATTTAACCCGCATTTTTGAGCCGTTTTTCTCCACCAAACAAAATGTGGTCGGCTCCGGCACCGGTTTGGGCTTGGCGATGGTTTATGGTATTGTCCAACAAACCAAAGGCTTTATAAAAGTTGACAGTACGGTAGGTGTCGGCACCACCTTCTCTATCTATCTTCCGCGCATTGATTCCGATGCCGAAGATAATGAGGGTGACAATACGGCACAAGAAGTAGTCACCAACAAAGACGGCACCCCGATTTTAACCGTTCAAGAAAAGATTCAAGCTCCGGTAACCATCAATGAAAAATTGATTTTTGGTTTGAACGTATCATCTACCATTGACCGCAAAGAAAACAACGGCAAAGAAGCCGAAGAAGTGCGCATTTTGTTTGTTGAAGATGAAGATTCGGTTCGTACTTTTGCGATTCGAGCCTTGAAGAAAAAAGGCTATGACGTTATCGGGTGCAACTCTGCCGAAAACGCCTTGGAGCAATTGGAGCACGACACCAACTTTGACCTGTTGATAACCGATATGGTCATGCCCGGAAAAACCGGTGCCGAATTGGCTGCCATTGTGAAAGAAAAAATACCTGATATTAAAGTAATTTTGGCTTCCGGATACTCTGAAGAAATAGCCAAAAGAGAACTTTCCGAAAGCGAGAATTTTGAGTTTATGGCTAAGCCTTTCAGCTTAGGAGACTTGACGGCAAAAGTTTTTGATGTATTAAATAAAAGAAACAAATAATCGAGAAAAATATGTCAGAAACCGCAGAACAGCTCACATTAGAATTACCGCATCGTCAAGCATTGGGTAAAGAAGATTTCTTAATCTCCCCATGCAATGAAGAAGCCGTACGACTGATAGACGCATGGCCGAGATGGGATTTTTTTGCCGCTTGCATTTACGGCAGTGAGGGCTGCGGAAAAACCCATTTAGCCAACGTATTTTCCAATCGAGTTAGTCTACTCACAAACTATCCGTACAAAATTCCTTACATCAAAGCCAAACAGCTCAAGCTGGAAACCGTACACGATTTGTTTCAAGAAAACATGTGCCTGATTGTAGAAGATTTGTGTGAAGATATTAATGAAGAAGCCATGTTCCATCTCTACAATCTTTATCGCAACGAAGGCGGAAACATTTTGTTCACCTCGCAAACCGCGCCGGCACGTCTTCATTTCAAATTAAAAGACTTGCAATCTAGATTAAACATTGTACCTTCTATTGAAATTAAAGCACCTGACGATGAACTTTTATCAAGTTTGCTGATAAAATTATTCATGGACCGACAAATCAACGTCAGTCCGGAAGTTGTCGCCTATTTATTGAACAATATGGAGCGTTCTTTTGCCTATGCCAGAAAGATTGTTGCCGAAATTGATCGCTTATCACTGGCGCGCAAACGAGCCGTAAGCATAGCTCTCGTCAAAGATGCAATTGTCGACTTGGCAGACGATTCTCAAGGTGAGTTGTTTGAAGTCAAATAAATAAAAAAGACACATGAAACTCCACCGGCTAATGCCGGTGGTATCATTTTAGTTCAAGCCAAGCTTGCCCCATATCTTCGCGCCCTTGGT
>CALXZK010000014.1 GCA_944393225.1 uncultured Alphaproteobacteria bacterium
AGACTCGAACTTCCACGAGAAAACTCTCATAAGTACCTGAAACTTACGCGTCTACCAATTCCGCCATCAGGGCATTTTGCTTTTATTGCGTGATGTTTATATAGCCATAAGCATTCAATAACAAAATCGTACCAATAACCACTCTATATATTACAAAGGGTAAAAAGGTTGATTTCTTAAGCCACCACATGACTGTATATATCGCAATCACAGAAAATATAAACGAATATAAAATTCCGTCAATAGCAAAAATGATGGCGGTTAAATTATTTTGCTTAAACAACTCATAGCCAACCAACATTCCGGCTCCCAATATGGTTGGAATGGATAATAACATGGAAAATTTGGCAGCTTCTCTTCTTTCCATGCCTAAAAAACGCGCCATGGTTATGGTGATGCCGGATCTGCTTGTACCAGGGATTAAGGCCAAACATTGAGCCAAACCTATCAAAAGAGCATCTAAGACGTTCAAATGTTCTACTTTGCGTACGGTTAATCCAACTTTATCGGCAATATACAACAAAAGACCATAGCCTAAAATGGTCCAGCCAATGAGCTTGGAACTACGCATCCATTCAACACCTTCAGTCTTTAAAAATAAGCCAAACAACATCGCCGGAATGGAGGCAACAATGACCAACCAAAAAACACGGTTGCCATAGTCTTGAAAGTTGGGTAAAAACCATGATTTTATTAAGCCTTTGAACATTTTCCATAGTTCTTCGGAAAAATATATCATCACGGCAATAATTGAGCCAATGTGCATGGCAACATCCATGGCTTGTCCTTGGTCCGGAAAAGTTGTGAAAATGGAAAATAAAATTAAATGACCGGATGAACTTACCGGCAAAAATTCAGTAATACCCTGTAATAAGGATAGCAAAATTATCTGTGATGTGGTTAACATTTATACTCTCTCTTGTTTGATACCTACGGCACTGCAAATGCGTTTTTTTAAAGCAACGGGAGATATGGGTTTGACTAAATATTCTTGAATACCTAACTCTTTTGCCAGCAAAACAGTTTGCTCTTTGGTGTCTACGGTAACCATAATCAACGGAATGTTTTTATTGCTGCCGTATTGACCGTTTTTGAGCTCTTTGGCAAATTCTAAACCGGCTTTTTCGGGAATTTGCTGATCAAGCAAAATAAAGTCTATTTTATATTCGTTCAGCATATCGATAGCTTCTTGAATATTAGCGGCTTCTTTAATTTGCTTAATGCCGATTTGATAAAGTGCCGTTTTAGCAAAAGTGCGTGAAAATTTATCATCATCTACAATTAAGCCGGTTAATGTGTCAAAACTTAAATTACGATGTAAAATGTCATTCATGTTCGTATTCTCTTTAATTTAATATGGAGCAAGAAATATTTTCTTTTTCCAAATCTAACAAAGCATGCGGTGTAAAGCGCGTGTCTCTTAAAGAAGCCCCCCAGTGCAAGTGAGGACCGGTAGCGCGTCCGGTTTTGCCGACTTCTCCGATGATGTCTCCTTTTTTGACCGCTTGTTTTTCTTTGACGCTGATTTTATTCATATGCGCATAAATTGTTTGCAAACCATGTCCGTGGTCGATTACAACAACATTACCGGAATAAAACGTGTTGGGTGCGGTTAAAGTGACTATGCCATCTCCGGCAGCTTTAATCGGTGTTCCCAAAGGAGCGGCAATATCGGTGCCGGCATGGGGGTTCATCTTATGTCCGTTCATTATTCTCTGACCGCCAAAGTTGCCGCTTATTCTGCCTTTTACCGGCTCAATAAAACCATTTTTCCAATAAGTTTCCAATCTATCGCCTTTCAAAGCGCCGCGGACAAGTGTCCTTTCGCGGTTAATTTCTGCCTGGTCTGCTTTTGATGGAGTTACTTTTCTCGGAGGCAAGCCTTTGATGTTTTGAATATCCCAATGGCTCGGGGCGATGTTTATGTCGTAGCTGTAAACATTACCGTCTTTATCGGTTGCTTCTAAAGTCGCACGGCTTTTTTGTTCTCTGGGTAAAGCAAAAATGAAATCGCCGTTTTTATCTACTTGATGATTGGCGCCGTTAATGCGAATCTTTTGCAAATTTTCTCCATGTCCTTTGATGATTTTGCCTTGAGCCAATTCGCCGCACAAGGTGATTTCCGGCTTGGCAAAAGCAGCCGAACTTATCAGCATCAAACTACATATCAAACAAGTCAATTTGCAATTTTTCATTCTTTGTTTTTACCTTCTTTTCTTTATTAACTTCGGTCTTGCGGGGTTCTGCAGAGGGATAAGTTTTGATATTGCCGTCAATCAGCTTAATATCTAAGCTTTCGGCAGCTTTGGCTTGCTCAATCGTATATATGGTTTGCATATCTTGATTGCGTACCCAAGCAAAACCTCGTTTCAAAACCGAATCAATCGAAACTGAATCTAATCTAAGCGATAAATTCTTTAAATTTTCTTGATTTTTTTCAAAAATATTTTTGATGTAATATGGTTTTAAGGCGCAACGCTCGAGCATGGCTTGTTTGTTATTCAACAAATTTTTAAAAGAAATTTGCAATCTTTCAATTCTGTCATCAAAGCGCTGGGTGATTTCCGCCAAAATTTGTGATAGGTTCGGAATGCCGCGGCGCAGCGCTTCAAGCTGATTGTTCCTTTCAGCAAAATAGCGCAAAACACCATTACTCATGCGGCTTTGCAAAGTGTTAATTTGCATTTGCAATTCGGCTTTGACCGGAACGGCAAACTCAGCCGCACCGGTCGGTGTGGGCGCGCGTTTGTCGGAAACATAGTCAATAAGCATGGTGTCGGTTTCGTGTCCGACAGCGGAGATAATCGGAATTTCAGAATCATAAACGGCACGGATGACACATTCTTCATTAAACGGCCAGAGGTCTTCCAAACTGCCGCCGCCTCGTGCAACAATCAAAACATCGGGACGGGGAATGTTCCCTTGCGGAAATTGGTTAAAACCATTAATAGCTGCGGCAATTTTTTCGGCAGCGCCTTCACCTTGAACCGGTGTTGGCCATAATAAAATCGGGGTTGGAAAACGGTCACGCACACGATGAATGATATCTCTTATCACCGCACCGCTTGCTGATGTGACAACGCCAATGGTTTTGGGTAAGAAAGGAATGGGCTTTTTGTGCGCCAAATCAAACAAACCTTCAGCAGCAAATTTTTTCTTGCGTTCTTCAAGAAGTTTGAGCAAGGCACCGGTGCCGGCAATTTCCATTTGTTCAATTACCAATTGGTAAGATGATTTTCCGGCAAAGGTGGTGATTTTACCTGTGGCAATAACCTCTAATCCGTCTTCGGGCTTGAAGGGTAGGTGCATGGCAACGCCTTTCCATATCACAGCGGATAAAACAGCGTTTTCATCTTTTAAGGATAAGTACCAGTGACCGGAATCAGCTCTTTTGCCGCCGAAAATTTCACCTTTAATGCGTACGTGATTGAACTTTGTCTCAACAAAGCGTTTGATTTCGGCAGAAATTTCACTGACCGTAAATTCTTTTTCTTGTTCCGGTTCAGGTTGGGGCGCAGTTACAGGTTTTGGCGCCGGTGCCGGACGTTGCATAAAATCTAATAAATCTTCCATTTTCTTATCCTTAAAAACTTGAGACGCATTATAAAAGTGAATATTGCTTTTGTTAAGGATAGATTTTGCTGATGTGAAAAAAAAGCCTGTTCTTTGTGAAAGGACAGGCTTTTACTTTTTTATCGGCAGAGGTTTTGGGCTTCCATGTTTTGTAACATATCTTTTTCTTCTATATTCAAAAACTCAGCAATTTTGTTTAATGGAATATGGCAGGTCTTTTTATATTCGGTGCTTTCGCCGTTAAAAGTCAGTGTGTTGTGGAAAGTTAAAACACATTCATTGTCGACTTTTGCCGAACTCATTGTGTTTTTGACAGTGATGTTTCCCGTGGAAGTTGTTTCCGAAGCACCTTGATGATAGGAGGCGGCACCCAGACAATTTATGAGCTCGTCTTTCAGCCCGATGGTGATATATTGCGGCGTGTATTGACTGATTGCTTTGTCGCCGATCAAGGTTTTGATGTCTTCCATGGTTTTAATTGAAGAGAGTTTGTCGAGTGGAATATATAAATCAAAATCGGCATATTTAACGTGGCAACCTTTTTCTTCAATGCCGATAATTTCGGCTTTTTCGGTGATAAAGAAAATTTGTTTTTCTTCACTTGCCGGTTGGCATTGTTTTAATGCTGTTTGAAAAGCTTCCGATAAGGTTTGTATGTTATCAGCTAAAGACTTTTGTTCTTCTTTGCTTGGTTCTTGTTCTTTTATTTGACAATCTTCAGCTATTGTTTGAGCCCAAACAATATTAAATTTTCCGTCAGTCATGGTTTGTTGCATTGGCTGTTTTGCTATGCGTCCATCACCATAATCAATGGTGGAGTAGGTGGTAAATGTGGCGGTAACAGGAGTGGTTGAACGGTCTTGCATGGCAGAAACAATATCTTTTTGTCGGCTGGAGGGAATTGTGCAGTTATAGACGGTATCTGCAAGTCCGGATATTTTTTGATGAACGGAAAACTGGCATTTCCCTTGCTCGTCATAACCGATAATATTTACATTAACGGAAAGTTTGGCATTACCAAGCATGGGAATACCTTGTCCTAAATCAGGGTTGTTTTTGATAAAATCTTCTTGGTAGGGGGTACAAGTTTGGGCGGCATTGATTAATTCTGGAGAAAAATTATATAATTTTACTTCAGATGTTTTTGTGGTTATGCTTTCTGTCCCAATGGATACTTCTTGAGCTTGAGCCGGTAAGATGGAAGCTACTGAGAGAAAACTTAATAAAATTAATTTTTTCATTTGTTTTTCCTTCCTTATTTTAATCCCATTAAACTATTGGCAAAGTCATGCGCGTTAAATTCATCTAAGTCATCAATTCCTTCCCCGATACCGATGAAGTGAATGGGGGTGGGGTTCTCCTCGGCAATAGCTACCAAAATTCCGCCTTTGGAACTGCCATCGAGTTTGGTAATCACCAATCCGTTTACATCAACCATTTCTTTGAATGTTTTGACTTGTGATAAGGCATTTTGTCCGGTAGTGGCATCTAAGGTCAGCAAGGTGGAATGCGGCGCATCGGGAATTTGTTTTTTGATGACGCGGACAATCTTTTTTAATTCTTCCATTAAGTTGATTTTATTTTGCAATCTGCCTGCCGTATCAATAAACACAATATCATCGCCTTCTTTTTGCGCTTCTTTTAATCCGTCAAAGCACAAACCTGCGGCATCACATTCCGGTTTGCCGGTAAAGACTCTGATTTGGTTTCTGTCTCCCCAGACTTGCAGTTGCTCAACAGCGGCGGCGCGGAAGGTGTCGCCTGCTATCAGAGAAACTTTCATGCCTTGTGCTTTATATTTAGAAGCCAATTTGCCGATGGTGGTGGTTTTGCCGGCACCGTTAACGCCCACCATCAAGATAACATAAGGCTTATGCTCTTTATTGATGGATAGAGGTGCTTGGCAAGGAGTTAAAATTTGTTCAACATCTGATGCCAATTCTTGTTTGATTTCTTGCTCATCGGCATCTTTATCTAATTTGCGTTTGGCAAAGTTTTGCAAAATCTTGGTAGAGGCTTTGATGCCGATATCGGAAGTTATCAGTAGCTCTTCCAGTTCTTCTAAAGTTTGTTCGTCAACTTTTTTCTTGGTGAAAATGTCGGTGATACCGCCGGAGAGTTTATCGGAAGTTTTCTTTAAGCCTAAGCCCAGTTTTTGAAAAAAATTAGTCATCGATACATTCTCCTTCCAAGCGTAATCTTCTGGCGCGGTCTTTTCTGACATTAACGGGAACTTGCGGCATGGCGGCTGCCGGTGTGCCGGAGCGTTCCGAATAAGGAAAAACGTGCAATTTGTTGATGCCGGCTTCTCTTACCAGTTTGACGGTGTTTTCAAATTGCTCTTCGGTTTCGGTCGGAAAACCACAGATAAAATCAGAACCGAAAGTGGCTTCGGGACGAACGGCGCGAATCTTGTTACACAGATTTATCACATCTTCTCTTGAGTGACGGCGGCGCATTCTTTTTAATATCAGATTATCACCGGATTGAATGGATAAGTGAAAATGCGGATAAATTCTTTTATCTTTGCCCACTAAGGCGATAAACTCATCATCCAAAGCGGCAGGGTCTAATGAACCAAATTGCAAACTCGGCAATTCGGGAATCTGTTCCAAAATATGTTTAACCAAGCCGGAAAAAGAAGGTTGGTAGGAGCAAGCATCGACACCGGTCAAACAAATTTCTTTAAACCCTTGTTCCAGCAATTTGCGAATCTGTTTAATGACATCTTCTTCTTTAACTGAGCGATTGTTGCCTCGAGCATAAGGAATGATGCAGTAGGTACAGCGGTGGTTGCAACCTTGCTGGATTTGCACAAAAGCTTTGTGTCTGCCCTCGAATCCGGTGATGATGTATTTGTCATAAGAATCATAATTGAAAATATCGCTGACGACTTCTTTTTCTTGCGAATCGATATAGTTTTCAATTTCGGCTTTTTCTTTGTTGCCTAGAACCAAATCAACCTCAGGCATGTCGGCAAATTTTTTGGTGGCAACCTGAGCTGCACAGCCGGTGACAACAATTTTGGCATCGGGATTTTCTTTGCGCAATTTGCGAATCGTTTGTCGACACTGACGTTCGGCTTCTCCGGTTACAGCGCAGGTATTAACGATAATCACATTATTTAAATTGCCTAATTTTTCTTTTAAAACTTCCGACTCATAGCTGTTAATTCGGCAGCCTAAGGTGACAACTTCTACCACAAAAAATTCCTCTCTTTATCTATAAAAAAAATTCCTCTTCTTTTGCTTTTATAATAAAAGAAGAGGAATTGCAAATGTTTCGTATCAGCTGTTATTTAGCGTCTTTGCTGATCAATTCCAAAGCTTGATCAGAATATTGTTTCATGACTAAAGCGCTTTCACGCAAAGCAGAAGCTTCTTCTTCATTCAAATGCGGTTTGATAACTTGATGAACACCGCGTTTGCCGATAACTGTCGGTAAAGACAAGCATACGCCTTTAACACCTTCAACATCATCATGATGAGAAGATACGGTCAAAATGGCATATTCATTGTTGGTGATAGCTTGGCAGATACGGCTCAATGCACCGGCAATACCATAGAATGTTGCGCCTTTGCCATCAATAATTTTGTAGGCAGAGTTACGAACACCATCATCAATTTCTGCTTTAACGGCGGGAGTCAAAGGTTTGCCAATCATGCGAGCCAAGTCTTCAATGTGAACGGAACCGGCATCGCCAGCAGACCATACCAAAACCTCACTATCGCCGTGTTCACCCAAAACATAAGAGTGGATGGATTGCGGAGAAACACCTAAATGATAACCGAGCAAGGTTCTGAAACGAGAAGTATCCAAAACCGTACCGGAACCGATAACTCTTTCTTTCGGAAAGCCGGAAAGTTTGATGGCAACTTCGGTCATGATATCTGCCGGATTGGCGGTGATGATCAAGGTTGTATCCGGAGCATATTTGGCAATTTGCGGAATGATGCTTTCAAAAATTTTAACATTTCGACCTAACAAATCAATACGGGTTTCGCCCGGTTTTTGGTTGGCACCGGCGGTAACAATAACAATTTCTGCACCTTTCAAATCTTCATATGTGCCGGCTTTGATTTTGTTGGCATAAGCAAAAGGAGCGGCATGGGCAATATCCATAGCTTCGGCTTGCGCTTTTTTCTCATTGGCATCAATCAAAACAACTTTACGAGCAACACCTTTCATTACAAGTGCAAATGCGGTTGCACTGCCGACAGAACCTGCTCCGATAATTCCTACTTTCATATTTCCTCCTTAGGGGTTTGGTTATAACCCAATCAATTATTTTTTTTCTCGTTATTATATATAGGGATTTATTTTTCAAAAACAACAAAAAAAGGCAACCGAAAGGCTGCCTTTTTGTAACTTTTTTTTTCAATTTGTTACTCAGGAAGAACAGTCTCTTCTTCATCCATGGTAGCTTCAGATGTTTCTTCAACATCAACGGCACCATCGTCTTCAGGAGCACCTTCTTCAATGATAATGTCTTCGGTGGTTTCTTGGACATTGACAACATCACTGTCTTCGGCAGGAGCAGTTTGTTCCGGTTGAGCAGCTGCATTTTCTGCTTGAGAAACAGCAGCACTTACTCCGTTTGTAATGTCAGCCATGTCTTTTTCAACAGCGGCTTGAGCTTCCGGTTCGTGAGTGATGTTTTGTTCGGTTTTAACAAAATGTCCGATTAACAATAAAATGGCAACGACCAAAATAATGTATGCTAGTTTTTTCATTGTATTATCCTTAAAAAGTAAAACTATAAATGGTGTATGCGTATATTAATATATTATCAATATGGGTTAGTCAATATGTCTAAGGATGTATGTAGGCTTTTTTTTAATCTTTTATCCACTTGTTAGGATGTGTTATGAGGGTTGAAAAATAAGGGATTATCAAAAACTTGATATCTTTTTTGAAATTGATATGAAAAATAATGCTTGTCAAATTATATATTTTTGTGCTATCTACCAAAGCACAGGTTGTTGACCTGAATAATTTGTTTTAATTTTATGAGGTTTTATCATATGACTGATGTAGCAAACCGCGTTAAAAAAATCGTTGCTGAACACTTAGGTGTTGAAGAAGCAAAAGTTACCGATACTGCTAGCTTCATTGACGATTTGGGCGCTGATAGCTTGGATACTGTTGAATTGGTTATGGCTTTCGAAGAAGAATTCGGTTGCGAAATTCCTGACGAAGCTGCTGAAAAAATTCTCACAGTTAAAGATGCTATTGACTATCTTTCTAAAAATGCTTAAGCCTTATTTAGCATTTGAATAATGATGAAACTCGCTTGACTAAGCGAGTTTTTTCATATACAAACTTTACAAAAGCTATGTTTAGCTGTTTGAAGAAATTTTTTATGAGGTAATTATATGAGAAGAGTTGTTGTTACCGGTTTGGGAATCGTTTCTCCTTTCGGAAGAGGCGTTGATCATAACTGGAAATCTATTTTGGAAGGTAAATCAGGTATTCGTAAAATCGAAGGAATTGATTTGAAAGATATTCCTGTACAAATCGCCGGTCAGGTTCCGACAGGCAAAGGTGAACACGAATTTGATCCTGATACCGTTATGCCCCCCAAAGATCAGAAGAAAAATGACAGATTTATTCTCTACGGAATGGCTGCCGGCGGCGATGCTATTGAAGATGCCGGTTGGAATCCGGAAACTGCTACCGAAGAAGAAAAATATCGTTTCGGCGTTATGATGGGTTCCGGAATCGGCGGTCTTGATGTTATTTATGAAAACTCCGTTTCTTTCCATGAAAACGGCATGAAAAGAATCTCTCCGTTCTTTATTCCCTCTTGTTTGATCAATTTGGTTTCCGGTAATTTGTCAATTAAATATCAACTCAAAGGTCCGAACCATGCTTGCGTTACTGCTTGCTCTACCGGTACTCACGCTATTGGCGATGCGGCAAACATCATTGCCAGAGGTGATGCCGATATGATGCTTGCCGGCGGTGCCGAATCGGCTGTTAACGTATTGGGTCTTTCCGGTTTTGCCAGAATGAAAGCTGTTACATCTTCTTTCAATGATGCTCCGGAAAAAGCTTCTCGTCCTTGGGATCAAGATCGTAGTGGTTTTGTTATGGGTGAAGGTTCCGGTGCTGTTGTTTTGGAAGAATTGGAACACGCTAAAGCCCGCGGTGCAAAAATTTATGCCGAAGTTGTCGGCTATGGTATGAGCGGTGATGCTTACCATATTACGGCTCCTTCAGGGGATGGTGCTTATCGTGCTATGAAAATGGCTGCCGATCATGCTAAAGAACATGGTATCGAGCTCAAAGATATTAACTATATTAATGCTCACGGTACTTCTACTCCGGCCGGTGACGTTGGTGAAGCTATGGCTGTTAAACGCTTGTTCGGTGACAATATGAAATATGTTTCTATGTCTTCAACAAAATCAGCTATCGGTCACTTGCTGGGTGCTGCCGGTGCCGTTGAAGCTGTATTTACCATTAAAGCTTTGCAAGACCAAATTTGCCCGCCGACTTTGAACTTGGATAATCCGGCTGAGGAAGTTAAAGACATGGATTTGGTTCCTCACAAGGCTAAAAAGAAAGAGATTAAAGCCGCAATGTCCAACTCTTTTGGTTTTGGCGGTACAAACTCTTCTTTGGTTTTGAAGAGATATGAAGATTAGTTCTTTTTGAACTATTTAAGAAAAGCGCTGTTTATAACAAACAGCGCTTTTCTTATCTTTGGATATATTTTTTGTTTATTGACTCTCTTTCCTCTTGAGGGTAGCTTTATCTTTAAGATTTATGGAGATATTTTATGAAGAAATTTTTGGGAATCTGTACCGTTGTCGGTATTTTGATTTTATTGCAAATTTATTTCTGGTGCGTACAAGCCGGACCCCTTACTCAAACGGCTTTTATCCGTGTGGAAAAAGGAACTTCTCTTAATATGATGGCCGATGGTTTGAAACGTGAGGGTATTATTTCTCATCCTTTTGTTTTCAAAGTTATTGCGCGTTTTTCCGGTCTTTCTCAAAAACTTCGTGCCGGAGAATATAAATTTGAGCCTGAAATTTCTTTATGGAACGTGATGCAAAAAATTGCTAAAGGCGATGTTTTTTATCGCAAAATTACACTTGCTGAAGGCTTAACAAATGCGGAGATTGTACAGCTCTTGAATGATAATCCGTATTTGAACGGTGAGGCTGTGTTGAATGATGTTCAGGGTTCAATTTTGCCTGAAACTTATACTTTTCCCTTTGGAACCGATCGTCAAAAAATTATTCGAGAAGCTCAAGCCGATATGCAAAAAACGCTTGATGAGGCTTGGAATGTTCGTGATTTGACCTTGCCGATTAAAAATAAACAAGAGCTGCTTATTCTCGCATCTATTATTGAAAAAGAGACAGGTGTGCCTGAGGAAAGACCTCTTGTCGCCTCTGTCTTTGTTAATCGTCTCAAAAAAGGTATGAAACTGCAAACAGATCCGACGGTTATTTTTGCTTTAACACAAGGAAAATCTGACCTAGGCAGAACACTTAAACGTAAAGATTTGCAAGTTGATAGTCCTTATAATACCTATAAATATTACGGACTTCCGCCGGAGCCGATTTGTAACCCCGGAAAAGATGCTATCTTTGCTGCAGCGCAACCGGCAGAAACAGATTATCTCTTTTTTGTGGCAACCGGAGATGGGGGACATAATTTTTCAAAAAGTCTTTCCGAGCACAATAAAAACGTGAAAAGCTGGGTTAAAAAAATTTCAAAATAAATTTATGAAAAAAGTGCATCCTTTGATAAAAAGAATGCACTTTTTTATTTACTTTATCTTTGCTTGATATTAATAATATCCCTAATTTTTTATTACTATATTTTATTTTTGGTTTTTAATTAAAAAAATTTTTATGGAAAGACAACAGATTTTTAATTGCGTGAAGGAAAAACTTCAAGAATGGGGGTTCTCTGAAAATGAAATTATCGAAAGTGCTCATCTGCGGAATGATTTGCACTTAGATAGTTTGGATCAGATTGATCTTTTGATGCAGTGTGAAAAGGTTTGCGGAGGAAGAGTTACTGATGAAGTTTCTGAAAAATGTGTAACTATCGGAGACGTTGTGACTGCGCTTTATGATGCTTCTGCTCAGCAAGCTTGATGAAAATTGAACAAAAAGTGTATTCCTTATTTGGGAATGCACATTTTTTATTTACAGCTGTTTAATTTAAGTTTAATAATACTCGTACTTTGTAATTATTATATTTTTTTATGTTTAATTAAAAATAAGTTTCATGGAAAAGAACGAAATTTTTCAGCAGCTAAAAGAATTAGCTTCAGATTTTGGTATTGATACGTCTGAAATTTCTGAAACATCTTCATTGCATTCAGATTTGAAAATGGACAGCTTGGCTTCAGCCGGCTTCTTAATGGAATGTGAAAGTTATTTTAATATTTTTATTCCGTTGGGTATGATTGAAAATATTTCAACGGTTGGGGATTTGATTGCTGCCATACATCATGAAGTTGGTAAAACGGCGGTTGTTGAAAAAGTGATTTAAATTGTATTTTGGTGTTTTGTTTACGGCAGAATGGCTTAATGCAAGTAATGGAAAAAAACAGTGTTATCAATTTTTGATGCACTGTTTTATTTGTGCTTTTTTAGAATGAATTTTAATTTTTATTTTTGTGTGAATATTTATTATGGAAAGAGAAGTTGTTTTTGAATTTATAAAAAACAAACTATATGAGCAAGGCGCTATTCAAGGTGAGATAAATGATGAGACCCCATTAAAACTGCGTGCTTTAATGCGGATTAAAATGTTTATTTGTTGCGAAAAAAAATTTGGTGTTGAAATTTCTCTTGAAGAAGAGGAAAAGCTCAAAACCATCGGTGATGTTGTAGATTTTTTTTATAAAGAACAAAAACTAAGAAAATGATTTGAGAGTGTATTCCTTGCTATGGGAATACACTTTTTTATTTACATGCAATTAAATTGAGTTTAATAATATTCATACTTTTTTATTACTATAGTTATTTATGTTTAATCTAAAAAAAGTTTTATGGAAAAGAGAATTAAAATTGCGACGGGGATAGAAGTACCTATCATTTTATTGGTTGTATTAATTTTACTTTGTTGTTCTTAAAACTAAGCTTTATGAGATTCTGGAATTGGTTAATTGCAAGGCTTGCTTTTGTTGTTGCAAGTTTTGAATTTGGCGCGGAAAGAATACTTTTTACTCCGCCTCGGTTTGCCAAAAAAAGAGAGTTTGTTGATGCTCGAGTAAGGTTGAAAAATACTAAATTCAGAGCTAAGGCAAAAAACATTAATCGACGCGGTATCAGAGGTAAATGATGCTTGTTGATTACTTCTAAAAAAGCTGTTTTCATAAAAAGAAAACGGCTTTTTTTGTTGTTTTAAGCTTGTCCTAAGGTTTCCATCAGCATGGGGTAAAGAGCTTGTTTGGGATCCATGCCTTTGGTTAAAACAACTTTGAATACGGGGTACATACGTTCGCATTCGCGAATGGCAATATCAATCACTTGTGAAATTTTGCCGTTTAAAATTTGTTCGTCTTCATCATTGAGCAAGATAGAATGTTTGAAAACAGGCATGTTTTGTTCGGTCCAATAAGAAAAATGACCAAGCCACAAATCTTCGTTAACTAAAGCCAAAAGTTCAAAAATTTTGCTTCTGTCTTCAATGGTGCTTTTGATGTCCATGAGGCAGGAAAGATGCAAACAACGCATATTTTCCTCCCAAGAGAAAAACAACAACATGTTGTTCCATTTACCTTGGACTTCAACCACCACCTCGTTGTTGGCGCGGCGTTCAAACTCGAATGATTTTGAGGAGAAGATATTCTCAACCAAATCTATGGGATTGTATTCAAAGGCAATTTTCTGCGCCAAAAGCATGTTCTTCTCCGTTAAAAAAATTTTGACCACGACGTTGTTTTTTTATATCTGGATACAGATTGCATTGCCGAGTCGCGAAATACAAGTCCCGAGTCGCAGTTTTCCACTTAAATTGTTTTTAATAAAAAAAATAAAAAATATTTTGCTTTTAAATCAACTGATTACACATATTGCACAGATAATAAAAATTTTTTCATGTGGATATATTTTTTTTTGTTAATATAATCTTAGCAATTTTGAAAATCAGAAAAGGGTTAAAAAATGAACGGGCTTGATTTTCCTCAGATTTCGCCGATTATCTTTTCAATCGGACCTTTGGATATTCGTTGGTACTCCATGGCTTATCTCGTCGGTATTCTTATCGGCTGGTGGCTGATTAATCGTAATGTTAAAAAATATGACCTCAATTTGAGCAAAGAAAATATTGAGGATTTTGTTTTTTATCTTACCTTGGGTATTGTTATCGGCGGACGTTTGGGCTATGTCCTCTTTTATGGTGGAACAGCTTTTTGGATGAACCCGTTGCAGGTCTTTGAAGTTTGGAAAGGCGGAATGTCTTTTCATGGCGGCGCTTTGGGTGTGATTGCGGCAACTTATCTCTTTGCACGCAAAATTAATCATAAATTTTTGGCTTTAACCGATTTGGTGGTTCTTTATGCGCCTATCGGTATCTTTTTCGGTCGCTTGGCTAATTTTATAAATGATGAATTGTGGGGCAGAGTTACCGATGTACCTTGGGCAATTAAATTTCCGCACGGCGGATATTTACCGCGCCATCCGTCGCAGCTTTATGAGGCCTTTTTTGAAGGAATTGTCATGTTTGTTGTGCTTAATTCTTTGTGGCGTTCAGCTTGGGTCAGAGCGCATCAAGGCGTGGTATCTTCTTTGTTTGTGATTTTGTATGGTATTTTCCGTATTTCCATGGAACAGTTCAGAGAGCCGGATATTCAGATGGGCTATTTCTTTACCTATTTTACCATGGGACAAATTCTTTCCGTGCCACTGATTTTGCTCGGTGCCGTCGTTTTATACTTTGTCAGCCGTAAAAAAGCCGCAATTTAAGCTTTGGTTGAAACGTTGTGACTAAACTCGTTAGCTTTTTGCAGCGTTTTGCGAATGCGGTATAAAACTTCAATTGAGTTGGCATCACTGCGTTTCTTTTCCGAAACACAAGTTGACACGGTTAATTTTATGCTTTTTTTGCGGTTGTTTAAAACAAACTCAGCCGAAGCTATTGAGCGGCGGATTTGCTCTAAATGTTCGCCGCTTTCATTTTTATTTTCGTTTTTGAAAATGAGAATAAATTCATCGGCACTATAGCGATATAAGTTTTCTTCACCGAATTCTTCGATGATTTTTCCGGCAATCATACGAACCAGTATATCACGGTCTTTTCTGCCGAACATATTTTTCATTCCATCATAATTATCAATACTGACAACCCCGATGCTGTATTTGAGTGGAAATGAGTTGGATTGAATCATATATGATTTGCGGCTGGGCAAGCTTGTGAGTGCGTCTTTAAATGTGTTGTAGTAAATGCTATGAATGATGGCTAACATCAAGGTTAATGCAGCTGAGCAGAAGAAAATGGTTAATGCCGTCGGATTATCTGAATAGATGAAACCAAACATAAGGTTTAATGAACAAAAGAACAATGCATAGTTCATAATAAAACCATCTTTGGAGGCTTTCATAAAAAAGGTGGTTAAGGTGATGAGAAATACAATCAAACCCAATATGCTCAAATTGCCCAAATGTCCGTCGAATAATGTCAGATTAAGGCAAAAATCATAACTTCCAAACATTTCGCCGATGGAAAATTGTAAAAATATGGCCAGCAATAAATAAACATTAGTGCGGCAGAGTAGGCGATTGTCGGGAATGAAATAAAAAGCAAATAAATTCAGCGGTAAGAAAAAACATAAACTGATGTAGTAAGATGTGGTGGCATAATCTTGATTATATTTGTTTTTGAGAATGTTAATTAAAACATAGCTTATCGCCATCATCAAAATATAAAAAACCGGTTTGCGCTGATTGAAGTAGAGCAATATCATAAAACTGATGAAGCTGATGATATAAAACGCGCAGTGAAGCGTGGTTAACGAGGCAACGGATATTTCATGCAAGGCGTAAAAAGAAATTAAGGAGAGGGCGAACAATGACGCCGGCATGAATGCATTTTTAAGAAGTGGAAAAAATTGTTCAATATAGGCGTTGATTTTGTTCACGGTTCTCTCCTTATGTTATTTTGAGAATACTCCTATTTTAGGTTCAATGCGTTTAAATTTTGTTTACACATTTGATAATCGAACTGTCTCCATAAGAGTAGAAATGATATTTTTCATCCATGGCATGTTGATAAGCCTCTTTCATACGCTCGGTTCCGGCAATAGCGCAGACGAGCATAAACAGAGTTGATTTCGGAAGATGGAAGTTTGTTATCAGCATATCCAAAATCTTAAATTTATAGCCGGGGGTGATGAAAATGCTGGTATCATCGGCAAAAGGATGAATGATGCCTTGGTTATCGGTTGCACTTTCAAGCAAACGGAGCGAAGTGGTGCCGACGGCAATAACGCGTTTGCCTTGTTTTTTGGTTTCGTTAATAATGTCGCAAACGTCTTGTGTGATGATGCCGTATTCAGAGTGCATTTTGTGGTCTTTGGTATCGTCAACTTTTACCGGAAGAAATGTTCCGGCGCCGACATGCAAGGTTAAGAAGACGCGTTTTACGCCTTTTTTATCCAAAGCCTCAAATACACGGTCGGTAAAGTGTAAACCGGCTGTCGGAGCGGCAACGGCACCTTCGTGTTTGGCATATATGGTTTGGTAGTTTTCTTTATCGTTATATTTATCCCAAATGCCGTCTTCTCCACCGATGACGGGTTTTTCTCTCTTAATGTAGGGCGGAAGAGGCATGGAACCATATTTTTCCAGCAAATGTCCAAGTTGGGACGGGTCACAGGTAAACTGTAACAAAACGCCTTCTTCGCCGTTTTTTTCAACAACAATGGCGGTAAAGTCTGATTTTTCGGGTTCAATGCCTGCGGTGTAGAAGGTGATGACATCATTTTCTTTTAATCTTTTGGCATTTTTAATAAAAGCCCACCAGTTGATACCATCAACCGGACGATATAAGGTTACTTGAACTTCGGCTAAACCATGTTTGCCGTAAAGTTTTGCCGGAATAACTTTGGTGTCGTTAAAAACCAAACAATCTCCCTCGTCGAGCAAGTCCGGTAATTCGGTAAAAATACGGTCGGTAATTTTGCCTTCTTCCGATAAATCGAGCAGGCGGCAACTGTCCCTCGGTTCTGCCGGTTGGTTTGCAATCAGGCTTTTATCAAGCTCAAAATCAAAAATATCCACTTTCATTGTCTTTAGTCCTTTATTTTTTTGTCTTTATATTATATACAAACCCTATCTGCAAGTTTAATTTTTATAAGGATGTTGCTTTATGTCTAAAATTGTGACGATGATTCCAACGCGCATGGCTTCAACACGCCTGCCGAATAAACCTTTGATTGATATTAACGGAAAAACACTTATTCACCGCGTTTATGAAAATGTACGCAAGACCGTTCCCGGTGATGTGATTGTAGCCGCCGGTGACCAATCTATTGTTGATGAATGTGCAAAATTTGGTGCTCAAGCCATTTTGACCGATCCGTCTCTTCCTTCCGGAACAGACCGCATTGCCGCTGCTTTGAAACAAATTGATCCTGATGGCAGCAAATATGATATTGTGGTTAACTTCCAAGGAGATGGTTTGAATGTTGATCCTGCCGTTAATAATGAGCTCATTGAGATGATTGAACGTACCGATTGTGATATTGCAACATGCGGTATGGTTTTCAAAACTCAAGCCGATGCCGAAAATCCGACCAATGTTAAAATCGTGATGGGTTTGCGTGATGGTGAAACCGAAGGTCGCTGCCTCTATTTTACACGCGCCGTTGCACCGTTTACCCGCAATCCGGAAAAATGCAAAAATCAAGATTTGTATCACCATATCGGTATTTATGTTTACAAAGCCGCATCTTTGAAAAAATTTGTGGAATATCCGGTTGGTGTTTTGGAAAATCGCGAATCTTTGGAACAACTCCGTGCTCTTGAAAATGGTATGACCATTCGCGCTAAAGTGATTACCAAAATGGTTTTAGATGAACGCGCTCCGGCTGATATTAATACACCGGAAGAGCTCGCAGAAGCTTTGAAATATATTAAATAATTAAAGATGAAAGGAAAGGCATCATCTTGCGTGGTGATGCCTTTTTTTATGGAAAAATGGAACAGAAATTGAAAATTGCTTATCAAGGTGTGGCTGGTGCTTATTCAAATATTGCCGCCATGAATGTTTATCCCAACCAAGAATATATTGCTTGCGAAACTTTTGAGCTGGCTATGGATATGGTACAAAACGGCGATGCCGATTTTGCCATGATACCGGTTGAAAACTCTAATGCCGGTCGTGTTTCCGATGTGCATTTTTTGCTTCCTAAAACCGGCTTACATATTGTAGGTGAATATTTTTTGCGCATTGAACATCAGCTTTTAGGTGTGAAAGGTGCAAAGCTCGAAGATATTAAAACTGTATCTTCGCATCCACAAGCGTTGGCTCAATGTTCCGAATTTGTAAAAAATCATCATATCACCCCGATTGCGCGTATTGATACGGCAAAATCCTGTGATGATGTGGCCAAAGCACAAGATAAAACTATGGCAGCGATTGCTTCCAAACTTGCCGGTCAAATTTACGGCTTGGATATTTTGGCATCGAATATTGAAAATGCATCGAATAACACCACCCGCTTTTTGATTATGTCGCGTGAGGATATGATACCGGAATATGACGGTGGCGATTTCATAACATCTTTCATTTTCAAAACCAAAAATATTCCGGCAGCCCTTTATAAGGCTCTCGGTGGTTTTGCAACCAACGGAATCAATATCACCAAGCTTGAAAGCTATCTCCTTGACGGCAGATTTGTTTCCGCCCAATTTTATTTGGAAGCCGAGGCTCACCCCTCGCAAAAGTCTTTTCAAAATGCTCTTGCCGAGCTCAACTTCTTTGCCGAGTATGTGCATATATTGGGAACATACCCCGCTTTTAAAAAAGCTCGCTCTGTGGGAAACTAATACAGATTTTGCGGACAAATTACTCAGTCATGTACCTTTATGTACACTCCATCGTAATTTTCCTTAAATCTTATTATTTTCCGCACATAACGACCTTTTTTTCAGAAAAGACGTATAATGGGCGATTGGGGCAAAAAGTTTTTATAAAAAAAGCCATGTTTTTTACATGGCTTTTTTTTGCTAATGGAATGAATTTATCAATGAGCCGGCAAGCATATACCATCCGTCTATCAGTACAAAAAATATAATCTTAAACGGCAAGGCCAGAACTGTCGGCGGTAACATCATCATACCCATAGACATGAGAATTGAGGCGATGACCATATCAATTATCAAAAACGGCACATAAATTAAAAAGCCGATTTCAAAAGCACGTCTGAGTTCGCTTATCATAAATGCCGGAATGGCAACCTTTAATGATGTATCTTCAATTTTTTCCGGTTTTTCTTGGCTCAAATCTTGAAACAAAAGCAAGTCTTTTTCGCGGGTGTTTTTTATCATAAATTCTTTGAACGGAACTGAGGCTTTTTCCAAACCTTCCATGGTGTCTAACTTTTCTTCAAACATAGGTTGCAATCCCTCATCCCATGCTTTTTCAAAAGTGGGAGCCATGATGAACATGCTTAAAAACAGAGCCAGCGAAACTAAAATCATGTTTGGAGGAGTGGAGTTGGTTGCCAAAGCACTGCGTGTGACGGATAATACCACGATAATGCGAGTAAAAGATGTCATCATAATTAAAATTGACGGCGCAACGGATAAAACCGTTATCATCATAATCACATTGAAAATGCGTGCCGTGGTTGAACCGGTGGTCGGCGAATCTCCAACATTTAAGCTGATGGATTGGGCTAAAGCCGAATCTGCAAAACAAAAAATTCCGAAAAGTAAAATAATTGCAATAAAACTAATCTTCTTTATCATGATTTTGCCCTTCGTTATTTTGTTCTTGTGCCGGAATATTGGTTTCAATAATTTGAGAAGACGGACCAATCAATAACAAATGTTCTTGATTATCTCTTCTGACCAAGACCAAAGCGTTGCGTGCATCAATACGTTTGATTTCCACAATTTCCAAGCGCTTTTTGCCGTTTATTTTTTTGAAAAAACGGCTGGAGGCGCTATGAAGCTCGATATATTTTATTGCCCAGAGCGTGAGGAACAATAACCCTAAAACAAACAGTAGTGAAACAATTGCTTTTATCAGCAGTATAAAATCCATCTTTTAACCTCGTTTTAATTTGTTTGCATTATAAGCAACGAATCTCAACAAAGCAATAAACAGCTGTTGCTTTGTTGATAGTTTGTTGCTAACTTAATGCTTATGAGTGAAGAAGATTTTGACATAAAACAGCCGGCGCCCAAGAGTGCTCGCATTACTGCCGATTTGACAGCGTTGTCCAAAACCATGGCGCCGCTGACAAAACAACTTTTCGGCAAAAAAGGTTTTGTCGAGGTCAGTATTTTGACCAATTGGGATAAAATTGTCGGTAAAGAGTTGGCTAATTATAGTTTCCCGCAAAAAATTGATTTTAAAAGAGAGCAAAAAAATAACGGCATATTGCATTTGCAAGTGCCGAGCGGAGCTTTTGCGCTGGAAATTGCACATCGTGAAAAATATATTTTGGAAAAAATTAATGCCTATTTCGGGTATAATGCCGTTAGTGGTTTGAAAATTGTGCAAAACAGCGCCATCTCTTTGGCTGAAGAATTTGTAGATGAAGCTCCCAAACAGGTGGATTTGGTAACTGATGATGAAAAAAAATATATAGAAGCCGTTTCAGATGAGATTAAAAATTCAAAATTAAAAGAAATTTTAATAAAATTGGGACATTGTATATTCAATGAGAATCATAAAAAGGAAAAGTAGGGTAAAATGAAGTTAGAAAATTTTATAAAAAATTGTAGTTCTGTTGCTGCCGGTTTAGTCGTCTTTTTCTTGGCTTTCGGTATGTATATGTCTTTCAAGGGCTATGTTATGAATCCGGATGGAAGCATTGTTTTGGTTAATGATGCTCAAGCATCGGAAAAGGTGAGCGCTGATGGCAAAATTGCGCCGAATTTGCTCATTCCTTGGGGACCTCAACTCGGTAGTAATAAAGCTAAGGTAACTATTTATGAATTTTCTTCTTTCGGTTGTTACCATTGTGCTCAGTTCCAATTGAAAACTTTGCCAAAGCTGCAAGAAAATTATATCAATAAAGGAACCGTGCGTTTGATTTTTGATGACTTTCCTCTTGATAAAAACTCTATGCAAGCTTCTTTGCTCGCACATTGTTTCTCCGGCAACAAATTTTTCCGCGTAGCTGATATGCTTTTTGATAAACAAAGAGAATGGGGCTCTAAATCAAATCCCAAAGAATTGTTCTTGAAATATGCTTATTTGAATGGCTTGAAACAAGAAGATGCCGAAAAATGTTTGGCAGACAAAGCTAAGGCTGAGGAAATTATGGAAATTCGTCAGTTCGGCATTGCCAACTTGGGCATCAGCGGAACTCCTTCTTTTGTGATTTCCAGCATAAAAGGTCGTGAAGTTATTTACGGGGCACCTGATTATGAAACATTTGAGGCTCTTATTCAGAAGTATATGCCGGAGGATAAAAAGTAAAAATTAGCATTTCTTTAACTATGTCGGTCATATTTTAAGGATAAGGTATTATGCAGGAACTTCCTGAAGATTTGAAAAAATTGGATGAGCGGATAAAGTCCTTTAAGAAAAAGGATGCCAGCAGAAATTCGATTGCTAACGAATCTGATTTTTCTCGCTTTTCCAGAATCGGTTTTCGGGTGGGAACGGAAATGTTGTCCGGCGTGCTGGCCGGTGGAGCCATAGGCTATTTTTTAGATGATTGGTTCCAAACAAAACCATTGTGGTTGGTTGTGTTTTTGTTCTTAGGCGGTGCCGCCGGTGTCCTGAATGTGTACAAATTCGCTAAAAGCGAAGAAAAACAACGAGAGGAGTAGAAGCTTTGTCTAACCCGATGGAACAATTTAATATCCAACCGATTATCCCGATTAAAGCGGGTGGATATGATATTTCTTTTACCAATTCTTCTTTGTTTATGGTCTTGGCGGTTGCCGTATCCGCGTTGTTATTTGCCGTTTGTTTACGTAAAAGAACCATCGTTCCTTCGTTATCGCAGTCTGTTCCCGAGGCACTTTATGAATTTATCAGTAATCTATTGAAAGAAAATGCCGGTGTTGAAGCTTTGCGCTATTTCCCACTGATTTTTACCATTTTCTTGTTTGTTGCTTTTGGTAACTTATTGGGGCTTTTCCCATATTCATTTACATTTACCTCTCATGTGGCCGCCGTTGGTGGTTTGTCTTTGATTGCGTTGATGTTTAATATTTGTATCGGTATCAAAAAGAAAAAATGGGGCTATTGGAGAACTTTTATGCCTAACGGAATTCCGATGGCGTTGGCTCCGCTGATTATGCCGATTGAGATGATTTCTTTCTTGTCTAAACCCTTTAGTTTGACTGTCCGTCTTGTGGCTAATATGACGGTCGGACATATCATGCTGAAAATTATTGCCGGCTTTGTCTTGGCATTGGGTTTGGGCGGTGTCGTACCTGTATTATTTAATAGCTGCATCGTGGTCTTTGAAATTTTCATTGCCTTGTTGCAAGCGTTTATTTATACGGTTTTGAGCTGTATTTATTTGAGTGATGCTATTCATAGCCACTAAATGCAGGCTTAATTATAATTATGTTTGTTGTTGGTTTGAAGCTGCTTGCAGCTCTTAAATATGGAGATATTAAATGGAACCTATGGCTTATATCGGCGCAGGTATGTGCGCTTTGTCAATGATGGTTGCTGCTTGGGGTGTGTCTCAAGTATGGACTACAATTATTTCTACTGTCGGTCGTAACCCGCAAGTTAAAAAAGATGTAGATATCTATGGTTGGGCAGGTTTTGCCGCCGTTGAAGCTATCGCATTGTATGCTTTGGTTATTGCTTTGGTTATGCTTACCGGCAAATAGTAGCTTATTTCTGGTTTTTGGCGGCGGTTTATCCGCTGCCAAAAAATAGAATTTGTAAGGAGTTGATATGCCTCAGTTAGATCCAACTTGGTTTGTTTCTCAGTTCTTTTGGCTGTGTATTTGTTTTTTCTTTATGCTCTTTTTAATGAGCAAAATCTTTATTCCGAAAATTAAAGATATTTTGGAGCAAAGACAGCGCAAAATTGATGATTATTTGGTGAAAGCTCACCAGATAAAAGAGCAGGCTGAAGAGTCTTTGAAGAAATATAATGAAGCCTTGGCAAAGGCAACGGCTGATGCCAATGAAGCTTTGGAAGCTTCTCGCAAAGAGATGAATGCTTATATTGCCAAAAAACAAGATGAGCTGACACAAAAGTTGAATGCAAAACTTTTGGAAGGTGAGGCGCAAATTAAAGAAACTCGTGAAAAGGCTCTGAAAGAAGTGAAAAACGTCTCTCAAGAATGGGCCTTGGATATTGTTAAAAAACTTGAATTGACCAAAATTGATGCCGAGGATATTAAAGAAGGCATTAAAAAAGTGGTTAATGAGTAAGGTAAAATACGATGTCTGTTCATCAGGCCGTTTCAGGAAAAGAGTTTATTGATATGACACAAAATGCAGTTGTAGATGTTACCGAAAATTTGATTTCTGATGTTAGCTTACCGGCACATCATTATGGTGCATTTTATGAAAATCCGGTTTTTTGGGTGGCTGTTTCTTTTGTCTTGGTTGTTGTCTTGTTGGCACGTCCTATCGGCAAAATTGCTAAACAACTTTTGCAAAATCGTGTCGATGGCATTATCAAGCGCATTGAAGATGCCGCTAATTTGAAAGATGATGCGCAAAAGTTGTTGGTAGAATATGAACGCAAATTTGTAAATGCCGATGCGGAGGCTGAAGCAATTTTACAAAAATCTACCAAAGAGATTGAACTTTTGAAAAAAGAAAGTTTAGAAAAGTTGAAACTTGAGATGGCTATTAAAGAAAAAGAAGCCGAAGAAAGATTGAAAGCCTCACAAGCAGAAGTGATGAATGAAATTGTTTCCATGACTTCTAATGTGACGATGGAAGCTTTGAAACGCGTTTTGGCTGAAAATTTGAATGCAAAAATGCAGGACGAATTAATTGAAAAATCCATTAATTCAATTGCAAAATTGCCTAAAGCTGAATAAATTTCTTAAGATTTTAAAACACCCGATGATAGAACATCGGGTGTTTTTTTAATTTTCCAAAGCTTTTAAAATATCATTTTTTACATTACGGTGAGAGTTAAATTCTTTATCAATTTGGATGCGCTTTTCTGAGTTCATCGCATTTAAATCTTTATCAATATAGGAGGTGTTCACAGCACCGTTTTTGGCGATTGAATCTAAGTCTTTCAGATAGTCTTGATACATTTTTTGGTAGTTAGGCGTATCTGTTTGGTTGCCTTGTTGCGGAACAGGAGAACTTGTTTGAATGTTTTCATTAACTTCTTCTTGTATCGGAGATTGAATTTGTTGTTCTTGATTTTCCGGTAAACGGCTTATCTCTTGTGTTTGTTCACGTGTATCAGAGATTTGCTGCAATTGTTGAGTTTGCGGTTGCGGAACAGGTGTCGGTTCTGCCGATATGCGCTTGGCAGTGGTTCTGCCTTGTCTATATTGCGGCATGCCTACTTTTTCCGGTTTACTTTCGGCAAGAGCACCTTCGGGAATGAAAAAATTCGGTTGAATTTTCTTTCTGACATAAGGCTGATTCATTTGAGCCAGAGCTGTGCCTGCCATCAAACAAAAACCAAATGTTATAGAAAATATTTTATGCATTATCTTTCTCCGATTGCTTCGCAACGATAATTTAATAATTTATGTTTAGCATAGTCTACATGAAAAAGATTTTATTTATGTTAACAATTTATTTTTCTTTGTCGACAAGCTTAAAAGCTGCCGAAAATGTTGATTTATGCAAAGATGTTAAAGTAGAACCTGAAATTAAATTTTCTACATCATACGGACGCTTGTCTTATGATTATAAAAAAAATACACGAAGAATTTCTCAAATTGCAGCGCGAATCGGAAGCAAAGAACATGGTGCGTTTGCAACAGGTTTGGCAACGGTTAGCGTTGAAAATGAATATGTCTTGGGAACAAGAGCGTTTCGTGTAAGCAAAGGAAAAGGGTATTGCGTTATTCCCGAGGTTATTCAAGTGTATGTTGGATTTAGTCGTCCGGTGATATATATTTCAAATGAGTTGCCTAAAAATTCTTGCCAATATAATTTAGTGGTTTTGCATGAGAAAACGCATCAGCGGATTAATAAAGCAGCATTGGATTATTTTATTCCATATTTTCAGTTGGCAGCAGCAAAAATCGGATATGATTTGAAGCCGATTTATATTAGCAAACTTTCAGAAATTGATAGAGCGACAGATGAAGTAACGCAAGAGTTCACCGTCCGTTTTGATAAAGTTTTGGCGGTGTTTAAAAAAGAGCTTACCGTTGAACAAGGTAAGCTCGATAATCAGATGAATTATTCAATTGAAGACGACATCTGCAAAAAGTTTAATGCAACGCATCCTCGCCGTTAGCTAAAATGGCATCAATAAAGGCATTGATACCTTTGTAAGCGGCATCAATATACGTTTTGTCTTTGGCAGAGTTGTTGTTGTAGAAAATACGTACGGTTGTCATGCCGATTTCTTTAGCAAATTCCAAATTGGAATAGCTATCATCAACAAAGATACAATCGTTAGGATTTTGTTTGATTTCGTTACAAAATTGAGAATATACATCGGAGCTTTCGTTCTTTTTGTAAACTCCAAAATCTTCGACAGAGTAGAATTTTCCTTTGAAAAATTCATATAAACCAATACGCTTTAATATACGTTCAGCGGCGTTGCGGCTACTGGTGGTAAAAACATATTGATCGTAGGGGAGTTTTTCCAAACGGCTTAAAAGACCATCGTAAGGTTCAATGACATCGACAGGTTTTCTTTCATGATAGGCATCAAAAAGCGCTTTGGGGTCGATGCCGTATTCTTTAATGAAGATCTCACCGCCGTTGCGATATTCTTTGTAAGATTGTTTGACCATGGCTTTGGCTGTCGGAATATCCATTTTCAAGCCTAAATCTTCAACCAAGGCAATAGCCGTTGCTTCATCCAGCATGTCCTTAAATTCATCGGTTTCAACATAGAGGGTGTTGTCTAAATCCCAGACAATAACTTTTTTATTTTGCACTTTTCTCTCCATTGTTTTTTTTACTCTGCAACCCTTTAAGGTTAACAATTTGCGCGCGGTTCGTCAATAGTGATTTTGCGCTTATTGAGGGTTCTCCATGGCAAAAATATCGATAACTTCCCATTGGTTATGCTTGTTTTGCAGAACATAGATGATATTACCTTGGCACAAACCAAACCAGTTGTTGTTGCATTGGCTTTGGGTGTAGATATGAAGCATGCCTTCCATAAGCGGCATGATTTTGCTTATTTTGTATTGCATTTGGGTTGGACGTTGCAGACTTTCATCTTCCATTAAGATAAATTTGGGTAAGGAAATGCTTTTGCAACTTGGATTCTTGGGGTTAAGTGTGCATTTGATTGTATTATTGATGGCTGAGACAATTTCATTTTTGTCAGCGAATGCAGAATCGGAATCTTGAGTTGAAAATGAAAATTGGCGGTTGATGATGTCGGTTGAGGGAATTGAAAACATCTGAATTTCTTTAGCGGCAATTTCTTGTGAGGAATCGGCTGTGTTATCCGTATCATCTGAACAAGCGTTTAGGAGCCAGGCTAAAGGTAAAAGCAATAAAAATTTTTTCATGATGTATCCTTACATAAAGTTAAGCCGAGTTGTAGTTTAAGGCGTTTCTTTCTAAAGGGCAATAAAAAAGGGAAGTCAAAACTTCCCTTTTTTTTAATTGCATCAACAAATTAGAAGTTGTATCTAGCACCGATAGAATATTCCATCATGTCGTTAGAATCAGCAACGCGTTGATCTAATTTGGTATAACGAGCCAAGGCACGAACGGCAACATTGTCGGTTACATTGTATTCAGCACCGGCACCTAAACGGTAACCCCATGTGCCTTCACCATCGGTTTTGCCACCTTCAGGTTTAAATTTGAAATCATAGTAAGCTAAACCTGCAGTACCAACCAAAGCAACTTTTTGTTCACAGCCCATCGGGAGGTAAGCCATTGCATCAATACCATAAGCTTCATATTTAGCTTTGTTACCAGCTTTTTTGTCAGAAGTTGTACGTTGATAGAAAGCTTCAACACCGAAGTTTTCGTTGTATTGAGAACCAACAAATACTTTACCAGAATTGAAGTTGTTGGCAGCTGTGCCGTTTGCGAAAGAATAGCCATATTCAACACCGGCATACGGATTGTATTCCATAGCTTCTGCATTAGCGGCCATAGCGACAGCTGATACAGCAACCATCAATGCACCAATAGTTTTTTTCATCTAATTTTTCCTTTATAAAGTTTAACCTTTGTCAGGTTCCGACTTCCTTATCGGAACCTATACAGAGATTACTTTACAACTTATTTTCTAAAAATAAAGTAAATTTATATTACAAAAGGATTGTTTATGATAAAAAAACGTGTTAACCTTAATGATTATAACGGTTTGAGGCTGGAAAAAAATGTTGAAAAATTGTCAAAAAGGTTCGTCAATGATTGAAGTTATCGGCGTTATGGGGATTATATCCATGATTACCGTCGGTATCTTTGCTACTATTTCTAAAATTTATGACAGATACCATCAAACCGCAGTCATTACCCAAATCAGAGATTTGCAAAAAAATATTCAGATGCGTTATGCTACAGCTGCCGATTATCGTGATTTAACTAAAAACAGTACAGTTAAAACGCTGATTGAAGAACGTGTTATTCCTTATGACATGATTAGTGGAGAGAGAATTTACAATGCTTATAACGGAGCCGTGGATTTGAGCGGAACGCAGTATGATTATACCATTAGTTTTTCTAACCTCAAAAAAGCAGGGTGTATTGATTTGTTGACAATGGATTGGACCGTGAATAATACTTCCGATTTGATAAAGTTACAGGTTGACGGGAAAACTTATACTTGGACGGGCGATGGAACAGCTCTTGAATTGCCGATTTCTTTAACCGATGCTGCAGCTCGTTGTAAAGATAATCAAGGTCAAAATACGATTAAATGGACTTTTCAATAGGCGGAGAAGAATATGAAAGTTAATGATATTAATAAAAGTAGTGAAATAGCTTCCGGAAAAGTAAGGAAAAATACCGGAGGCGCAGATTTTGCTTCTTTTTTGAAAACAGCAAATGCAACACAATCTTCTCCTGTTTCCGGTATGACCAACGTTTCTTCTTTGGATGCAATTTTTGCTACACAAATGGTGGACGGAGTTGAGGAACGTGAACGTCGTAAAAAAATGATAAAACGCGGAAAAAATTTGTTAGACAAGTTGGATGAAATTCGTTCCGCTTTGTTGGTCGGGTATATTGCCAAAAATAAGTTGATTGAAATTTCACGCTTGGTTAAAGAACAGAAAACCATGTGTGAAGATGAACGTTTGCTCAATATCATTGCAGAAATTGAGCTGCGTGTGGAAGTGGAGCTGGCAAAGTTAACAAATTAGCAGTTGAAATTTGATTATTTAACTTGAAGTTAAGTTTTTTACTTTATAATTTGCTAACAATAAATAACCAGTTCAATTATTTTGAAGGAGTATGAATATGGAACCTGTTGCTATTTTACCTCCGGATTATCGTCCGTCCGCTGATGAAGAATATATGAATCCCGTTATGTTGGAGTATTTTCGTCAGAAACTCTTAAATTGGAAAAAATCTTTAATCAATCAATCTAAAGACACTCTTGATGATTTGAAACAAGGTGGTTTGAACCAACCTGACCAAATTGACAGAGCTTCTTTGGAAACTGATAAAGCTTTGGAATTGCGTACTCGTGATCGTGCTCGTAAATTGATTTCTAAAATTGATGAAGCCATCAAACGTATTGAAGACGGTGTCTATGGTTATTGCGAAGAAACCGGTGAACCTATCGGTGTTGAACGTTTGGAAGTAAGACCGGTGGCTACATTGTCTATTGAGGCACAAGAACGCCACGAAAGAATGGAAAAAACTTACGACGACGAAGCTTAAGTTTTATGAATGAAAAAAATTTTATTTTAGCTTCAGGTTCGCCTCAGCGGAAGGCGTTGTTGGCTCAGATTGGGCTGTCTCCCAAAGCTATTATTCCGGCTAACATTGATGAAAGCGAAAGAAAAAACGAAAAACCTTTCGCTTACGTGAAGAGAATGGCTTTGGAAAAGGCTTTGAATATATCCGCTTTGCATCCTAATGAAATTGTTCTCGGTGCCGATACCATCGTTGTTGTCGGTACCAAGATTTTGCATAAGTCAAAATCTGATGAAGAACAACGTCAGGTTATGCAAATGCTTTCCGGAAAAGGGCATCGCGTGATTAGTGCCGTTTGTGTGATTGATGCTAACGGAAAAGCTTCCATAAGAGTAAATTCTACCAGAATTTTAATGAAGCATCTATCAGCTAAAGAGATTGATGATTATGTTGCTTCTCACGAATGGGTCGGATGTTGCGGATATAAAATTGAAGGAAAATTGGCCGCTTATGTTAAAAAATTGGTCGGTTCTTATTCCGGTGTGGTCGGGCTTCCTCTTTATGAAACCCAAAATTTGCTGTTAGGAGTAGGTATAAAATGAGTATTGATACAATTGTTTATGAAACTAAAAATAATGTTACTCGTATCGCTCTCTTGGGTAACGGTGATTTGAAAGAATTGGAAATTATTGAAGCAAATCGCGCTCTTGAAGGCAATATATACTTGGGTAAAGTTGTTCGTAAGGTTGAATTGGCTAATGGTAAGGTAGGTTTTTTTGTTGAGCTCGGCGAAGGTCGAGAAGCGTTTTTAAATGCTGAGGAATATGGTTTGGATGAACTCAAAATTTGCGAAGGTCAAAGTTTAGTCGTTCAAGTTGCTCAAGAAAAACGTGCCGAGAAAGGTCCGAAAGTTACCAGAGCTTTGCAGTTCGTCGGAGAAAATTTGGTCTATTGTCCATATAAATTGACAGTCGAAACATCTTCTAAAATAAATGACCGAGCCAAAGCTGAGGCTTATCGTCAGTTGGTTTTGGAAAATACAACAGGGCAAGAAGGTTGGATTGTCAGAACATCTGCCGTTAATGAAACGGAAAAGCAAATTTTAGATGAAATGGCATATTTACGTTCTCTTTATGAAAATGTACGTCAAAATGCACGCAAATTATCTGCACCGGCTTTGCTTTTAGCCAAAGCTGATCCGGTTTTTGAGTATGTTAACAAATATATGCCGACACTCAAAAAAGTGGTGCTGAATAATCGAAATGTTGAAGAAGAAATCAAAAATCGTTTCGGAGAAGGTGTTAATACGGAAATAGATGCTCAGGCTTTTGAAACTTTTGGTTTGGAAGATGCCATTGTTGAGGCTTTGGACAAGACGGTTAAACTGAAAAGCGGCGGTCGGATTACAATTGAAGAAACCAAAGCTTTTGTAGCTATTGACGTGGATAGTGGTCGCGATAACGGAAAAGGCAGCTTATCTCACTTGAATGAGGAAGCCGCCGTAGAGATTGCCAAACAAATCAGACTGCGTAATCTTTCAGGCAAAATTATTATTGATTTTGCAGGTTCTTCCGACTATCGCTATTTGAAACCGGTAATTGAAGTTTTGGAAAAAGCCGTGGAAGAAGATGCTACTCGCACAACGGTTTTGGGCTTGAGCCGTGCCGGAAACGTGGAAGTTATCAGAGTTCGTAAACGCCCGAGCTTGTCTGATGTGCTTTCTGTGGAATGCGAAAGTTGCCATGGCACCGGGAGAGTGTTGAAATGAAATGCCCTATTTGCAAAAAAGAATTTAGCGATATGAAATATCGTCCTTTTTGCTCTAAGCGTTGTGCTGATATTGATTTGGGCAATTGGCTGAACGGAAGTTATGCCATTCCGGCAGAAGAGCTTGATGAGGAAGATATTAAAGAGCTGAATGAAGCCATGGAAAAAAAGCTTTATGAAAGCGAAGAAAAATAAAGTTAAGTTATAAAAAAAATTCCTTCTTAATGTTTAAGAAGGAATTTTTTTTATATTTTGGAGATGTATGCGTTAGTTTTTTAAGGGTGTTTCCAAGGGAAGCGCCCTTGTTGGCAGATATTAAAATGTGTAACGTAAACCAAAATATACTTCGTGAGCATTGACATTGGCATTTTCAATATCGCCCATATCCAAATAGCGATAACCGGCATCAATGTTCAAACATTTGTTAATACGAACGGTCATACCAGCACCGATGCTCCATGTGAAGTTATCAGAGTCAACAGAGTTTGTGGTTGTTGCACCACCAGCTTTAGAGAAAGTATCCAAACTCAATTGAGCCCAACCGATACCGGCACTGACATACGGACTGATTACGTAGTTAGGCAGAAAATCAAAATAACCATTTAACATGAGGTTTTTAGCACCAAATTCAGTACCGCTTAAACCTGTAGCGGAAGTTTCGTCGTGGTCTTCACGGTAAGAATATTCCAACTCAGCACGGAAGTATGAATAACGGTAACCAACAGCACCACTCATCATCCAAACATTATCAAAATCAATATCAGCTTTAGCAGTGGTGGTTGAAGATTCATCAACAGAGTTCATGTTAGAGTTGGTAACACCACCACGAACGGCAGCGTACCATCCGTCGCGAGCGGAGGCTGTTCCGGCTATAACTGTTGATAACAACAGTGCGGAAGCAAAGGTTAAGATTTTTTTCTGCATATTTTTCTCCAATTTATACAAATCGTCAATATTTCTTAAAATTTGTCTATTTTTATCACGTTGACAAAAATAAATCAAGCTTTTTTTTGTGACACTTATGTTACAATATATTATGGGACCAGAATAAGCTATTTCTGTTAATAAAAAGCTAAAAAAATAAAAAAACTGCTCGTTTTTCAGAGCAGTTTCTGTTTTATTGAACAAGATTTACCCAAGCATAGCGGGTGATGGGTTCAATAATTTGTTCATCGTTAAACGTACTTTTGAAGATGGCATCAAATTGAAAAGTATATTTATAACGATGAAATTTTTTTCCGTTTTGAAAAAACTCGTATTCAAATTCCTTAGTATCATTTCTAAATGTTAGAGTTTTGAACTTAAAATCAGGGAGTTGTCGTTCGTTTGCTTGATAAAAAGCTTGTTCATCCGAGATTGTGAAGTCAAGGTTAATTTTGTCAAACCCAAAGCCATGTTCATATTGGTAAGTGTTTATCAATATATTATGCTTGGTATGCGAGTTCTTAACCGTTCTGGGGGCATTTGTTATGATGTATGCATCTGTTTGGATACTTTCACAGGTAATTGTGTCTGGTCGCTTCCATGAGATGTGAAATTTTAAGGTGAGTTTTTCATCAATGAGCTTTTCGTTGAGCGTATTTTCTATTTTCAGATTGATGTTTCTGGTTAAAGTAAAGCCCTGTGTATCATTTTGTTTTTGAGTGCTTAGCAAAGAACTTTCTTTAATAATGCTTTTATTCTCCTGATCGGAGGAGGGTGCATCATCTTGATTGTGATAGATAATTTCTTCTTTTAAGCAAGAAGAAAAAATTGTTGCCGCAGCAATAAAAAGCGTTAACTTAAAAATTTTCATTTTGTTCATAATGATAGAAAAAAATTATATTAAATGCGGACTTAATATAATTAAAATTGTTAAAAAAACAAGTTAAAAAAAAGGCAGCACTAATTGTGCCGCCTTTTTTAGATAATGAGTATTATTTTGTTACGGGAAATACTTCGTCAAAAATGACTTTATTATTGTATACAATTTTTACGCGGTTACCGTTAATTTGGTATACGGTAGCGTTACCACCTTCCGCGATAAATGGTTTATCAATACTTACATTTTCCAACATTTCAATATCTACACCATTGATTTCATCTCGATATTGACCGTTGATATCTTGATATCCCCAATGTTTATTTGGGTCGTTTAAGATACGAATGTAAGCTGGTATTAAGTATTCAGGACCTTCAGGCTTTATGCTGTTGCTAAGTCTATCTGTAATGGTGTTGGTATCTATTTGTGTAAAGCAATAATCACCATCCCAGAATGAAATAATACCATATTTTGTTACGATAGTTCCGGTAACAAAAGGAACAAGTTTACCGCTTACGTTTTTCCAACTCCAAGATAAACCGCCGAAGTTTTTAGTTTTGATTACATTTAAATCGCCGATTTCAGGTGGAATTGTCGGATCAACAGGAGCGAGAACATCAACATCTACAAGTGCGGTTGAAGAATAGCTTGTGCCGTTATATTGTCCGCTGATGTTAAATTCAGCATTATAACGGTTATAGTCACCAACTAAACCTTGCAACGGAGCAGAATATCCTTCATTTTTGATATTGTTCCAGTCAGCAGATTTGAAGTTAACGGTGATTTCTCCATCCTGATACACAGCTGTTTCGGATACAAAAATAAATTCGGAACTCAGCGCTTCATTTTCCTTGCTGGTATATACCAAGTCGTAAGGAGCTTTAAGCGTAGTTACCGTAATATTTTGTCCTCCGGTACGGGTTGAAGAAGAAACAGACTTCGGTATCAAAGAAGTGTAATTAAATTCCGCAGAATTCATTTTCAGATTTCTTTTTGCCTGAGCTTGAACATAGACGTTCAAAATTTGCTCTTTATAAGTATTTGTTTCCTTTCCGTCGCTAAACTTCTCATATAATGTGAAGTAGCTCTTCCATTGTGTATCGCTAATTCTTTCCAAACCGTGGTTCAGGTCTTTCCACTCGGTGCGGACAACTTCTTCGGGTTCTACATACAAGTCAACAGTGTTGGTCAAAGTTTCTGTCTTGCCGTCATACACTTCTTTATAAGAGTGTGTGTATGTAGTCAGATTATACTTCTTACCATTTTTATTGACTTCACCCTTATCAGTCGGAGTGCTGCCAGAATAAGAAACCTTAGATGTTTCCGGAGCCAAGAAGTCAATTCTTGTGCCTTGGAAATACATGTAGGCAGTTACATCCGTAGTTGTCACAACATCAACATATTCGTTTCCATCGATATTTGAAATATCATATTTGAAACGGTTTGTTGTTGTGGTGGTTACATATGTTATGCCGTTCTTGGTTTCTTCCGATTTGTTTACCGAAGATGAAGCATCTGCTAATCTCAAACTGTTGTCTGTGCAGAAAAATTCTTGCGCTTTGGACATGGTGTGAGACTGAGCCAATGTTGCAACTATAGTAGAATCTTTGGTTCCACTCAGCTTCCTTACAATATGCAAAATTATATTGCTTGTAAAGCCATCGCGGTTGCGGTCAAAGCTCCATTCGATAATGTCATCTGTTTCCGGCTTACTGTCGTCTTTGACATCAATATCTACGAGCGGATAATACATGGCAATAAAGTCACCATAGGTTTCTTTAAAGTTCAGAGTATATTCCGTGCGATTGTATTTTGTTCCATCGCCTTCAACAATTTGTCCCATGTCTTTGGGTTCTTGACCACTTAAAGCAACGCTTGGTGTTGGAGCCAAGAAGTTCAATCGTTCACCTTTGTAAACGGTGTATGCTGTTTGATAAGTTTCCTCAATATTGAATATGAAGAAATCAAAATCAAAAGCATGTCGTTTTACGGTTGTGGTGATAACGTGACCGGTTGTTTTGTCTGTTTCTGTTTTTTCAGAAACTTTAACCGGATCTAACATGTTTTTCAGATTCAACGAATTGTTTGGTCTGACAAAACGTTGGTTATCATCAATCTTGGTTTCACGACTGAGAGGCTGTGTAGCTATTGAATCGCGTTGTCCGCTTTGAGAATAAATTCGACGGAATATGATTTTAGAAATCCAATTTCCGTTGTTGTTCTCCAATTCATATATAATCTTTTCAGATGTAATAGAATCTTGCGGAGCAGGGGGATCAACAGAGCCTTTTTCAACCAAGAAATCTTGTGACTGACTTAATTTATATGTATCTCCGTTATAGAGAGCATTAAAATAAATCATAGTCGGATATGATAAATAGTTTTTGCCATCGAGAGCAATTTCAGTGTACTTATCGTACGTATATTTATCATAGTAGAATTCTTGAATATCAGAAGGCATTTCTACAATTTTAGCACCAAGGTAGGTTTTCCAAGCTTTTTCAGAAGAGCCATGCACACCAATTTGGTAGTTGTTGGCATAAGACCAAGTTGCCATCCATTCTGAAGTTGTCTTTTGGAAAACATAATCACTTACGTTTTCTTTGGTGTAATCTTCAGAGGTGTTGGAACTTACTTCTTTAAAGTTTGGATAACCAAATTCAATGTTTGGCACTTTCCAAGGTTCTTTAGCATCGTCAATCCAGCGTTTTACTTCCAACTCAGTTGAGTAGGTTGTGCGCTTCTTACCACTTTCAGTCCAGAATTCCCAAACATCTACTTGTGAGGTGTAAATGTCTGTGTTGGTATCGAGTTTACGGTTGAAGAACAACTTCTCGGTTCCGGCAATGATAACCGCACCGTTGAAAATGTCTTCTCCCGGTTCTACCTTTTCTGGAGCAGAGACAATGATATACGGATAAATTTTGTCCGTATGCGTACTATTATCATGTGTGTGGTGTCTTTTAACATCAAATGTAAATATGACTTTACTTCTGATGAAAGGACGATCACCTACAGTATATTTTTCAATAGTTTCTGCTTTTTGGTCAACATAGCTGATTTCGTCCAAAATGCAGTTTGGTAATTTGATGCCTTCATATTTAGACGAATCCGTCTGATATGAAGTTTCAAATTTGAACTCCAAACCATCAAAAACAAATGAAAATGTCTGGTCGTAAGTTTTCAAGATAATATTGTCGTTATTTTCTTGAGCCGACAATATTTTTTCTCCAAAGTTTTTTTCTTGGAGTGTGAAAACTTTTGAACCACGAGTCATTTCGTTTGGTTGTTGCCATTTTATTTCAAATGGTAACATTTGATTGATTTGTTCCTCGCTAATTTCTTTGCCATTGTCATGTTCCAAAGTGGCAATAGAGGTGACCACATCTGATACTAACGTATTGGAATACTTCCACTCGTGTTTGATATCGAGTGAACCTTCTACAAGAGTGACCTTATCTCCATCGGGATTGGGGTCGGGACCAGGGGTTGGATTATCTCCACCGTTAAAACTTTCATCTAAGCAGCCTGTGAGGCTGAAGATAACTGCTGCTATCGCGAGCAGAAATCTGAAGAAATGCTTCTTTTCCATATAACAAAATTTAATTAGGTTATTTTTTTGATTTTCTATCTTTGAGCACAGGATGTTTGATGTTTGTTCCTTCAAGTGCGTGAGTTATCAAAAGATAAGTCAGGCACATCCTGCTAATAATAAATTCTCTAATAAAATAAAATTATAGTTATTCAGTATCTTTTATAGTGCAAAAATAAAGAAAAGGCAATCAAAATTAGACAAAAAAAATAAGTTTTTGTAAAATGTAACAAAACTGCAACAGTAGGGGAGTTTGTGAAGAGTTTAAAAAAGGAAAGAGCCGCAACCGAAGTTGCAGCTCTTTCGCGTATAATAATTTTATCAATGGGTTAGGCGGTAATAATCACCATAGCTCATTGATTTAGATTTGTGTGTTTTTTTGAATTTCCACACTAATCCTAAAGAGAACTGGCCACGACCCAGCTTTGTAGTCTGAATCTTCTCATATCCGGCTTTTATACCGAGAGAATGACCAATTTTCACGCGTTTCAATAATTGAATGCCGGCCTCCCAGGCAAGGGTGTTGTGGGAGATACGATCAACAGAGCCAGCCTCAGTTGCCTGAGGATAATAGCTTGTCAATCTTGTATAACCCGCACCACCGTACAGAGCCACCTGCCAAGGTTTGTGCTTTGACAGTTGGAGTACCAAGTTGGCACCTACGGTCGGAACATAGCCCGACTTGGTGTAGGTTAAATCTTGGTAGTGCAAGGTCGGTACTTTGGTTAATTGTATCTTTGCCTCCACCGAAACCGCAAAGTTGCGCGGATGTACTCCGTTGCGGTGACCAGTACAGAAATCGTACCCAATCACCAACTCTGCTTTCGGGCTGAAGCCCTTGGCAGATACTGACGTCGAGGCGTCAATATCCTGAGTTAGGTTTGTATACGCTCCGAATACTCCTGGCTGGAAATACCAACCTGAGCATTTTTCCGCCACCTGATGCAGCTGAGCGTTTTCTGTTAACGGGGTATATTCATTTTTCCCCGTTTTGGTCCAGTCATTTTTCTTGTTTTCGGGGACTATCTGTGTGTATTTACACTTTTTAGTCCCATATTCGAACACGCCTTGAGCGGCAGTGTTCAAAGTTGAAAACAAAGATAATACAACTAACGCAAATATATTTAAATCTTTCATAATTTTTGTTTTTAATGGTTTGTAAATGATGGGCGCAGTCACCAATTATGAACACGTCATAAAGTGAGAGTTGGCCCGTATAAGGATTTTTTTTATTTTAAAATTTGTAAGTTCTCGTCACCTTATTTGGCGAAAACTTCGTTGAATAATACCTTTCCCTGATAAGTAACGATTACGCGACCATTGCTGATTTCGTAAACGTTAGCTTCACCACCTTCGGCGATGAAAGGCTTATCAATACTTACATCCTTCAAAAGTTCAATATCAACGCCGTTGATTTCGTCGCGATACTGACCATTGATATCCTGATATCCCCAATGTTTGTTCGGGTCAGTCAAGATACGGATATAAGCTGGAATCAGGTATTCAGGACCTTCGCTCTTTATTGAGTTACTAAGTCTATCGGTGATAGTGTTAGTATTCATCTTTGTGAAGTTGTTTCCACCTTCCCAGAATGAAACTACACCATATTCAGTCACGATAGTTCCGGATACGAAAGGAACAAGTTTGCCTCCTTCGTTTTTCCAGCTCCATGACAGACCACCGAAATTCTTAGTCTTTTCAATATCAAGTCTACCCCATTCGTCTGGAGTAGTTGGATCGAGGTTTACTTCTTTGTCAACTAATACGCTAGCTACTTTGTTACCAAGCAGATTATGGCTGAAGGTTACTTCGTAAGCCAGACGAGAGAACAATTTACCATCTGCTTCAACTTCAGTAGCTGTCGGGTTGTTCAAACCTTTATAGCTAACTTCTGCTTTTGCAAATTCAAAATTAATCTTCTCGTTTCTATATTCAATATAAGCTTCAGTTGCTTTTGCGATAGCTTTCACTTCGCAAACGGGGTTAAACTTAGCTACGTAAGTAGAAGTAATGGTTCTTGTGAACTGTCCTTCTTTTACTTCATTGAATTTAGGGTTATCAGTTGATTTAGAAAGGCCACTGATGAAGCTTAAGGATTCGCCTAATACTCTCTGCTGTTCGGAAACAGAGAAAGAGTAATTAGCTGACTGGGTGAATGTTAAAGTTTTGTCGCCGGATACAGACCAATGCTCGGTAATAATAATTTTAGAAGCATTGTCTTTATCTCCTTTGATAACTTTGTAGTCAAAGTCGATGAATTCATCTTCCTTAACTACTTCTACCCAGATTTCCTGAGGCGCAACTAAACCAGAAATGGCGTCGTTTACGTTTCCTGTAGTGGACTTGTGATTTCCGTTGAAAGAAATCTGACCACTGTAAGCTTCGTATTCTTTACCATTCTGCATTTTTATTACAGCAGCACCGGCATTGAAGCCTTTGTAAGAAGTAGTAGTTTCACCAAACGGCATAGCCACTTCTTTTCCAGCTTCACGACGGTAATACAGTCTTTCCACTTCGGAGTGAACTTCCTTACGGAAGCTTTCTCCTGTGTTGGCATCTGACCATGTATAAGTCCATACGGTCTTATACATTTTTGCGTAAATATATTCACTTTTCTGATAAAGTTCAGAAACGGTTTCATTTACGCTTACAGCAGGGTTGCCAATGTTGTTGGAAGACCATATTCTCGGTTCGTCGTCGCCTTCCACCCATGTACGGACTGATGCAAGACCAGAAACAGTTTCCTGTTCCTTAATCTGCTGACCGTCCTGAGTGAAGATGTGAGTTAAATCTAATCTAGATTCATAGCTTTCTTCAGAAGCTTTAACATAGCTTCCGTTTCCAGCGATGCTTCCTTCGTAGATTTTTTCTCCAGGAACGAATATTACTGGAACCAGAACACTATAATTAATGTCCATAGGCTCAACATGCGCTGTTTTAGCAGGCATATCAGTAAAGTGATTTTCTGCTTTCGCAATCACATTTACTCGGTAATATTTTTTGCCATCTACTTCAACTTCTTCTTTTACACCGTCAATCATGGCAGTATCTTGCACCTGTGTTGCCACAGTTGTACTGTCATAACGGCAGTATTTTTCTGCAGAATTAAGAGCTGCTTGATACCAAGATGCTTTTAATGTTACATCTAAGCCTACAAAAGAAAGTTTAGACTCTCTTTCATATTTAGCAAATGTAACTTCTTGGTTCTTGTGGCTTTCAATGAACTTGGCCTCACCAGAGGTTTGACCAATGTACATTTTTTCTGCAGAAGCGCTAATAGTTTCATTGATGGGTTCCCAAGAAATACTCATAGGAGCATTTTCGTGGTCTATCAAAGTTGTTTTAACAACTTCGTCGTCAACCAAAAATTCGATATATCCATCAAAATAATGGTCAGCTTTAGCCAGCCCATTTGATGAAGACCAATCAGCGTGGTTTAAGTTGAATTCATCCATACGAATGATTGTGTCACCAGGGATGACAACAGGAGGGTTTTCTACGTTATCCTCAGGGATAAAGTGTTCATCGGTGCAAGCACCAAACATGATAACGAATAAAATTGCTGCAAGGCTTGCTACAGTGGCAGCAAGGTTCTTGTTTTTTAAAGTACGAGTCATATGATTTTTTATTTATTTGTTTAATATTTAGTGTTGGTCTGTCCGATTTCAAGAAGCTTTCCCATATAAAGAAGACGCATCCTTACTCATTTCAAGCAAAAATAAACCCTTATATTTGATTTACTTTCCTTAAAAAACCAACTTATGAAATCTCTTTATTGATAATTATAAGGAGCCGTAGCTCTATAATTACTATATAGATCTACTACTCGGACAATGTAATAGAATAGAATAAGACGTTTGACAAAATTATAATAGCATGAATTGGTTAAAAATACAATAAAAAGTTATGAATCCTTTTCTCTCTCTCAAAATTTAACAAAAGTGTCACAATGCTGTTTTTTTGTCAAAGGAATCGGAAATCGGGGGAAGCCTTGCTGGGGGCGAATCTCGCTAGATTCGCTTTTTTTTGTGTATAAAGAGTCGGTTAGAGAAAATTATTGCAATATTTTGCTTGCAAGAATCGGAATCGTTGTTATATTTTTCAACCAGTATGAATTGGCTTTGGGGCGAATCTGCCCTTAAAGCTGTGTTTTTAACCTATGGCTGTTTTATTTTTCTGATAAAACGGTCAGCTTAAGGAGCTTATTATAACATGACTAAATGGGTATATACATTTGGAAACGGCAAAGCCGAAGGC
>CALXZK010000015.1 GCA_944393225.1 uncultured Alphaproteobacteria bacterium
AAATGAGAATTTTTGGCTTGGGTGGAAATGCGCGGAGCTTCGTGCACATTCAAGATGAAGCCGACGCCGTGTCCGGTACCGTGTTTGAAGTCCATATTTTCTTGCCATAATTCTTTGCGACAGATGGCATCTAGTGCCAAACCGGTTGTGCCTTTGGGAAAGATTGTGCTTGCCAAAGCAATGTGAGATTTCAAAACAATGGTATTGGCATCAACCACTTTTTGTTTGGGTATGCCTAGAGCAATGGTTCTTGTTATATCTGTTGTTCCGTTTTGATAATGTCCACCACTGTCTAACAGCAATATGGAGTTTCTTTCCAATACTTTATTGGTGTTTTCGCTCGGGTGATAGTGAACAATGGCGCCATTACTTCCGGTTGCGGCAATGGTGTCAAAGCTCTTGCAAATGAACTTATCATCTTCAGCACGATAGGCATCAACTTTTGCCACAATATCTAATTCGGTTTTACCTTTATAATTATTATCGAGCCAATAGAGAAACTTTATCATGGCAACGGCATCTTGTTTGTGTGCTTCAATGTAGCCTTGTAACTCTATCTCGTTTTTGTTGATTTGTTTGTTTCTGATAATATCGCCAATATCAACTAAATTCTTCTCGCCGAAAATCTCACAAATCATTTGCGGCATATTCTTTTTATCGACACCCAATTTGCTCTTTTTGACAGATTTTAAGCTCTTTTCAAGTTGGTTCATCGGTAAAATATCGGCTTTATCGGTGTTATCGGCAAACAAAGTGACGGAACCGTCTTTTTTTACCAAAGCAAAGGCTCTTAAAATCGGCGAATCGGGCAAAGCATCTGAGCGCAGGTTCATCAACCAAGAAACTTCGTTGGCAGAGGTGAGGAGGTAAGCATCGCAGCTGTTTTGTTTTATGGTTGGGATAATTTCACTGATTTTTTCTTCGGCGCGGATACCGGCATATTCTTCCGACAAAGCAAAGACATGGGCTTTTTTTGAGCTCAGCTTGTTTCCGAATAAGTTTTTTTCGTCGCAAATGAGTTTGGCTTTGGGGAACATCTCCGTAAATTTGGTAATTGTTCCGGCAGAGATTGTCCATGGGTTGTACATTAATGAAAACTTACCATCGGTAAAATTATTTTGCAGCCATAAAAAAGGAAAATCAGCTGAAGAACAGATAATTTCCACTTCTTCGGGATTTGTTTCCATTTTGGATTGAAGCTCATATCGACCATCGGTAAAAAGATAAGTCTTATCTTGGCAGATGACTAAGGAGGCGGCAGAGCCGGAAAATCCGGTTAAAGAAAAAATTTCATTTTCTTCTTCTAAAATATCTTCTTCCAAAAACATATTGTTGCGCGGTAAAAAATAAGCATCAATTTTGTGTTTTTTTAAGTATGAGCGGATTTCCGGTAATGTCATATTATTTCTCCATTATGGCAGCACGCCAGTTTTCAAATTCAAACATTTTAACAAGCTTCAAGCCTTGTTTTTCGTGAGCGCCGATAACCCAATCGACCTGCTCGTCAACAAAGCCGGACAAGACGCAATAGCCGCCTTTTTTCAAGCTTTGATATAAATCGGGTGCCATTTCAATCAAGGGGCGGGCTAAGATGTTTGAGAAAATGATATCATAAGGGGCATTGTTTTTAATCAGCTCTGAATGATAGCCATCACTGACTTCTACCTCTAATTGGTTTTGCAAATTGTTATCAAGGGCGTTTTGTCTTGTGACCCAAACGGCTTCTTCATCAATATCCACGGCGATGATTTTGCAATCTTGCCATAATTTGGCAGCGGCTAAAGACAGAATGCCTGAACCTGTGCCGATATCTAAAATCTTTTTATGTTCGGCATTTTGTTTGTTGAGCCAGCTGATGGCTCTTAAGCAACTTTGTGTGGTTGGGTGGCTGGAGCCGAAAGCCGTGGCGGCATAAATTTTCAAAGCAAGTTTATCGGTTTTTGGGGCTTGTTTTTCGTGAATGCCATAGATTAAAAAGTCTTCCACTTCAACCGGAGGAAACTCAATTACATAATCTTTGAGCCAGTTTTGACTTTCTAAATATTCTTTTTCATAGGGCGGAAGAGTGATGCCTCGATGTTTGGCTGTGTTTAGAAAATCAGCTTCATCAAAGTGGTTGTTTTGGTAAGCCACATATTGCTCAGTGCCGTCATCATTGTAGTTGCAACTGACAACGGTGAAATATTCTTCTAAAAACTCGGTAAAAATTTCATCATATTCTTCTTTTTTAGCAAAAGTAATTTGCCAGCAGGCACCTGATTTTTGGCTTTGCCAATTGTTTTTTTTATTATCCATCATTTTCCCCAAATTAAGAATCAGTTATTTACTTCAACTAAATTATATTATATTAATTAGGAAAACATTAAAATTTTTAAGAGAAAACCGATGAAAAAAGCTTTTGTTTTATGCACTCTTTTGTGCCTAAATGCTTGTGTTTATGCTGGAGAAATTGATGTCTGGTCAGGAAGAAGGACATGGTTTGACAACTTTAATTCTTATAGTATTGATTATAAGAACAATGTTAGAAACTTGGTAAAAACAGAAAACGTTAATGAAAAAAGTTTTAAATATAATGAATTGAGAACAGCATTTAAGGGCTATTCCGTTTTAAGTGATAAGACCTTTGCTCGCAGTTATTATGTAACCGAAAAAATTAGAGCCGTTGGCGATGTCGTGTTGAGTAATGTTTCAGCACCATATGCTTATAAAAACAATGAAACGTTAGAAATATTAGGTTACGTGACCATAGATGGGGTTGAATATAGTTTGATTCCGACACATTTGGAAGATTTTGTGGTTTTAGCTGACAGCAAAACCGGTAAAATTTATGAACATACCGGTATGATTAATAAAAACAAGAGATTGGTTTTGCTTAGACAAGAATTTGTTGTCAATAACAAAAATTTCCGTTTTGAACCGGTATTTATTACCAAAACAGAACAATCTAAACCCACAAAAGGTTTTGACATCAAATATGATGGTATTCGTATGGAAAGAATGTGGTTTGTTTATTATGACTATGCCGATGCCACAACCGGAGATTTTAAAGAATATAGTTTTCCGGCAAAACCGGGGTTGATTAATATTCGCGGTGTTAAAATCAGAATATTGTCTGTGGATGATCAACGTATTGACTATATGGTTATTGAATAAAAACAAGGCGGTGTTGATTAAAATGCCGCCTTTTTCATATCTTGTCGCAAGTGTTTAAAAAAATCTTGCGAAAACTTATTGTTTGATGTATAAACACACCGAGTTTTGAATTTTTTTAGGGCAAAAGCCCTTGTTTAGAAGGAGTTATAAAGATGTCTGGACACTCCCAGTTTAAGAATATTATGTACCGTAAAGGTGCTCAAGATGCCAAAAAAGCAAAAGTTTTTGCAAAATTGGCAAGAGATATTACTATTGCTGCTAAAAGCGGTTTGCCTGAACCTGACAAAAACCCTCGTTTGCGTTTGGCTATTCAAGCTGCTCGTGCCGAAAGTATGCCGAAAGACAATATTGAACGTGCTATTGCTAAAGCCAGCCAAACTGCCGGCGGTGCCGATTATGTAAGTGCTCGTTATGAAGGTTTTGGTCCGGGTAAAGTTGCCGTTATCGTTGAAGCAATGACCGATAACAAAAACAGAACTGCCGGAAACATTCGTACCATTTTTGGTAAACGCGGCGGTGCTATGGGCGAAACCGGTTCTGTTACTTTTAACTTTGAACGTATTGGTTTTATTCAATATCCCGTATCTGTTGCCGAAGCTGACAAAATGTTTGAAGCTGCTTTGGAAGCCGGTGCCAATGACGTTGTGAGTGACGAAGAACATCACGAAATTGAAACTTTGCCTGATGATTTGTCTGCCGTTACCGAAACTTTGGAAGGTCAATTCGGTACACCGTCAGCTTCTCGTTTGGATTGGAAAGCTAACGTTAAAACCGATATTAACGATTTGGAAACAGCTCAAAAGTTCTTAGACTTTGTTGATGCTTTGGAAGACGATGATGATGTTCAAAAAGTTTATCACAATGCAGAGTTCTCTGAAGAAGTTTTGAAAGCTTTGGAAGCTGAATAATTTTTGAATGATGATTAAATAAGGCGGAGCTTAAAGGTTCCGCTTTATTTTTAAGAAAGGGGCGAAATGCGAATCTTAGGTTTGGACCCGAGTTTGTCCTCGACGGGATGGGGGGTGATTGAAGTGGAGAATAATCATCTGCGCTATATTGCTGATGGCTTTATAAAAACAGATCCAAAGTCTCCGTTGCCGGAAAGATTGACCGTTATTCATAACACTTTGAAAAAAGTGATTGAAACTTATCAGCCGCAAGAAGCCGCTATTGAGCAAGTTTTTTTGAATGAAAACCCAACATCTACCATCAAGCTTGGCATGGCGCGAGGAGTGGTGATTATGGCGCCGGCTTTGTTTGGTATTCCGGTTTGTGAATATGAGCCGACAAAAGTTAAAAAAGCGCTTGTTGGGGTAGGACGTGCCGAAAAAAGTCAGGTCGAAACCATGGTAAAAGTATTATTGCCGGGGTGTAAGCCTAAGAATAATGACTCTTCCGATGCTTTGGCCATGGCCATAACGCATTATAATTATCGAAATGCTCGTGCTTTGGGGATGAAGTAAAATGATAAAAGAAAATGTGTTATCCGATGTGCGTCAACTTTTGAACGGTGATAAAAGTGGGCACGGTGCAGACCATGTGGAACGGGTTTATGCTTTGGCTATGAAATTATCCGAGGGTGAAAACGCAAACCAAGAGATTGTTGCTTTGGCTGCTTTGTTGCATGATGTTGATGACTACAAGCTCTTTGGTGAAGAACATGCCAAAAACTTAACCAATGCCAAGAGAATTATGCAACAAAACGGGGTGGATGCCCAAACATCTGCGCAAGTATGCGATATAATTGCCAATATGGGATATAGCAAATGTTTGCAGGGTATCCGTCCGACAACAAAAGAAGGTGCGATTGTTTCCGATGCCGATATGTTGGAAGCAATCGGCGCAGTGGGAACCGTGCGCTGTTTAGCTTATGCTCTTGCTAAATGCCATTCGGGAACCGACCAGATTTTTGATAGAAATATTTGGCCGGAAGTTAATCTTTCGGCAGAAGAGTATAAAAAGTTTAATCGAAAGTCAGATAACTTTATTAATCATTTTTTTGAAAAAATGCTCAAAATTAAAGATTTGATGTTAACCGATGCCGGCAAAAAAGAAGCTCAAATTCGTCATCAATTTATGCTCGATTTTCTTTATGAGTTTTTTAGAGAAAACGATTGTCCGGAATGGGGCGAATATCTAAAAAATTATGAAATGAAGAAGACTGCTTAAAAAACTTGCGGTTTTTAACATAGTTTGTTATATAAGGGTTAATAAAATTTATTATTAACCCTATTTTTTTTAGATTATGGAAAAGGTGAATCTAGAACAAGTGTTTGACACACTTAATGAACAACGAAAAAAGCTAAGTCGTTGTTTGGGAAAAGAAAATAATACATATCAACAAATTTTATCAAAAGTGAGACATTTTCTTTTTGGCAAAAATGGAAAATGTTATCTTATCTAAAACCTATGCAAGAGTTGTTGTCGCCCAATGAATATAAAAAATTGTGGTCATTACCGAAAATGCGAAGTTTGGCCAAAATTATGCAAAATATTTTGTTTGAGATGAAACATGATCTGCTTGTTCCTTTAGATGCGGATTGTTATTATATCAAAGAAGCGGATTTTGAAGACTATGCTATGTATGGGAAAAAGGTAAAGTTAGATTTTGTATTATTACCTTATGGGCAAGAGGTTCAAGTTTATGAATTTGTGGTTTCCGGTGTTTTCTTAAAAAGCTTATGTCAGCCAAATGCAGAAGACAAAGCATTTCTCCATTCTGTTGATGTAGAGTTTATTGCCGGATTTTGCAGAAATAAATGTTTTGTAGTGAGGATTGTTCCTGATATTTATTCAAATGCTGAAATTAACAAAGAACTAAAAAAACGCAGTAATTACGGTTTGGTCTTTTCAGCCGTACAACAGCAGCATTTTCAATTTATGCAAGCACGAATGTTGGAACTGCGCAAAAGGTTGACACTTTGGATGGAATATCTGCACAAAACTTTGCTCCCCGGACAGCTCGGTCAGATTGGTTTGATTGATATGATTGAATATTATCCGGAAATAAAAATGATACAGTGGCGCGATATTTTTAGGTTGTTACTCGAAAACAAACATGTTTTTTCCCAAAGTTTGTGGCGAAAATTGTCATCAATAGACTTTTATAAATATGTGTTTAGCGGTGCAAAAATGATATTGCAAAAGTTTTACGGAACAGCCGGATTGCCGAAAAATATATCTTATTTTTATTTTGTAGATGATACTAAAACGGCGGCAGTCAGAATCTTTTGGCGGCGTGGCTGGATGGCTGAAATATTTGTGCAACATCCGGTTAGTTTGGAATTTCCTGTCCTGACCGATGATTTTGTTTATGTTATTAAAAATGTGAAAAATCTGAAACAAGAACCTTTGTTGCAAGAAATGTTTGAAACTGATGATGTCCATTATATATGGTATTAGCAGTTGCAGAAAAGCTTCGTATTTTTATACGGAGCTTTTTTTGTTTAGAGCCCAAAAAATTTGCTTGTAAGTCGGAGCAAATTTGTATAGCATAAGAACAATTTAGAAACAAAAGGCTTATGAAATATGATTGCAAAACTGCGCGGAATGGTCGATACCATCGGAGAAGATTATTTTATTATTGATGTGAACGGAGTTGGATATTTGGTTTATGCTTCGGCTAAAACCTTGGCTCGTTTGCATGTAGGCGAGGGAGCTTCCGTTTTGACGGAAACTGTGGTTAGAGAAGATAGTATTACATTGTTTGGTTTTGCCTCAGCCTTGGAAAAAGAATGGTTTATCACTTTGACCAAAGTGCAAGGTGTGGGGGCAAAAGTTTGCTTGAGTATTCTTTCTGCCTTAACGCCGTTGCAGTTGGCTCAAGCTATTTCGGCACAAGATAAAGCCTCATTTACAAGAGCTAACGGCGTCGGTCCAAAATTGGCGGCGCGTATTGTGACTGAACTCAAAGATAAAATCGTTACCATTCCGGTAGCGGCGACTTCAACTACTGCAGAAATGGAAAGGGAGCTTAATATGGATGCAGATCAAGAAGTTAATGCTTATGAAGATAGTTTGGTGGTTATGGAAAGCAACTCAGCTAACAGCGAAGATGCTATTTCGGCTTTGGTTAATTTGGGGTACCAACGTATGGAGGCTTATCGCGCCGTTAATAAAGTTCAGGGCGAAAATCCAAATGCAGATGTTTCCGAACTTATTCGTTTGTCCTTAAAAGAATTTGCCAAGAAAGATTGATAACTGATGATGAATGCTGAAAGATTGGTTTCTCCGCACGAAACTGAAGAAGAAAAAGAAAACGGAATGCCCATAAATTTGCGTCCGCAAAGTTTGGATGACTTTGTTGGACAACGCCAAGTTTGCGAAAATTTGAAGGTTTTCATTCAAGCAGCAAAGCAACGTGGCGATGCCTTGGACCATGTGTTGCTTTTTGGCCCTCCGGGACTTGGTAAAACTACTTTGGCTTCCATTGTTGCTAAAGAATTGGGCGTTAATTTTCGTGCCACATCAGCACCGATGATTTCAAAATCCGGTGATTTGGCTGCGATTTTAACAAACCTTGAAAAAAATGATGTTTTGTTTATTGATGAAATTCATCGTCTTAATCCCGCCATTGAAGAAGTGCTTTACTCGGCGATGGAAGATTTTCAGCTCGATTTGATTATCGGCGAAGGTCCTTCTGCACGCTCGGTGCGCATTGATTTGCAACCGTTTACATTGGTTGGGGCAACTACACGTTCGGGGTTACTTTCAACTCCGTTGCGAGAGCGTTTCGGTATTCCGCTGCGTCTTGATTTTTATACGCCGGAAGAACTCAAACAAATTGTTATTCGCGGGGCTAATCTTTTAGGTATGCCGATTTCCGAATCGGGTGCAATTGAAATTGCCAAACGCTCAAGAGGTACACCGCGTGTTGCCGGTCGTTTGCTTCGTCGTGTGCGTGACTTTGGTGCGGTCTGCAATGCTGAAAGCGTTGATAACAAAATTGCCGATAACGCTTTACGCCGCTTGGACGTTGATAATTATGGTTTGGATGCTTTTGACAGACGTTATTTAAGTTGCATTTTGCAAAACTACGGTGGAGGCCCCGTGGGCGTGGATACCTTGGCGGCAGCTCTTTCTGAAGAACGTGATACCATAGAAGAAGTGATTGAGCCGTTTTTGCTCAAACTCGGATTTTTGCAAAGAACACCGCGCGGACGTGTGATTTCTGATTTGGGCTGCGAATATTTAGGTATGCCGCGAGTGAAAAAATATCGTCCGCAAGCCGAACAATTTGATTTGTTGCAAGCCATAGAAGCCGATAATAATGATTAAGGAGAAAAAATAATGGGTTATGAAGTTTTGGCACCTCAAGGACAATTTCACGGCAAAGTTTTTGCTTTTCCGGCTCGTGTTTATTATGAAGATACAGATGCCGGCGGTGTGGTTTATTATGCTAATTATCTGAGATATGCCGAAAGAGCCAGAACCGAATTTATTCGCGCTCTCGGAGTTGATCAACATGAGGCTTTGCAAGCTGAAGATAAATGCGGCTTCATGGTTAAAAGTTTAAATATTGAGTATTTTGCACCGGCAATTTTGGACGATTTGCTTTCTGTTACTTGTGAAGTGATTAATTTGAGTGGAGCTCGTTTGGAGATGAAACAAGAAATTTATTGCCAAGATAAATTGCTTGTTTCTCTTATTGTTCAATTGGCTCATGTTAGCTTTTCTCGCAAACGTCCGGTACGTATTCCGGAAGCTTTGGTCAACAAAATTGAGAGTTTGTAATGGCAGAAACCGAACTAGTAGATGTTATTACCATTAATCGCGAAAAAACCGGCGAAGTTTTACCCCGAAAAGAATTTGTGCCGCAGAAAAAACATTTCTTGAGTGTGCATGTTTGGGTGAAAAACAGTAAAGGACAATTTTTGATGCAAAAACGTCCGGCGCATCGCCATGTGGATCCAAATATGTGGTCAATCCATGGCGGCGTGGCAGATGCCGGCGAAACTTCTTTGGAAGCAGCCAAGCGTGAAACTTTGGAAGAAATCGGCTTAAAAATTGAAAATCCGGTTTTGGTGTATCAAAATCCCGAGCCTGACCCGTGGGGCGGCATGGTTGATGTGTGGCTTGCGCATTCGGAAGTCAAAATAGAAGATTTGACTTTGCAACCAAGTGAAGTTTCTGATGCGCGCTGGTTTGACATGGACGAATTAAATTCCTATATCAAACAAGGCAAGGTTTCTTCTCTTATTCTCTTTGCTTTGCCTTATGTGAAATAGATTAAATTTTCTATTGAAAAAAGAAAAATAATTAATTGAATTTTTAATATTTTATGCTAATTCTTCTAATCAAGAATTTGCAGGTTTAATTTTTTTAGCTAAAAAAGGTATATAAATATGGAAACAGAAGCTTTGAATGAAGTTGCTACAAAAGCCGCTGAAATGTCTATGTGGGATTTGGTCTGGGCATCAGATTTAATCACCAAAGTTGTTATGATTGGTTTGATTTTTGCTTCCGTTTGGTGCTGGGCCATTATTATTGAAAAAATCGGAACCATTCGTCAGGTTAAGCAACGTTCTCGTAATTTTGAAGAAAAATTTTGGTCCGGCGGTTCTTTGGACAGATTGTATGATTCAATCGGTAATCGTCCGCAAGACCCAATGTCTGCCATGTTTGTTTCTGCCATGCGTGAGTGGAAACGCACCAATATTTTGAAATCTAAAACCGATAGAGGTTTGCGCGGCGTTTCTCTGCAACAACGTATTGAAAAAGCTATGATGGTTACAATGGATAAAGAGCTTGATTCATTGGATACTCGCTTGGGCTTTTTGGCTTCTACCGGTTCGGTTGCTCCGCTTGTCGGTTTGTTTGGAACCGTTTGGGGTATCATCAACAGCTTTAATGCTATTGCCGCTACGCAAAGTAACTCTTTGTCCGCTATGGCTCCCGGTATTGCCGAGGCTTTGTTTACAACTGCTTTCGGTTTGATTGCCGCTATTCCGGCCGTGGTTGCTTATAACAAAATTTCTTCCGATTTGGATAGATACGCCAAAAGCTTGGAAAACTTTATGGATGAGTTTTCCAGCATTTTGTCTCGCGAAATTGATGACACGGCAATTAAAGCCGAAATGGCAGGAGAATAATTCATGCCTTTTATTCAAGAATCTCGTCGTTCGCACCGCGAATATCGCCGTAATGCCGATATCAACATCACCAACTTGATGGATGTGATGATGGTGCTTTTGGTTGTCTTTATGGTGGCAGCACCTTTAATGACTTCCGGTATTGCGCTTGATTTACCTAAAGTCGGCGGCAAGGCCATGGAAGGCAAGGATACCTCGGTCAACATCAGCGTGGACAAAGAAGGATATTACTACATCGGCAAAACTGAAGTGCCGGCTGACAAAATTGTTGATAAACTCAAAGCCATTCGTAATGAAAACAGCGCGTTAACCGTGACTATTTCCGGTGATACCGGTGCTGAATATGGCCGTGTTATCGGCTTGATGGCGATTTTGAAAGAAGCCGGATTTGAAAAAGTGGGATTGAAAACGGAACCAAAACCTCATGCATATCGTTAAAGATGAAAATATGGACAAGGCTGTTAAAAAGTCTTTGTTACTGCATTTTATCGTCTTTCTGATGATGATAGTCGATTTGCCTTTGTTTTGGTCAAATCGAACTACGCTTAATCAGGTGCCGATTATTGTTGACTTGAAAGATGTGAAAATTTCGGAAATGACAAACTTGCCGCCGAAAGCTAAGTTTGGCAAAGAAGACAAGGCGGCAAGCACGGTCAAACGCAAGGTCGAGGAAAATTATACCAAAGATGAAGCGCGCCAAGAAGAGGTGAAGTCTAAGGCCAAGGCAGAGGAAGAAACAACCGATGTTAAAGAAACGCCAAAGCCGCCAAAACAAGACTTTTTAGTTGCGCCGCAACCCAAGAAACCGAAAGTTCCGGTTAAAAAAGCTGCGCCAAAACCGGCTCCGAAGCCACAGCCGAAAAAGCCGCAACCCAAAAAAGAAACGCCTAAGGCTAAAGATGAGTCCAAACTGGCTAACCCGTTGAAGAGCTTGTTGGCCTCGGTTGATGCTTTGGAGAAAGAAACCGGCAACACCAGTGGCACCGCCACCATCAAAGAAGGCACGGATGTGGTCAATATGGGTATTGAGGGCGGCACCGGCGGCTCATATTTCAGCGAGCTTTCCATTTCGGAAATCGATGCCATTGCCGGCAGATTGCGCGCTTGTTGGAACCTTGACCCAGGAGCACAGGGCATTAAAGATATGATTATTGAGGTGCGCGTCTTCCTCAATAAGGACGGAACGGTGCGTGATGCCAAGATTTTGGATACATCACGATACAATTCAGACAAGGCTTTCCGTTCGGTAGCAGAAAGTGCAAGACGTGCGGTTTATGTTTGCCAGCCATATTCAATTTTTGCTAATCGATATGCCGATAAGTATGATATGTGGAAGACAATGCTCCTGCGCTTTAATCCGCTCGATGCCTCAATCCAATAGCAAAAAATCCCCTTTGAGTTTGACTTAAAGGGGATTTTTTTGTTTGATTGACAAAGCATGGAATTGTGCTAAACATATATCAATTCACATTATTATTAACCTTAAAAATTTTGTTATATGGATGCACTTTATCAAAAAATTGTCAATCGTGATTATCTGAATGATGAGGACTATCAAGAACTTTTCCAACGTCCTGATGCTCAACAGTTGACAGAGTTAGCCGTAATGTCTTGGATGGATTTTCCCGGATATGAAGAAAAGTTATTAACCTTACCTCATTCTGAAGTGATTATTAGATACTTAATTGTGTCCAGAATGGGAACTCCTGAACTGCTTGATAAGACGTTTGATTTTCCAAATGCTGAAGAGCATATTTTATCTTTTGCGTTCGTGGAAAATCAGCATTGTGATTTTGAAGCGTATTTTACACAAGATGTCATTGCTCGGGTATTTCGTTTATCCAATGCGTCTGAAATAATCAAGATTTGTATATTGAATGTCAAAGAGTTTTCTTTTGAAAATGAGGCAAAATTGTTTGATTTACCCAATGCCGGAGAGGTGATAAAACTGTATCTATACAGATATCATTCTTTGTATGAAGATAATCATCACAAAATCTTGAGTTTGTCCAACGGGGCGGAAATTGCGGCTTTGATAACGCGTTTTGGGCATTTGGAAGATGATGTTTATCATCAAGCTAAAGAAAAAGGCTGGATTTAAGAGTAAGCATTCTATTAAAAAAGCAGATTTCATAGAAAGGAGTCTGCTTTTTTTTGTGGCTTGCTTAAAGTCTAAAAATATGCTTTAATAGAGGCTATCTTTGGGAGATGAGAAAGGAACTTGTATGACAGTTTTAAAGCTTATCGGAAAATATCTCGGCAAAGTGAAGTTCTATTTTGTTTTGTCTTTTCTTCTTTATATTGTGAGTTTTTCTTCGGCGCGTATCAATTCTTATTTTAGTGCGCAACTCGTCGGTTTGGTGGCAGAGTTTGATGCTGATAATATGCCGATTGTCAAAGGCATTTGGCTTTTGGCTGCGTTTGGTGTGACCACAATGATGGGAAGTTTTTTTCTTTTTTTAGCTCATCTTGCCGATGCTAAATTTGAACCCAAGTTTTTAGCCTCTATGCATAAAGATATGTTTATGCAAGTGCACCAGCATTCTTTGCGCTTTTTTAATGAAGAAAAAAGCGGAAATATTGAAAAAATGGTTTCCTCAATTGCATCCGGAATTTATAGTTTGAAAAGTGTTGCACTTGCCTTAGTGATGAATTTGTGTACGGTTGGTGTAACAATTCTCATTATAGCTTTTATGAATTTTTATTTGTCTCTTTTCTTTCTTGCCGTTACGTTGTTCTTTGCTTGGCTGACCACCATTATGAGAAAAACAATCTTTAACAGCGTAGAAAAAGTTACGCAATCAGAAGCAGAAGTAAGCGGGGTGTATATGGATGGTGTGGTGAATGCCGCAACCGTTAAGGCTTTTGCCAATGAAAAATATGAGCGTCGTTATTTCTATCAGCGTTTGAAAAAATGGTTGCGTTTTGACCGAGAGGAAAAATATATCAGAGCAAAATTGAACTATCGTAACAATTTTGTTTATGACACGATGTCCTTAACTTTTTATGTGGCCACGTTTTTTGCTTGGAAATATAGCACGCTTACGGTTGCTGATATTGTTTTTATTTTAACCTCGGTTCAGGTTTTGATAATGTCAACCAAAATGCTGAGTTATAATGTTAGCGGTATATTTCGTGACTATGGGCAAATCAGAAGCGGGGTGGAGTTTATATATGCACCGCATGAAGTGGTGGATGCTCCAAATGCTAAAAATTTGAAACTACGCAAAGCAGAAATAAAATTTGAAAATGTTGATTTTGCTTATCCTGATAAATCTTTGTTATTTAATGATTTTAACTTGTCGATTGCCAATGGGCAAAAAATCGGTTTGGTCGGAAAATCGGGTTCCGGAAAGTCTACACTCGTCAAACTTTTGGCACGTTATTATGATTTGCAAAAGGGAAAAATTACCATCAATGGCAAAGATATTGCTAAAGTGACGCAAATGAGCCTGCGCAAAAATATTGCTTTTATTCCACAAGACCCATTGCTGTTTAATCGTACACTAATGGAAAATATTCGTTACGGTAATGTGAATGCAACAGATGAAGAGGTGATTAAAGCCGCCAAAGAAGCATATTGCGATGTCTTTATCAAAGACTTGCCTGACGGCTACCAGTCAAAAGTAGGTGACAAGGGGGTGTTGCTCTCCGGCGGTGAGCGTCAGCGCATTGCCATTGCCCGCGCGATATTGAGTAAGGCGCCGATTTTGGTTTTGGATGAAGCGACCTCGGCTTTGGATAGTGAAAGTGAGGTTTATATTCAAAAGTCTTTGGCAAAATTGATGAAAGGCAAAACCGTGATTGCTATTGCGCACCGCTTGTCTACGCTTAAAAATATGGATGAAATCGTCGTCTTGCAAAAAGGAAAAATTGTGGAGCAGGGTAGTCAAGCCGAGCTTCTCAAGAAAAAAGGCGTGTTCCATCATCTTTATCAATTGCAATCGGAAGGTTTTTTACAGTTTGAAAGTTGACATAAAAATAATTTGTGATACAACGCTATTCAGCAAAACAGATTATTAATTTTTAAATTTTTATGTTATGGATCCAATTTATAACAAAATTATCAGAAAACGTATGTTGACTTCTGATGAAAAAAAACAGATTTTTGAACGTCCTGATGCTGAGGAACTGGTTAAACTTGCTATTTTGAGCTGGATTAATTTTTATGATGAACAAGATTTGTTTTTGACTTTGCCTCATCCGGGCGAAGTTATTAAACTTTTTCTTTCTCGCAATGGCGAATTGAACGAAAATCTTGAAGAGAAAATTTTTGATTTGCCCGAAGCCGAAGACCTTGTAAAACATTTTGTTTTGTATGAAGGAATTATTTCCAGAGCTAATAGTGTTAAGTTGCTGAGTTTACCTCATGCTTCAGAGGTGATTAAGCTTTGTATTCAAAGAGAGCTTAATTTTAGCCAAGAAGCAGTTGCTCGTTTTTTTGATTTGCCGGATGCCGAAGATATCATTACTCAGTTTATCTTAATCGGAAATGAATTGGAAAAAGAAGAGGAAGTGAAGTTGTTTTCTTTGCCTCATCCAGCCAAAATTATAACATATTATATTTTGGCAAAAAATTCTTTCTGGGAGGATAATGATTTGCTTTTGTTTGATTTGCCGGAAGCAAAAGAGTTGGTTGCGCTTTGTTCTCAATATAGCTATTTGAATGATAAGGCTAAGCAAAAAGCATTAGAGTTGGGATGGATCTAAATCTAAAACTAATAAAAAAGCGGACTTCTTTTGAAGCCCGCTTTTTTTGTATGTTATTTAATTTTTTCCAGTCTTCCGGTTGCAGTGAGCTTGAAACCGCGTTGGGCAAGAGCGAGTTGTCCGGCTTCGTCATAAGTGTAAAAATAAACCAGTTCTCTTTCATTGATGCTGTTGGCATCGATAGCCGCTTCAGGGATTCCCCAAATGACGGAAATCGGCCAGGTTAGCAGATTGAGAAAACCGTAAAGATATTGGTCACTATCTCCAGCGTTGCCAGCGGCAAGATAAAAGTTGCCGACGCCGGGGAGCAAGTTCAATGAACCGGCAGCTCCGGCTTTGGCAGGCTTTTTCCAGTTGCCGACAGGTTTGTCAATAGTGATTCCTTCAGCTTCTAAATTGCGGATGGTTATTCTTTCTTGATGAGAAAGTGAGGTACAGCCGGAAAGCAAAATTGCGGCTGCGGTACTTAAACTCAAAAGTTTGTTCATACGTCTAACGTCCTTTGCTAAAAGTTTATGGTTTTAAAAAGCAAAACCGCCAAGAGAAAACTCGAGGCGGGCGGATGTTAGAAAACCGTATAAACGCAGACGGCCCAGCTTTATTCAGCGCGTAGCCTTATTCAGCCGACATCCGCCCACAAAGGGACGGAAATCGGCATTGATATTTTTAGTCGTAATGCGACGACTGCGTTTATTTGAGGGTTTTCTAGGCCCATAACAAAACTCTTTTCTAGGGAGTTTTGCTTTCTTAAAAGTAATGGCTACACAAAAATAAATCAAGATATTTTTGTATTAAATTACATTTTGTTTGCGGCTTAGTAGGGTTGCCATCATCAAAGAAGTTGCAATTGCAGCGTCGTTATATTGTCTGCGGTCAAATACTTCTTTACCACGTTTGCCGCTGACGGCATTCTCTAAAACGGTTTTGAACTGCTGAGAGCCAAAATTGTATCCCAAATGAGAGCCTGTGATATGCCCAATATTGTGACCATATTCCGGGTCTGTAATATCAATGAGTTTTTCTTTGTTGCTGACTAAAGTGAATTTTTCTTCGTTTTTCAAGGCAATTACAAAGTTGCGGCGGTCAGGCATTAAGGATACTTTGGCCGGGAGTGCGCTCTCTTCTTTATATTTGCAAGTTTCATAAAGCTCGGGACTGTTCATTTTGCTGAAAGGCTCTTTTTTGCCGGTATCATTTGCTTCGTTAGAAAAAAAGTGAACTCCGGAATAATGCAAGTTTTTGCGTAGAGGCAAAAAGCCATAGCTGATTACAAACAATTGTTTCAAAGCCTCGTCGGTTTCTGCTTCTTTATAAACTTGAGCGGAAATTTTCTGTATGGCTGTTGTGATGCGGTGAGCGTCCGCAGTACCAGCACAATAGCTCATAAAGGTTAAATTACCAAAATTTTTGACGAGTTGTTCTTTGTTATATTTTTCGGCATCAATAACTTTACCTGTGGCATCAATTTCGCTTTGACGTGCAATAAAAGGCAGAAAAGCTTTTTTGACTAAAGCCAAATCTTGCTCTTCAACATAGCTCTCCGGTTGAAGAATGGTTCTGATGGTGGAGCTGATTTTGGCACAACGAGATTTTTGAATTGGAAAATAGGCAACATAAACGTCAACATCTTTTCCAAAAACTTCTTTATTGTCCATGCTGTGATACATGTTTTTGTAAAGCCATTTTTTTAGTTCCGTTTCGTTATTTTTGATGCGGAAAGGCATGAACAAAACTAAGTTTTTACGTTCAGGATTGAGGGGTTTTTCTTGTTTTTGCAACTGAACATTTTCTATGCCCTCGGATAAATCTAACTTGCAGAAGAGATAACCTGCTTTGTCATCGTAAATATGTTTATCGCCTTTGATTTGTCCGTTGCATGATACAACGTAATAGCTGGAGGCATCAAAAAGACGCAGCATATCTTTGTCGCAAGTGAATTTGCTATCTACGTTTTGCAGAACTTTTTGCGCATCTCTCATATAGCCGCGCAGAAAAAGAGCATAGCGTATGAGCTCTTTCTCATTAATGGCATAACGCTGCGTATCAATCGGAGAAATTCCAGAACTGATAAAAAATCGGTTCAGTTCAGATAAAAATTCTTTGACTCGAGCAGGGGTTTGCTCGTTATTATTTTGGTTTAAGATAATGCTCTTGTTTAACACATCGTCTTGCAGAGCATTGTGAAATATTTTTGCAAAAGGGTTATGTTTCATTTCTTGTCTATTTAAATTATCTGTTTTAATATTCTTATAGTTTAGGTTTATATCGATACGGAGAGTTCGTCTTGTCACATTATGTTCATAAGTGTTACAAAATTGGTAAAAAAATAAAAAAGTTGGTCTTTTTTATTCATGGTTATAACGGTTCTGCAGCAGATATTGATTATGCCGCACAAATGCTCATGGCAAAATTAGATGGTGTATGCCTTGTATTGCCTGAGGCTGCGGAGATTTGTGAAAAAAATCCGGAAAAAAAACAGTGGTTCAGTTTGCGAAAATTTGATCCGCAAGATTTACGCAGAAATGCCCAAACATCTGTTGAACAGGTTGTGGATATCTATAGTCATGCCGGCGAAGATATGCTCAAAGTTGCCCAAAATTTGAACCAAATGATAGATGAATCGCAACAAGAATATCAAATCGGAGATGATGAAACATATATCATGGGCTTTTCTCAAGGTGCCATGTTGGCAATTTTTACGTCTTTAATCAGGAAAAATCCGGTTAAAGCATGTTTTGCTCTTTCCGGTATTGTTGCCGGTAAAGATGTGTTGGAAAAAAACATATTATCTCACCCCAAAGTATTTATGTTTCATGGCAAAGATGATTTGTCGGTGCAGTATAAAACATTAGATTTTTCATTGAATTGGTTGGCAGAGCATCATGTTCCGGTCACGGATTTTCGATATGACGGGTTGGCTCATCGCATGATTGATGATGAGATGGTGGTTATTGCTAAGGAAATTTTATCTGACTGACCTTGTTTTAAGCAATTTTGTTGTTATATGAATTAACAGAGGTGTCGCCATGATAATTTATGTTAACGACAAAATGCAACAAGGGTATTCCTATGAACTCACTGAGCCCATGGGAATGAATTTTGCAGCGGATTTTAAGCCTGAACTCACGCCGCAACAAATGCTTGAAATGGGTGTGTTTGAGGGGCATTATCTGAACGATTGCCAAAATGAATTTCCATCTTCTTGGTTTGCAAATGCGCGTTTGTCTTTAGATAAACCGGATGAAAAGGTAAATTATTTTCACATAAAATCGCGACAGCCTTTGCAAGAATGGCAGCAAAAAGGGTGGATTATAGGTCTGGACGTGCGCGGGTGGTTTCAGTGGTATTGCCGCTATTATATGGGAAGACGATTGCCGGAAGTTGATGCTTTGCAAATTAAACGCTGGAAAGCTTTTAAACGCCACAAAGCGCAAATTGAACAGAACTGCCTGATTGGTGATTTATTTTGCCGTCCAAGACAAAGACAAGCTTTGTTGCAATGGGCTTATAACCCGATTTTTTAAGAAAAGTTGATGAATATTTGTATTTTTTATAAAAAATATAAAATTTTTGCTTGACAGTATGGTTAAAAAAGAGTAAATAGGGGTTGTTCGCGATGAACGATAACTTATCGCGGGGTGGAGCAGCCCGGTAGCTCGTCAGGCTCATAACCTGAAGGTCGTAGGTTCAAATCCTGCCCCCGCAACCAAATAGACACCTAACATATTGAAGTTAGGTGTTATTTTTTTATTCTAAAAACGCTATTTTGGCATTGCCGGCAAGTGTATCACAGCCCTGTATCACAAGAGAGAGGCGATAAAATGAATGGGCATACACGACTCGTCAGGCGAAACACCACTTACTATATAAGAGCCAGAATACCGTCAGCATTGGTATATTTAGCGAAATCTGTTCAGTTCAATTACTCATTAAAGACTCATAACTATTATGAAGCCCTTGAAAAATCACGGAAAGAAAGTTATAAAATTGATATGAAAATCAATTTGTTAAGGGCTATTGATATGAAAATTAAAAATGGTGAGTTATTTCTTGACGATACAGATATTGACAAGCTTGTGATTCATAAATTGGAAGAAGTTGAAAAACTTTTTGAAAATAACTATGAAGATATTGCTGATGGCACCTTTAAGCTTGACGATGTTAAAGTATTTTCACCAGAAAAATTGGATAAGGCAAAACAACAAACTATACAATCGCCAATAACACCAGAGTTGAAGTGTGTAGAATTATATATTCGTGAATATTTTAACGATTTGAAACGAGACAAACGCTCTCCAATCCAAACGGTAAAAATGATTGGACGTTTGGATAGCGAGGATATTAAAATTATTTCTCATCCTGAAAAAATAAGCCAATGGGTTATTGATACTAAAAAAGTTTTGAAGGGGGTTGATGCCTATATCGATAAGAACACCATCGCCATTCAGAACGGAGAAGATGTTGTGGGAATTAACCAGAGAGTTAAAAGGTGTATTGCTGCTATTGAATTAGCAAAGAATACAAAGGCAATAAAATCAAGCAACACCCAAACGCCATGGAAGAGAATATTTAAGGATTTTGCTGAAAAGAAACGCAATAATAAAATTAGTGAAAATTCAATTAAAGAAAATGAGTTGTGTCTTTATACCGCTTTTTCAATATTGGATAAGCAATATATAGAAAATGTCACTTATCAGGATTGTCAAAAATTATCTTTATTGATGTATAAGCTCCCCAAGCGATGGAATGAGAAATATAAACCAGAAGAATTAAGAGAACTGCTAAAAACAGAAACAACGAATAGAATATCAATTACATCGGTCAATAAGTATTTGCGGACTTTTAAGGAATTCCTTTTGTATTGCAAGAAAAGAAGATTTATTCCGGAAAGTTTTAGTGATGATATTGAGGTTCCAAAGAGGAGAGACCCTATAAAAATTGATGCGTTTAACCGTGAAGAATTACAAAATATTTTTAATCCGTCTTTTTATCCGCCCAAAAATAGTATATATTATGCTTGGCGGTATTGGATTCCCCTAATTGGAATATATACAGGTATGCGACTAAATGAGATTTGTCAGTTATATGTTGATGATGTTAAATATTTGAATCGTATTTGGTATTTTCGATTAACAAATGAGCGGTCAGACCAAAGTTTAAAAAATAAACAATCAAAAAGATTAGTTCCTATACATCCCAAATTGATAGAATTAGGTTTTATTGACTTTGTTAAAAGTATAAGAGAAGCCAAAAAAGATAGATTATTTTATCAATTTGAGTATAGCCCTAAAAATCATTATACTCATGCTATGAGTATGTGGTTTGCTCGTTATCTAAAAGGATTAGGAATTGAAGGAAGAAATAAAGTTTTTCACTCGTTCCGACATACTGTAAAACCATATTTAAGAGATGCTGGTATTTCGCAAGAGTATCAAAATGCTATTTGTGGTTGGTCTGCCAGTGATATAGGTGAGCGTGTGTATGGTGGTGAAATTCCAATTAAGGTGCTTTATCAAGAAATATCTAAATTACAGTATCCATTTTTAGATAAGAATTTAGAAGAAATAAAGAAATTAAATGAAAAATAAGGGGGAATTTATCCCCCTCATTATTATTAAAAAGTATTATTCAGCAACCTTTGTTTTAGCTGATTTTTTTGATTTTGTAGATTTTTTACTTGATGAACTTGTATTTTTTGATTTTTTATCAATGTAATTTTCAATTTCTTTTTTGAAGAAATCACTTTCAACTTTATTTTTCAAGTCATTTAATAATTGTTTAGCATCATATTTCCCTTTGAGAACGGTATTTTTCCAGATTGGGAAAGTTCCACATCTTAAAATAATAGCGGTGTAGTCCTCAACATCTTTCAAAATTCTCACCGTTGGAGAAAGAGTTTTGCCGTTATTCTTGTTTTCATAATAATCAAGATTGGTTTTGATAGTAGATAAGATTTTCTCTTTTACAGTTTCCATTTTTTTATTTTTAGCAACCATATTAGCGGTTTTATCACTCCAGCCTTGATATTCAATAGTTACTGATGATGATTTGCTTGTATTTGCTTGATTTTCAGCCATTTTATAAACTCCTTGATTGTTATAAATTTGATATAAAATTGTATAATAATTGTTTTAAATTGTATTTTATTTGTATTATAATCTTATAATTTAATTAAAAACAAGTTAAATATGTTTATTGTTTATATCTATTTTTTATATAATTCATATTTCTAATTGTAATCATCATATAATATCATTTTATGTTTTTTGTAGCTTTGTTATTGGTAACATTAAAGCATACTTCAATATTACCTAAAAAACATATCAAAAAAAGTAATATTAAGGTAATATTTGTATTGACTTTTAAAAAGTAAATGGTATATTAAAACTATAATATTACTTTTAAGGGGTTAAGAAAATGAAATTTTTATATGCTCGTGTTTCTTCAAATGATGGTTCTCAAAAAATTGATAGACAAACAACTGAAATTGAAAAATATGATGAAGTATTTGAAGATTATGCTTCTGGTGGTTCTACCAATCGCCCAAGATTGCAAGAAATGTTAAAATGGATAAGAAAAGGTGATGTTGTTGAAGTTCATTCTATTGACCGCTTGGCTCGTAATATTAACGATTTGTTGCAAATAGTAAAAACTATTACAGATGAACGCCATGCCGAAATTTATTTTATTAAGGAAAATTTGCGTTTTACAGATGATACAAACAATCCATTTAATAAATTAACATTACAAATTATCGGTTCTATTGCTGAATTTGAAAGAAATATGATTAAAATGCGTCAAAAAGAGGGAATTGCCATCGCAAAAAATAAAGGTGTATATAGTAAAGAGCGTTGCAAAAAATTATCATTATCAAAAATTGAAGAATTGAAAAAAGATATTGCTGATAAAGTAAAAGTTAGTGATATTTGTAAAAAATATGGAATAACAAAACCGACATTTTATAGATATAAAGAGCAATATCAATTATAGTCATTAAAAAATAACAAGAAAAATAAATTTCTTGTTATTTTTTTTACAATTTTAATAATAAGAAATTACATATTCCACCCCATACGGTTTATAAAACGCCTTAAAGTTATTTTTTGCACCCCCATAATTCTGGCTGTTTGGGCTTTGGGGACTTTTTTATCTAATAAATCTTTTATCCTTTTAGCATTTTTTGATAATTTAAGTTTTTTTGATTCAGCACCAAAAGGTCTGCCAAGTTTTATTCCCGCTGCTTTTTTGGTTTCAAGAGAGCATTTAGTTCTTTGGCTAATTAAATTGCGTTCGATTTCACTACTCAAACCAAATGCAAATGCTAAAACCTTGCTTTGTATATCGTTACCTAAATGATAATTTTCTTTAATTGTTATCACTTGGCAATTTTTTGTTAAACAAGTTTGTAGTATTCCCATTACTTCAAGCAATGAGCGACCTAATCTTGATATTTCAGTTGTTATAAGTATGCTTCCTTCTTGCAATTCATCAAGTAATTGTCCTAATTGTCGTTTTCTTAATTCTTTTCGGCTTGATATGCTTTCTTCTACCCATTTATCAATTTTTAGATTATGCTTTTTAGCATATTCTTTAATTTCATATTCTTGATGTTCATAGATTTGTTTGCCGGTGCTTTTTCTTATATATGCAATTATCATTTTAATTCCTTTTACTTTATTTATCGGAATTTCAATGAGTTGATATAAAATAAAGGTGCATAATAATTGAACAATAAAATCAACCCCTTTTTTATAGTTATTTACTTTATTTTTCTTTACTCATTTTTAATTATTAAATTTGTTAAAAACCCAATAAACCCAAGGAATTTAACGAGTTGATAGGTATAAAATAATAATTTTTTTCTTTTTGCATTAAAAGAGGAACATAATTGTTGGTTTGTGTATCCTGATAAAAACATTTATTTTTTATCAGATGTAAAATGAGTAAAACCTGTGCATTTTTTGGAAATGATTATATTTGGTCTAAACCTGAAATTATTGAACAAATAAAAGAACAGGTTTTATTGTTGATAAAAAATAATGATGTTAAAACCTTTTTAGTAGGTCAAAAAGGGGCTTATGAAAATGATGCCTATAATTCTGTTTTGCAGATAAAACAACAATATAACAATATTAAAATCGTATTGGTTGTTGCAAGTATGCAAGAAGTTAATAGAGAAGGAAGACCTTTTGATGATTTTATATTTCCTGATGAAATAAATTTTCATAATAAAAGATGGTGTATAGTATATCGCAATAATTGGATTATTGAAAATTCAGATTTCATTATTGCATTTAATCAGTATGAAGGTCGTGCTTTTGATATTTGCAAAAAGGCAAAAAATAAAGGTGTTACGGTAATTGAACTTACTGAAATTTATCGTTAATAAAACGCGGAGATTATATATGGGTGCTTTATTTCAAGTTTTGTTTGTAGGTTTGATAATTTTTTTTATATATAAGCGTGATAAAATATCAGGCAATAATAAAAATAATAAATTATCAGAAAAAGAAAAAAATATTTTAATTTTATTTTCTATTCTATTAGTTAGTGGTTTATGTATATATGCAATATATTCTGGATTAAAAATAAAAGATTTATTTTTAATAGTTTTAAGTTTCTTGATTATTTACGGTATAGCAAGATTTTTTATCTTTTTATTTAAATTTGTTTTTGGAAGTAACAATAATAAAGCAATTTCTTTTTCTGATAAAAAAAGCGAATTAGAAAAATTATTTGTATTAAAAGAAAAAGGTATAATTACGGAACAGCAATTTGAACAGAAAAAATCAGATATATTAAACAAATAGAGGTATTTTGATATGGATACAAAAGAATTAGAAAAACTTTTTGAATTAAAAGAAAAAGGCATTATTACAGAAGAGCAATTTAATGAAAAGAAAAAACAGTTATTGTTCAATCGCAAACAACACCATGATTTTTCTTTTTTAACCGAAATAAATTTTTGGAATGTTTTTCTGTTAATTGTTTTTTACTTTGTTTTCCCTTTTTGGAATAATACAATATTTAGATATCTTTTGTTTATCTATACAATATATTCATTATCCTACGGCATCCTATCGCTCGTTAAGAGATTAAAAAAAGCAAACAAACCTCCATTTATTGCTTTTATTCCGACAATATTACTATTTCCTTTCTATAATTATATTCTCACAGTTATAGAATTGAATCGAATATATGGAAGATTTTATATCAGCACCTTTATAAATGTTCCGGTTTTCTCATTAGGAATACTTCTTTTTATTGGTTCTACTTATTACATAATTTATTATTCACGAGGCAAATAACATGGTAGATAAACAAAAAATTGAAGAATTGTTTCAGCTAAAACAGAAAGGTATCATTACCGAGGAACAATTTAACACAAAAAAAGCAGAATTGTTAAAAGTAAATCAAGATAATAAATCAAATAGCTCTCATAAAAATATATTATATGCTTTTTTAGCATTGTTTATTATTTTAATTTTAGTAAATATCTTTTCAGTTACTTTATCAAATGGTTATATTGGAGATATTACAATTAAAAGATATAGTGATAAAGGAGTTATTACAGAATCTATTACTGTAGCCCATAATTGTTGGTTTCTGTCTCCTTGTGTAAAAATATCATCTTCTGAAGCTGAAAGATTAAAATCTACAAGTTGTTTTACTACCAATTATTGCAAATTTTTAATTACTCGTTTGGATGATAAAAAATACAATATCAAGAATTTTGATATTGTTTCTCATACTGTTTTTTAATAGGAGGTTAAATGAATACAAAAGATTTAGAAGATTTGTTTGATTTAAAACAAAAGGGAATTATTTCTGATGAAGAATTTAATTTATATCGAGATGAGTTTTTGCATCAGGAAAATTCATCAACCTCTAAAGATTCCTCATTAAATGTTGAGATTATCTGTAAGAGAATTTGCAAAATTTTAATGTTTCTATCTTTTATTATGGGATTGTTCTTCTTTATTGGAACAATAAATTCAGATAGTGCTGATGCTTTTGCATTATCAATTTATTTTTTTATTTATGGTTTGTATCTTTTGTTATGGCTCTTTATTGCAACAATTCCTACTACTATTGCAAAAAATAGAGGTGTTGAAAATGGAGAATTAAAAACAATAACGATTTTATCTTGGTTAGGTTCTTTTTTCTTTATTACTTGGATTATTGCGTTAGTTTTTGCTTGCATATATAAGCCAACAAGATGGATAAATGAAAATGCTCATAATGTTAATGAGAATGATGCATATCAATCATTAGAAAAATTAGGCAATTTGAAAGAAAAAGGTTTAATTAGTGAAGATGAATTTAACCGCGAAAAGAATAAACTTATGAATAGAATTTAAACTTCAATAACTGTATATTTTCCGTTATCATATTTCACAATAGCAAAATTATGTTTATTTTGGGCTTGGAATACTACAATCCAAGCCCAATTATTATTAAACACAATTTTACCATCGCTCTGTATATATGAATATTTTTTATTGTAGGTCATTAGTTGCTGATATGCTCTGATTATTTCCATTTTTTATCCTTAATTTTCTTTTATAAAAATTAAAATTCACCAATTAACGAAAATTGAATGTAGGGTTATTTTATAGATATTTTAGTAATTTTTGCGTGATTAGCTGATTACCTTTGTTAATTAAGGTATCTAAATAATTGCTGATGGTATATTTTTCTTCATAAATTGGCTGAATTTGAATAAGATTTTGGACAAGGCGGTGCAATATGTTAATCGGTGGTTGTCTTTTTTCACAGATTATTACACCTAAATAATCTTGGCTTTTATTTAAGAATTGCTGGCTGAATTGCCTTTGGCTTTTAACTATTCCTAATTTTTGTAAATATTGACAGCATTCTCTAATAAATTCGGCATCTTCTTCTTGCTCTAAATTATAGCGTTTTGTTCTTTCTTGTCTTAATTCGTCATTGTTTTTAGCTTTTTTATTTTTTAACGCCTTTTTTTCGCTCTCTGGTGAGGTATATTTTAATTTGCTGTTGGATTGACTCATTATCCTTCATTAGGGCTGCTATACGGTCATTTATTGCGGTTTTCTCTAAATTCATTTGTTCTCCTTTTTAGGTATTTATCAATTAAATAATGTAATTTCCTGTTTGAAAGTCCTTTTCATTATATGATTTAATAGATTGGTTTAGAGAATACATACCTGCACGTAATCTATCTAAATCAGTTTGTAAATATCTGCAATCTGGCGATAGCTTGGGATAATATTTTTTTAGCCATTCGGTCATAAAACGCATAAAGCCAGTTATCTCTGAATTAGGAATATCTGCATTTATATGTAGGTGTGGATGAGTGTGTTTTGGGTCATTGTGCCCGTGAGATATATCTATAACCATTTTGTATTGTTGTTCTTTGTGTTTATTGTATCTATTTCCCAATAGTTTTTTGTAATACCTTTGCAAACCCTTTTTAAAATTTATTATTAGGTCTCTATCTGATGCATTGTATTTGTTAGGTTGAAAAGTGATAAAATAATTCATTGTTAATCCTTTTTGATAATAGTGTATTATATCCACCATTTAAATTTTTATGGTGGTTAATAATAACTAATGGGTGGAAGTCCATCGCCATTAAAATTGATAAATCTATATAGATTGATAGTAGCTACTAAATTTTCAAATAAATTGTTTTCATATGTATTGTTTTCAATTAGATTGTTCTCAAATTTAGTCAAGAGTTGCCGACTAACCCCTGACTGTCGGCATAAAAAATATTACCATACAATTAGTTGCCTTTGCAAAAATAAAATACTCAATTTTATTTATTCATTAGCGATTAAATTTTGTAATTGAATGATTTTTATATTGAAAATTTGTTCTTGACGCTTTGAAAATGAAGGTATATAAGGTGCCAAACTATGTATCACACCAACCGAAAAATATGGGGCTATTTTTAGAATAAATTTAATGTTTTTCAATGTGTTAGTATGTATTATGGTTGAGTGTCCTGCCCCCGCAACCAAGGAAAATAAAGGCTTTGAGAACTTTCTCAAAGCCTTTTCTTTTTTGCCGGTGCTACGCTGGTGCTACACTTAAGCTGACATAAAGCTATCTATTGTCATTGAGATAATTTCTATCATTTAGCGATTCTTCATAGCAAAATATTAAAATGTTAAAGAACATACCTTTTTTAACATTTTCTTTGAAAAGCTTGGAATTGTTAGGGATTTTATTTGAGGCTCTAGGGTAGTAAGGTAAAAATGTTAAACTTTGTTTGTTTTAATAACTTTTCTTAACATTTTGTTCCTTTGTTTGATTTGGTATCAATTCATTCAAGAAGCTTATTCTTCCCTAACAACCCTAGTTTTAATTTTTGAGATTTTTATTTTTTTAATTTTACTCAAAAGAAAAAGCCTTACAAAAAATGTAAGGCTTTTTTACTTGGAGTTAATTTGATATCACACTCTTGCATTTTCAACCGCATTTGCGAGCATATGTTCGTTATAATTAAAATATCTTTGCGTGGTTGAGATGTTTTTATGATTAGCCAGTTTTTGCACCAAACAGATATTCACGCCGGAATTTACCAATTTTGATACAAACAAATGTCGGCCGAGGTGGCTTGCTCCTTTTATGCTGAATTTGCGATAAACGGAACTAAACAAACGGCTGATACTCACGCGATTGTAGGGCTTATTTTGCTTTTGCGATGTAAATAAATAGCTCTCTTGGTTCAAATTGCTTCGGTTTTGTTGCAGATACTTCAAATATTCGGCAAATTCCTTCTTTATCTGCGAGTTCAAATAGTAGGAACATTTATTCTTGCCTTTGTTCTTATCATAATCTAGGCAAATGGCGTCTTTGACTTTCAGTGTTTCGGTATAAACATCCTTAACCTGAAGATAACAAAAATTGATAGAACGCATACCGTTTAGCGAGCATAAAAACATCATCCTGATTTGTTCAGCGTGTTTCATTCTGCTGATATAGGTCAAAATATCTTTAATTTTCTTATCATCTACAAAAACGTCATTTACCATTGATTTTACTCTTTTTAACTTATTTATACTCATTTTGAAAGGAGACATAATAATATAGAAAGGAAATCCTAGTTTTTAATGATAGCTTGATAAAACACTTTATAACTTAAACCTTGGGTTAAAATCCCCACACCGCCTTGGCATTGCCAACCGTTTTGAAGTGCCGCATTCACATATTCAATCAGATTATCCAAACTTTCCGAACATAAAATATCATACTTCATCTAAAATAACTCCTAGTATTCATAAGCATACATCACGGTTAAAACACGGTTCGTCTGACTAGGGTCAGCGGCATTCGGCGAAGCAAATTCAAAATTGCGGTCATAATAATCAATCTTCCAAAAAATCTTTTTACCCTTGAAACTAAATGCTCCGAAATCCTTTTCACCGTAGGGATTGTTTTCTTCACTGAAATCCTTAAAATGCCGAACCTTGTTCAAAATGACTTCAATATCATCAAAACTATTGGCTCTAATTCCGGGAGTTAAAACAAAAGTCCCCAAAGAGGGATTGGCTCTGAAATCATCATTGAGCTTGGCGATTGCGGCGATATTATTCATGCTCGCTTTCCTCTAACAATCTGATACAAAGATATTCGGTCAGACCTTCTTGTTCGGCGGCATAATCCCAAACCGAAAGACCGCGATTATTCTTTATGTTTGCATCAGCTCCGTTATCAATCATAAAGTCCAAAATCCGAATTCGCATTAAAGCTTGAGGATGACGAACCACATATATAAAAGAAGTATTACCGAACTTATCACGAGCGTTAATATCTGCTCCGGCTTCAAGCAAAACAGCCAGAGTTTGCGGCGAACTGCGTTTAACCGCGGCAATCATAAAAGGTGTTTCTCCGTTACGATTGCGAGATTTAACATCCCCGCCGGCTTGAATAAAAGCCTTGATAATATCGGGTTCATAAAACTCTTTGCATGCCCACATAAACGGCGTCCAACCGTGTTTGTTATAGGGCTCATTAACATCAAAACCTTGCTTTAAGATAGATTTGATACGTTCAAAATCCATATCGTAAAGTGCTTTCATCAGTATATTTTCTTCATTAACCATCTGTTTTTCCATGAATTGTTTTAAAAAGATGGTGCCTTAGGTAGCATTCAAAAATGCTAAAGTCAAGCACTTTTTATAACATTTTTCGTGTTATCTTATTGATTCTGAATGATTTTATTTTAAATTCAACGGGTTGCATAAGAAACTTCTCTTAAAAGTTGTTAATATATTTTGCTAATATCTTGAAAATTGCATATAATTTTGTTATTAATTACTTATCACTTAGGTTAAGTGTGTCCAAAATCCGAAGATTTAGTTCTTCGGATTTTTTTTGTATTTAACAATTAAGAAAAGAAAGGAGATAAAATGCCTAAAAAAACAGATAAAACAAAGTATGTTGGAGATTGCTCTCCTTCCGGCATTGCAAAGAGAGCTGCCAAAGTATATAAAATGTCTAATGCAAAAAATACTTTGAAAACAGGAAATAAAGTAATAGACTTTGCCTTGGGGCAAAACAAAATTATAAAAAAATGGAATCAAGGATTTAATCTTGGCAAAATGGCATTTGTTGCACAACAAACATATAATGATACTTGCAAACGAAAAAAATAAATGATTTTATTTATTTAGATTAAAATATTTTATAAGGAGATAATATTCAATGAAAACTTTTGCTTGGCATGTTTTAATTTTAGGTGGATTTTACTTTGTTATCTCCTTATTATTTCTATTACCACAAAACATTGTAATCGACATTGCCGATGTTGTAATTTCAACCGTTTTTTTCATAATGCTTATTGTTTTGTGCTTCAAAAGAAAATATAATTTTATCAATATTTTTCAAAACAAATTTCCTAGAACTACCAATTATATAGCCGCTCTTGGTTTTGTTGAGTATTTTAGTGTTTTATTTATAACAATCCCTGGTATAATTTATGGATATCAGGCAAGTAAAGCTCAATATAATGGCTTCGAAATTTCGCCAGCTCCGGCTGAATACCTTAATTTTATCTACTATACTTATATCGCTGTTTTATGTTTATCTATTATCTGGGCAACATATAAAAGCTTTATAAAAAAGTGAATCTATGCCAAAGATTTAGATTTGCTTTAATTCCTCAATCAGTTCAAAGATTGTTATATCTGAGGCTTGAAGCTTGGGAACGGAAACCGGAGTTGGTTTATGTTCGTCATAAATCGGGCTACCGGTTCGTCGAACAAATATCGCCGAGCTAATTTGTTTGCCGAAGGTCGGTGTATATTTGTTAGCTAGACCTTGTTCTTTGCTCCAATATCTTGATGTGTTGCTTCCTGAAAGAGGACTTCCGGTTATACAATAAAAATAAGCATCTTCTTGTTTCCACGGCGTGTGTTGCCACAAAATCAACAATTCCCCCAAACACAAAGAAAAGGTCGGAATATATAAAGCAAAAACACCGCTGCCTTGAATATGAATGTTGTAATATTTGGGATTGGATAAGATTAAATCTTGATGTTGTTGCAACAAGTCTAAGTTATCAAACAAGGCTTGCAAGGCTTGCTTATCAGGCGTGGCCGCCTGAACATAAAAGCTGACTGTCATTATATTTCTCCTGTTTAGTCCGTTTGGTTAAAGTGGGACAAGTTGGCATAAATTCACTTTTAAGGGGATTATGTTAAATAATCCCCCGAATGTCAAGTCTTCTCAGTTTTTGTAAAGCACCGCTCCGTTATCGAGCAATAGGTTGGCAATATCAAGTTCTATTCGCTCCAAGGCCAAGGTTAAAGCTGTTTCTCCTTGGATATTAAGCCAATTCACATCAACACCTTTGTTTATCAACATTTGGATGGTTTGTAATTTGGTATCATCTTCCATATTTTCATTCAATATTACCGACATAATAGCATTATATCCGAATATATCTGTTCTATTGACTTCGCTTCCCTCGGCAATAAGAAAATCAAGAGGCTCTTTTTCCATGCAGAAATAGCAAGCCACCAAAAATAAACTGGCTCTGCGGCGATTGATTGATGAATTTAGGTTAAAATTGTTGGTTCTAATCAATTTTTTCAACTCACTGACTGAGTTGATATCAATATTACCTTCGCTCTCAAAATTATACGGCGGATTAACCGGTGTATTCTTTAATCTCTCTTCTATTTGCTTGATTTTTTCTTGGACTTCAGCCATTTCTTCAATGGTAATAAATTTAGAATACGTTTTATCTTCCGGATTATACATTAACATCTCACTCCTTATCTGGTTTCTCATAAGGATATTTATCGGAAATAAAACCTATTTTGTGATTTGGCAAAAAACAAACTTTGGCTAGATAAATACCTGTGTAGCTGATGGCTATGTTTCGATTATAAACACGAATTGTCTGGGGTGAGGTGTGATGTGCGAGCATGACACCTCTTTTTGTTGGGCGGAACACGGCGGACGGCTTTCTGATTTCTTTTTAATTCCCGAATGATTAAATCACCCCTCAGAGGTTTGTTTTGTTTAATTTGAGAGCTATTTTAAGCTCAGAAAAAAGAAAGCTATTTTAATTCCGGTTCTAATATAATAGTTATTTTTTATATCTATTATAATACTATTATATGGGTTAAAATTTGCTCTAAAATACTTGTCTGATAAGGGATTGAGCAATTTAATGAGGAAATATGGCTTTCCGATGGCGGAAATAACGGTTTCCGGAACTGGAAATATAGACTTCCCCAAGTGGAAATATAAATTTCCGTTTTTAAATTTCCGGAAATAACCGTTTCCGTAAGCTTTATAAGTGGAAATAACGATTTCCGCCTCTGATTTTGTTCAATTTAAAATCTCGCATTCTCCGCAAATAAATATTTTCAGGACAAAAGTTTATAAGGAGAAAACATGAGCAAAAGTAAAGCTACATTATCAATTACTGAACGTCTGTTATTGGACTTCATCAAATACAAAACAAACAATAATCATAAATTTTTTATGGGGAATGATAAAATCGCCATGGCTTTGGGATTAACGGTAAATTCCGCCAAAGTGATGATAAACGGACTTATCCGCGAAGGGTATCTTATTAAATCAATGGATACCCACGGCCGCAGAATGTTAGAACTAACCGACAAACCATACTTAACCATCGCTTGTGTTGATTTAAGCAACGTTGATAAACGCATTATATTGCAAGAAGCCCTGAACTTTCAACGAGACGCCGAATACTACCAAAAACAATACGAATTTGAAAAATCACGAGCCGACAGACTTCTTGCCGAACTCACACAGTTGAAACTAAGCAAGAAGTAATATTATTTTAAATATTTATCCAAAATTTCTTTTTTCTTTAAAGGAATTTTGCCTAACTCTTTTTGCAATTTTACAATTTCATTTTCCATAGGCAATATAATATCAATAATTCTTTTTTGTTCATCTATATCAGGAACTGGAATTCTTATTGTTTCTATTCTATCAATAGAAGCTCTCTTACTTCTTGAAAAACCATATTCTTTGCCATTTTTATTTAAAGCATATGCCACATATTTTTCCAAAAGTTTTGTATTATCTTTTAATCGCAACACACCACAATGGTCTGTTGGATAAAATGGGATATCTTTATCAATAGTAGTTACCATCCAATCTCCATCAATTCCCCACAAAACAGATTGTTTATCAAATTCTTTAATTAGTAATTTATTAATGTAACCAAACGGTTCAAAAACATTAGCACTGTAAACAGGAAAGCTTCCCGTTTTATCTAATTCTCTATTTAATACCCTCTTACCAATAGAAAGATTAAAAATATTTTTATCTGATAATCTAATAGAATCTTTAGATTCTCCATATAAAGATGAATATAATTTCTCTATTCTATCTTTTAAATTTTTTATTTTTACTACAGATTCCTTTTCTATATTTGTTAACGGGGAGATTTCAGCAACAAGTTTCTCCTGAATATCTAATGGTGGGAGAGGAACCTTTTCTATTCTAGCCATTTCTACTCCAATAAAAGGCTGCCCTTTTCCGCCCTTATTCCAAAAATTCTCATGATTTATAATTTCAAAAAGATAATCTCGTAAGACACCATGAAATTGACTAATAACTAACGTATTTTTGATGGCAGTAAATTTTCCATCTGCTTTAAAACATCTTCCACATTTGGCACCTATAGCAGAAACAATAATTGCTTGCGTATCATATTCGTATGTACTTGTAAAACCATCTTGACCTGCTGCACTATAAGCAGGAAATCCTTCTGTTTTATAAAACTCTTTAGTCAGAGATGTATTACCCCAGTCCACCTTGGCAATATCCGTCAGCTTAATGTATGAATACTTACTTTCAAAATTTAGTTTTTTTTTTAGAATTTAAATTAATCACTTTTTCAAATTTTGGTAATGAAAAATTTATTAATTCAGACAATCGGCAATAATCAATATGGTTTTTTAACGGATGTTCTTCTGCTAAATTTATATTGACAATGCTTTGTTTTATATCTTCATTGATAAAATTTTTATAAATATAGCTATTTAATTTATTTGTATCAAAGATATCAATATCTGAAAATAACGAAGATATTATATTATTATTGTTATCCTTATAAATGTTGATACCTTCTTTTCCTCTTCGTTCAGAAAACTCATATCCTAAAAAATCTTTTTTATCTCCAGCATTTGCTAAAACTAACTGTGAATTGTAAGCTAAAAAGAAATACAGCATTTTATCTTGCTCTAAAGCCATCAATTCTTCTAGATTTAAACTTTTGTGTTCATCGTAAAATTCCGTTTTTTTGGCTTCTTCAGTTGGATTATCTTTAAGGATTGAAATATAATCATCAAAACTTAAATTTTCAAAATTTTGTTCTTGGCGTGTGTATGCTCCATCAAAAATATTATCACTCCATTTTTTTAAGTTATTCATACTCATTCCATTTGCCATTCTTAAAAATCCCTGTTCTATTCCTTCTCCAAAACCCTTTATTCCTTCCAAAGCAATGTCACCGACAGATGAGCGGTTTAAATTCGGAGTGTTATTTTCAAGCCTTTTATGTGCAGATGGTGTTGTCATGCTCATCCGTTCCAATAGATTATTAGATTGCTTTTTCGCCCAAGGTGTAGGTGTTTGCTTTGTATTATAAGAAGATAATGTACTCTCTAATAAATTTTGAGATCTTTTTTTTAGAAGCTTCTATCTCTTCTCGAGGAGCAACAATAGATGAATATGTTGGTTTTTCCCAAGTTTTCTTTCTCATTTCTTTTTCAGGATCTTCCTGAATAATATATCTGATTAAATTGCTCATGGTTGTTTCTTTCTTTTTTAATTGTTTAAACAAAAAAAATCCGAAGAACTTAATCTTTGGATTTTGGGTACACTTAACCTAAGTGATAAATTTCATATAACACAATTAAATATAGATTTCAAGTAGATAATCTGTATTATTAACAACTTTTAGGAATTTTTTCCTGTTTTTTATTTGCTGCTTACCAAATGGATGTGTTGGGAGATGTGATTGCCAAACAGAGTGTGATAAAGGTTGAAATAGTCTTTATATTCCAGTTGGCAATTATGAGCCAAAATTTCCATTTCGACACCCAATAAATCTACCATAAAGGGGGCATTTTGCATACCGTTTTTAAGATAAAAATTCTTTCTTTTTTGCCGTTGAACTTGATTATCGGCGGCTATATCCGTGCGCTCGATTTCTAAAAAGAAGCGTTTGTCAGCATAGCGCTGTTTTATGTTTTGAAAAGCTTTTGAACCAAAGCCAGAACTGCGATGGTGTGATGAAATGGCAAAATAATCTAACAAAACCATATCTTTATGTTTTGCCGTAATTGCTAAACCTAAAAAATCGTTATGTTCATTTTCTATTGCCAAAATTTCGCTTTGTCCTTTTTCTCTGGTTTCTAACAATAGAGAGAAGGGTTTTCTTTCTTCTTTGGGAAAAGCCTCAAGATACAGGGTTTGAATTTGGGCTAAAAGATTTTTGTCGTGCGCTTCTGTCAGTTTCATGTTTGCTCCGTATCTTATTTTAGTTTTTCATAAACAAGTTGGGATATTTGAGCGATGAGATTGGCATTTTGGTCATCGCTCATCTTAGAATTTTTAATCAATACTACAATGTAATATATCTCGCCATTGTGAAGAACGATAAATCCAGCATCATTATCGCCGATTTTTATACCACTTTCATCTCTGTCCGAAGAGCCGGTTTTGTGTCCGATAATAACTTTATTCGGTAATCCGGCTTTGAGTTTATTTTGACCGGTCTGCGTTTGTTTTAGGATATTTCTGAAAACATCAGCTTGCTTTGCGGAAAGAATTTTTCCGTCATCAATAGCTTTCAAGAATAAGGCAATATCCTGAGGGTGGGCAATATTCAATTTTTGGTTTTGAATATCTTCGCTCATTTGTTTTTCATTGACTTTGATTACAATTTGCGGAAAGCCTGCTGATGAAATAAATTGATTGAGTTTATCTATGCCGCCTAAATAAGATATAAGAATATCTGTTGCGATATTATCACTTTGTGCGAGCATATAGAAAAGCAATTCTTCAATCGTGCTTTGGTAGGGATATTGCTTGATTTTATCTCGTAGCGGGCTATAGGTCGGATAAATCATATCGGACGTGATAATAATAGGGGTGTTCAAGGCTATGTTTTCTTTTTCTGTTTTTTCTAAAACAGCTGTGGCAACAAAGATTTTGAACACACTCATCAGCGGATAAGTTTCATCATTATTTAATGACCAATAGTCCTTATCATGAATAATGGCGACGCCGACTTTGCAATCTTTATCTGCGGTTAAATTATATAAATTTTTTCCTAAGCTGTTTTGGTAAGCATAAATGCTAATTCCGATAATAGTGCACAAAAGAAGAATAAAAAACTTTATTTTCATGCTCTTTACTCATTAAAAAAATTTATATCAACTTCATTTATGGTTGGCCAGACTTCACCTTCTTTGCCGCGAGATACACCTAAAAATATTTGGCTTTGTGTGTTGAGGTCGAAGATTTTTTTCATATCACCGAAATATTTTTTGACAAGCTCATAATTCTTAGGATGAAGTTGCCAACTTTCTCCTTCTTTCACATCATCTGACTGGTACATGACAAGTTTGTTGTTTAGAAAATAGCCGCGTGGATAGTTTTCTAAAATATGCGATATTTGTTTGTCAGAGCAGCCAATATGTTTTAAAATTTCGCGATGAGAATAGGGTTGTCCTTGTTCACCGATAATTATGCCTACTTGCGGTAAGATAATAAATGCTCTGCGCTTTCTATGGTATTCTTCTACAGCTTGGTTCATGAGTGATGCTCTTTGTTTGAGTTATGTTTAATTCGGGCTGTAACAGAGCCCTTTGTATTTGAGTAGTATTGTGTATTGATATGCGCCATTTGTCAATAATATGTTCATTGACACAAAGAGCTATGCATGCTATTTGTTTTTATCTAAAGCATATAATTTTTTGTATTATGAGTAAAACTGATTTTTCTAGCTTAGCGTTTTTTTCTAAGCATTTTAATGTGCCGGAAGATAAACTTCGCTGGTGTATTTTAGAGAAAGTCGAAAATCCCGATTATCATCAGTTTTTGATTGGAATAGCCATCGAAAATTCAAAATCGGTGATTAGTGTGCAGGAGTGTTGTTTGCGCCGCCTTGAAAGAGGAAAATTAAAATTACATGCAGCAACATTGCAGGAAAAAAAGAAAAGGTTTTATCTTAAGTCTGAAAAGCCAATTTACGGAAAAGAATTTTGTGAATTTATTTTTAGCAGAAAAAACTTAACGTATTGGTATTCTGATAAATGGTATGAAGATGAAACCAAATGAAACAAAAAAAGCACAGCTTTTTATAATGCTGTGCAGAAAATAAAAAAGGGGGATTTCAGTTGAAATCCTCCTTTTTTCATAGGGTTTGTCATTTCCTGCCCGGTTTGCAAGCTAACTTTTCGGCAAGAGACAAATGTTCTTTGTAAGAAATCATCCCCTTTTTATAGAGGTCATGACTCATCCTCACAGCAGCTTTTCTCATGCCTTTAGGGGAATTTTTTGATAATTCGAATTTGGTGTCGCCGTTGCAAAAATCTTTAAAATTTTTGGCGCCATCAATTCCCGGAGTACGAGAAGTCACAGAAGTTGCAGCTGCTCTGATTTCTTTTTCATTTTTTTGTGCCTGCACATTGGTAACAAACACAAAGGACAACATCAAGGTTGCCCAAAACATAATCTTTTTCATAAATTAATAGATAAAGGGTTAATTAATAATAGTTTTATTGTCAGATACATTATATGTTTTTTCTATTTTGTCAATATCTTTGTTTGTGTATTGATTTTCTTGACTTTCTGTTTGTTTTGTGCTTTATCAATTTTTACTAATTTTTATTATTAATCATAATAATTGCGTTTTATGGAAAAGATTTTTTACATTGTTGCCGCTTGCGGCTTTGTTGTTTGTTTGATTGTTGGATTGATTGTTGATCATTATCGCGATAAGCGCCGTGAAGTGATACATTATGATAGTCACGGAAATGAGATATGTTCTAATGTTGCAGTTAGCTTGATGGTGTTTTATGTGATTGCGTTTGTCATGGCTCTTTGCATTCTTGATACAATCAAATAATGAATTAAAAAAAAGCGTTGTTTGTCTCACGACAAGTCAACGCTTTCAATTTTCATAGCTAGATTAAATATCTTAAATAACCCTGTAACCGTCTTTAGCACTTACAAACTTGCGCTAGCGGTTAGCCAAGTTTACAATCCAGCCTTCGATGCCATTGCAAACAGCATCTACAGCTTCAAGCTGTGTTTTTTTATTCCCATGGATAACTGTGCGGATGCCGTAGGTAGTTTCTTTCATGTAAATATTCCGCGGTGTTGCATATTTGCGGAACTTTTCAATACCAGCATTGTTTGCACTTGCCATTGAAACGGTTGTATTTGGTTTCTTTGCCATAGTATTTTTTTTATCTTTAGATAAAACTAAAGAAAGGGGCGCTCCTACGACCCATAAAGGTTAATAATATATTAATTACTGATTGAATGTTTTTAATCCTAAACAGATAAAATATAAAAGTCAAGACAAAATTGACAAAAACTTTTACCACTCAATTA